>JANPCR010000313.1:0-4426 GCA_031431035.1 Rhodoferax sp.
ACTTGCTGCAACCACGCTGTTTGCAACCACGCTGTTACTGGCAACACCCGCGCAAGCAACCTTGCTGGGCCGTGATATCAATGGACACGCGGTGGCTGGCTCCAACGAAAGCGCAGTCTTTTTGTACGACACCGATCTCAACATCACGTGGCTGCGCGATGCTAATGCCAGTGGGACTGCGGGCACGGGTGTTATTGACGACTTATATGGCTATGGGGGCGGCTATATGAGCTGAGCTGACGCAAATAGCTGGGCTACCACTTTGACGGTTGGCGGGTTTAGCGGGTGGCGTTTGCCGACGAGCTTGCAGCTAGATGCGTCGTGCTCTCATAGCTTTTATGACGTGGGTTTTCCTTCCGGACAGCAAAGTGGCGGGTGAACTGCACGGGCAGTGAAATGGGCCACCTTTGGTACCTCACGCTCGGCAACAAGGGATTCGTGCCGCCAGGTTACATTTTTGCACCAGGCACACCACCCCCTTGGGTTTCCGACTGGGGATTTGCCCACTCAGGCGACTTCCAGAACTTTGTACACGACTCCTACTGGACTGGCACGGATTGGTGGCTGCCGGCAGACTTTTACGAATATGACCCAGCCTCTACTAACTATGCTTGGCGGTTCAACGCAACAAATGGCGACCAAATTGGGTCGCCTAAACTTCAAGGTCTTCCTGCAATGGCTGTACGCCCCGGCGATGTGCTGGTAGCCATTAACGAAGTACCTGAACCTAGCGCATTGGCCTTGGCCATAGCGGCACTTGCTGGGCTCGGAGTTGTTCGGCAGAGGCGCGCAATGACAGTTTAGGGGGCGTTGAAATCTTCGTAGATTTTGATGGTATGAGTGCCACGCCTGCCGAGGTGAGTGGCGGACTGTGAGCAATCCTTTTTTAACTGAAATCACTCCGCTTCGTTTCAAACCAGGTTTGAAGCGGCAGCCCGCCCGTCCCCAAAACCAAAGGCCGAGCGTTGGGGCTGAGTTTGCAAAACGCATCCAGCCCTTTTGTATTGCCTTGATTCGCCCCGCTCTTAACTTCAAAAGCAAACAGTTCCCCTTGATGCCGCAAGACGTAATCCACTTCGTCCTGGCCGTTGCGCCAGTAGTGAATCATGGGCTGCGTGCTGGTGTGTTCCAGATAGCGGGCCAGCAGCTCTGCGCCTACTGCGCTTTCGGTGATGCGGCCCCATAGCTCGGGTGTCGCGCGAAGGCGCTCAAACCCGAAGCCTTCCGTGGCGGCGATTGCACCCATCAGTGCGGTGTTGAATACCTGCAGCTTCGGGCTAGAACCGCGCTGGCGCACCGCCTGCCCCGCATATTTTTGCAGACCGCAGACCATGCCTGCACCTTCAAGCAGGTGAAGGTAGTGGGCCAGGGTGGTGGTGTTGCCAGCATCGCTTAACTGTCCCAGCATCTTTTGGTAGCTCAATTCTTGCCCGCTGTACCGACAGGCTAGGTCAAACAGGCGGCGCAGCAGGGCAGGCTTTTGCACGGGCGCCATCAGCAGCACGTCTTTGCTGATGGTGGTCTCAATCAGAGCATCGCGCACGTAGGCGGCCCAGCGCTGTGGGTTGTCAATCAGGCTGGCGGCACCAGGGTAGCCGCCGTAATAGATGAACTGCTCCAGCTTGAAGCCAAAGGCTTCGCGCATCTCGTTGAAGCGCCAGTGGCCTAGGCGTGTCATCTCAAACCGTCCTGCCATGCTCTCAGTAAGACCCCGTGCAATCAGCAACGGCGCAGACCCAAGCACCACCACCCGCACATCGCGCCGTTCGCGGGTGTCTTCGTCCCAGAGGCGTTTGACTTCCTCTGTCCAATCAGGCAGCTTCTGGACTTCGTCCAAAACAAGGATGCAGGAACCTGCTTGGGTGGCCAATGTCCGCGCGGTCTCCCATTGCGCGGTCAGCCAGCTTGCGCCCGCAAGGCCTGGGTTGTCTGCGCTGACGCTGTGTTGGGCAATGTGTGGTCTCGCGCCCGTAGACAGCGTCTCAAGAGCCTGACGAACGAGTGTAGTTTTGCCGATTTGACGCGGCCCAGCGACGACCTGCAAAAAGCGTCTTGGCTCTTGAAGTCTGGCAATAAAACTGGCTAGCGCATCGCGGCGAATTTCAGAGGTCATGAATTTACTCAATCAGTTGAGTTATTTTACTCAATCCATTGAGTAATTTCAATTCAATTGAATTTCACGCCCTGCATCGAGGGCTAAACGATACGGCTTGCCTACAAAATCCGGTTAAACCACAACACCGATAATCCCGCAGAAACAATCGCCAAAACAGCCGCCAACAGCGCTAGAAGCCCTGAAATTTCAGTTTCTTTTTTCTCCAAAGTCAGGCGTGAACTCAAAGTTTCGTAAACTTTTTTCAGGTCTTCCGCTGTGCCTGCGTAAAAGTAATCGGCTTGGGTTTTGTTGGCAATGGCTTTCAGGGTTTCTTCGTCCAGTTTGACGCGCATGGACCAGCCCTCAAATCCAATCGTTTCACCCGTGACAGTGCCAATGCCTACCGTGTAGACGCGTACGCCACGGTCTGCAGCCATTTTGGCGGCTTCCATGGAGTCAACGCCAGTGGTGCGCTGGCCGTCAGTCAGCAAAATGATGGCGCCCGATGTGTAAGAGCCAGCAGGTACTGGAGTGAAGGGTTTTTTGGCTTCTTTGCCGTCTTTGGCAGCCTGGTCAATGGACACGCCTTTCTGGCGTTGTCCAAACTGCATGGCGCTCAGGTCGATTCCCGCATCGGGAAACAGGGTGGCCAATGACAGCACAATGCCGTTGCCGATCGCGGTGGCGCGCTGCAATTGAAAGCGGTCTATGGCCGACACCAAGTCTTCTCGGTTCAAAGTGGGCATCTGGGCGACTTGGGCAGACCCGGCAAACGCAACAATACCGACTTTCACATCGCGTGGCAGGGACACCAAAAATGCCTTGGCAGCGTTTTGCGCGGCCACAATGCGGCTGGGCAACACATCGGTCGCACGCATGCTGCCAGACACGTCCATCGCCAGCATGATGGTTTCTTGTTGCGATGGCAGCATCACCACCGCAAACGGGCGCGATGCGGCCAGCAACATGGCTGCAATCGCCAGCAAAAACAAAATAGGCGGAATGTGGCGGCGAAACCCGGGGCCAGTGCCCATGGCTTCGCGCACGATGGACAGCGATGCAAAGCGCAGCGCCATTTTCTTTTTGCGACGCATCAACCACAGGTACAGCATGACTAGCAGGGGAAGCGCCAAAAGCAGCCAAAGTAGTGACGGCCACATGAATGTCAATGGCATGGTCTTGGGCATCAGTGCGTCAAAGTTCATCGAAGAATCTCCTGTGCAATGTTCACGCTTAAGGTTAGGCTGAGACGACTTGCGTAAGGTGAACCGGCATCTTGGCACCCGCCCCAACCCGGCTGCGGCGACGGCGCATTTCGGTAAATCGCAACATGGCCTGCACCAGGTCATCACCGGTTGAGAGTTCCAGCGTGTCCACACCTGCACGGGCCAGACTTTGACGCAAGGCCGTCTCGCGCTGCGCAGCAATCTGGGCAAAGCGCTGGCGGAATTTGGGGTTGGACGTGTCCACCAACAGCTGTTCGCCACTTTCAGAGTCCAACATGGTGATCAAGCCCAGGTCTGGCAAATTGACTTCCAGCGGGTCAACCAGGCGCACGGCTACTACCTCGTGCTTTTGTGCCAATTGACCTAGCGGCTTTTCCCAACCCGACTCACTGATGAAGTCGGACACAACAAATACGGTCGAACGTCGACGCACCATGGCCGCAGCAGTTTGCAGCAATTCATGCAAACGTGTGACACCGTGATTCGACGAGCTGGTTCGCTGGGCCATGGCATGCATTAACTGCAACACGTGGCGCCGTCCGCTGCCAGCTGGAATCACAGTGTCTACACCTGCACCGTACATCAACGCGCCAATTCGATTGCCATGGCGCGTTAGCAGACGCGCCATGACGGCGACAAAGCCTTCGGACATGTGGCGTTTGCGCTTCTCGCCTGATCCAAAATCGACGGATGGGCTCAAGTCGAGCAAAAACCAGGCGGTCATCTCCCGGTCTTCGGTGAACACCCGAACGTGCGGAATTTGCAGGCGCGCTGTCACATTCCAGTCAATATGGCGAACATCGTCGTGGTGTTGGTACTCGCGCAAATCGGCCAGGTCAATGCCAGTGCCCCGAAGCAGTGTCCGGTAGTCGCCCTGCAGCAATCCATCAAGCCGTTTGATAACGGTCCATTCCAGGCGGCGCAGGATGTGTTCTACCCCACCCAGTGCGGCTGCGGCTGCACCTTCGGGGGGCCGCGGAGGGGCGGCAGTTTTTTTGAATTTAAACAGGCCAAACACGTCAAGCTGCCAGCTTTTCGTGCGCCAAAGGTTTGGCTGGCACAGGAATTTTCGCCATAATTTTGGCGGTGATAGCGTCCGGCGTCA
>JANPCR010000314.1:0-12532 GCA_031431035.1 Rhodoferax sp.
CACCGTGCTCAATGAAGGTGGCCGGGTTGACATCGCCAATTTGCAGGCCCTATCGCCCAAAAGCCAGGCATTTTTGGAAAACAGTGACTTTTCCCACGGAATGGAGCGGTGGGGCACCTCGGCGGGCAGCTACTATTTGCCATGGCACATTGACAACTTGTACCTAGAGGTGCTGATTGAACGCGGCGCTATTGGTTTTTTGCTGTTTTGCAGCGTCGCAGCATTGTCCCTGAAACGGCTGGTTGAGGCAGGCAGGTCGGCGGGCTCGTTGGCTCCATTTTTGGCAGCGTCTTTGCTGGGTGTTCTGGTTTTGGGTTTGGTCAGCAGCGTGATGGATGTGCCTCGCGTCGCTTTCATGTTTTTTCTGCTGCTGTTTTATGCCATTCAATTGACGCAAAAAAATCAGAATTGAAAATGACTTTTTCGCAACTGAACAAAGGGCCAGCCCTTGGTTATTGGGCTTGCGCCTCTTTGGCTCCCATTCGCCAGCGTTCGCCGTGTACCATGGCACACTCAGACAAAACGGCACCCAAAAAGAAGCCGCGATGAGATCGAATCGCTAGGAAATTTGGCAAGTGATCAAAATATTCAACCATTACCTTCACAAGCGAACCCTGTATCAGGTATTTTTTGACCTCGGTATTGTGGTGGCCGCCGTCATTGCGTCCATCTTGTGGCAAATGAATGACTTGGGCACAGGGCTCTCATTGGCAATCACCAGTTCCTTGTTGTTGGCGGTAGGCATGTTGGCCATCAACTCCGGTTTGGGCTTTTACCAACGGGTTCACACCCGTTCGGTGGGTCAATCGCGCTCCAGGGCGGTGTTGTCATTGGTCATGACCATGGCCTTGGGCTACGCAATCTTCAGTCTTTTCCCGCTCAAGTTGACTGATCGAAAGATATTCGCCTTGATGGTTGGGGCTTGCGTCATTCTGGTTTTGGCGCACCGGGTGTACGCCGCGCATTCAAGTACCCAGTCCCTTGTGCGACAACGCATTCTGGTTTTTGGCACCGGAACCCGCGCCAAACTGGTGGGCAGATCACTCAAAAGGTCAGATCCCAATGTGGATTTGGTCGGCTATTTTGCCGGCCCCAATGAAGCCGTCACGGAAGTGTCCGCCTGGGGCATTTTGACGCCCGACAAGTCGCTGACCGACATCGTCATTGATGAGCAAGTTGATGAAATAGTCGTTGCCCTGGCAGAGCGGCGCGGCGGCAGCATGCCCCTGCGCGAGCTGCTTGACTGCAAACTGCATGGGGTTCGCGTGGTCGACATTGCTACCCATTTTGAAAAGACTCTGGGACAAATCAGGCTGGACTCCGTCAACCCCGGCTGGTTGATTTTTGGTGACGGCTTCAACCAGGGCCTGGGTCGAACCTTGGTCAAACGCGCCTTTGACATCGTGTTTGCCACCATTTTGATCATTGCGTCCTTGCCGGTCATGTTGCTCACCGCGGTTTTGATTGTTCTGGAAAGCGGCGGCCCCATTCTTTATTTGCAGGAGCGTGTGGGCCTGAACGGACGGCTCTTTAGCGTCATCAAATTCCGAAGCATGCGCATCGACGCTGAAGAGGATGGAAAACCCCGTTGGGCTACCGCGCAAGACGACCGCGTAACCCGCGTGGGGCGCATCATCCGCAAGCTGCGCATTGACGAGTTGCCTCAGCTCATCACCGTGCTGATTGGCGACATGAGCCTGGTGGGGCCACGGCCTGAGCGAGCCTTTTTTGTCGACAAGCTGACCCAAGAAATTCCCTATTACTCGGTGCGCCTGAGCGTGAAACCAGGTTTAACGGGTTGGGCACAGGTGCGCTACCACTACGGCGCCACCATGGAAGATTCAGCCGAAAAGCTGCAATACGACCTGTACTACGTCAAAAACCACACTTGGTTTTTAGACTTGGTCATTTTGTTCGAAACCGTGGGCGTGGTGCTCACTGGCAAAGGTGCGCAATAAGCGCCTGAACAGCGCATGGACAGCGGCCACGCCTCTTTGACCGCCTGGGGCTATGGGCTGGTAGGCGTCAGTTATGCCATTTTTGCCTTTCGGCTGATCTTTTTGGGCTACTTGGCCCGCCCGCTGGACCTGCCCAAAGTGGCTCTCTTTTTGGCTGTGGTCTTCACGGCCATTTGGGGTTGGGCTGGCCTGGCCTATTTGTTGCCGATTTGGCAAGGCTTCTTTTTGGTGGGCGACTTGGCCGACCTGCTGCGCTACGCCAGTTGGTTTGTGTTTTTGCTCGCGCTCCTGAGCAGCCGCCATGAAGGCGTTTTGCCCGCAGGCATGGGTTGGATGGTGCCCAGCGGCCTGATTTTGCTGGCCTTTGGTTTGGTGGCCAGGCTTTTGTTTGCCATGGAGATCACGGTGTTCGGTGAACCGTCGCGCCTGGTTCTCTTCAGCGCCATGGCCTTGCCGGTCTTTGTGATGATGCTGGTCGAGCAACTCTTTCGCAATGTGTCTGAAGACTCGCGCTGGAACATCAAGCCCCTGTGTCTGGGCTTGGCAGGTGCGGCGCTGTTTGACATTTACCTCTACTCGCAAGGCGTGTTGTTTGCCCGTTTGGACGCCGACGCAGCCAGCATCCGGGGAGCAGTTCACACTTTGATGGTGCCTTTGCTTATTTTGTCGAGCACCCGACGGCGCGACTGGATCTCCAAAATTCAGGTGTCTCGCAAAGCCGCCTTTCATTCGGCCACCTTGCTGATTGCAGGCATTTACCTGATTTTTGTCTCCGCCGTCGGCTATTACGTCCGCTTTTTCGGGGGCGAATGGGGCCGTGCCTTGCAGTTGGGGCTGGTTTTTCTGGGGCTGCTGCTGCTGATTGTGCTGGCGCTCTCGGGCTCGGTTCGGGCTAAATTACGGGTGTTTTTAGGCAAACATTTCTTTCGCTACCGATACGACTACCGGGAAGAATGGCTGCGCTTCACCAAAACCCTGTCCAGCCAAAACTCGCCCCAGGAAATGGGCAATCAAGTCATTCGCGGTCTGGCCGATCTGCTGGAAAGCCCCGGCGGCGGGCTGTGGATGAAGGGGCGCGGCGAGGCTGCTTTCAGTCAAACAGCGCGCTGGAACCTCGCAACAACCCAGGTCAAGGAAGACGCCGCATCGTCGCTGTGCCAGTTCATGTCCGCCAATGGCTGGGTCATTAATCTCGAAGAATTCCGCTCGTCACCCCGCCGTTATGGGGTGATGACATTGCCCCTATGGTTGCAGGAAATGGAGCAAGCCTGGCTGATTGTTCCCCTGAACGTCGGTGAAGAAATGATTGGTTTCGTTGTGCTGGCCAGGGCGCGCACCCGCCTGGAGGTGAATTGGGAGGTCAACGACCTGCTCAAAACCGCTGGGCGTCAGGCGGCCAGCTTTTTGGCACAAATGCAGGCGACTGAAGCCCTGCTGGAAGTCCGTAAATTTGATGCCTTCAATCGCATGTCTGCCTTTGTGGTGCATGACTTGAAAAACATCGTGACCCAGTTGTCGCTGATGATGAAAAATGCCCAGCGGCACAGCCAAAACCCCGAATTTCAGCAAGACATGCTGATGACGGTTGAAAACTCTCTGGAACGCATGCGCCAGCTGATGTTGCAACTGCGCGAAGGTGCCACGCCGCCCGGTACGGCCGTGGGCGTTGACCTTTGCGAAATTGTCGCCCGCATTGAAGGCATTGCCAGCAACCGGGGCCGCAAGCTGGAGGTTGAAATTGTCGATCGCATTGGCACCCGTGGCCATGAAGAGCGGCTCGAACGAATCATTGGCCACGTCGTGCAAAACGCGTTTGACGCAACCCCCGCGACCGGACTGGTCCAACTGTCACTGGCGCGCCAAGGTGGGCAAGCGCAAATTGAAGTGACCGACACCGGGCAGGGTATGACGCAAGACTTCATCCGCGACCGCCTGTTCAAGCCATTTCAGACCACCAAGCAGGCTGGCATGGGTATTGGTGCCTACGAGAGTTTCCAGTATGTTCAGGAATTGGGGGGCAAGATCGAAGTCAAGAGCGAACTTGGCCGTGGAACGACGGTCACAATACGTCTTCCCTTGTTTGAAATGAAGCAAGCGTCGGATCTGCAAATGTTGGAAGCTCGATGACCTCTGAAAAAATGCGTTCCCTCCTCATCGTCGAAGATGATTTAGCACTGCAAAAGCAAATTAAATGGTCGCTTGACCAGTTTGAGGCCGTGGTTGCGCACGACCGTGAAAGTGCGTTAGTGCAGTTGCGCCGTCATATGCCCGCCGTGGTCACCATGGACTTGGGCCTGCCACCCGACGCCGACTCGGTGTCTGAGGGCTTTAAATTGCTTGAGCAAATTCTGTCGATCGAACCTGACACCAAGGTCATAGTTTTGACAGGGCAGAACGACCAAGTTAACGCGCTTCGAGCCATTGCTTTGGGCGCTTACGACTTCTTTGCCAAGCCGTTTGAGCCAGAACTGCTCAACTTGACGATTGGCCGGGCTTTCAAACTGTTTGAGTTGCAGCGTGAAAACCGGCGGTTGCAGTCTTTGCAAACACCAGACGCGCTTTCGGGCCTGATGACCCGCGACCCTGACATGCTCAAAATTTGCCGCACCATTGAAAAGGTGGCCAGCAGCAATGCCACCGTCATGCTGTTGGGTGAAAGCGGCACGGGCAAAGAAGTGTTGGCACGTGGCGTGCACCAGTCGTCGCCCCGGCGCTCGGGTAAATTTGTCGCCATCAACTGCGCCGCCATCCCCGAGAACTTGCTCGAAAGCGAGTTATTTGGCTACGAAAAAGGCGCGTTCACAGGCGCTGCCAAAACCACGTTGGGAAAAATTGAAATGGCGGGGGGTGGCACCCTCATGCTGGATGAAATTGGCGATTTGCCTTTTCCGCTGCAAGCCAAGCTGTTGCGCTTTTTGCAGGAAAGAACCATTGAGCGCGTGGGTGGCCGCCAAGAGATTCCGGTTGACGTGCGCATTGTTTGCGCGACGCACCAGGACTTGACGGCACTGAGCAAGGAAAGCCGTTTTCGGGAGGACCTTTACTACCGGCTTGCAGAAATTGTGGTTAACATCCCGCCCCTGCGAAGCCGGGTGGGCGACGCCGCGCTGCTGGCCCATTCGTTTGTGCGCCGGTTCGCTCAAGAGCAAAACCGGGGTTCGCTCAATTTAAGCGAAGACGCGGTGGCGGCGATTGAAGCCCACCAGTGGCCCGGGAATATTCGCGAGCTTGAAAACTGCATCAAGCGCGCCGTCATCATGGCCGATGGCAATCAAATTTCTGCCCAGGAGCTCGGCTTGAAAACCCCTGCGCAGGAAGAGACAGGCAATTCGCTCGATTTGCGAACCGTGCGAGAAAACGCCGAGAAAAACGCCATCATCACGGCTTTGGGTCGCGTCAATGGCAGCATTGTGAAGGCCGCTGAGCTATTGGGCGTGAGCCGGCCAACGCTGTATGACCTGATGCACCGGCTGGGCCTGAAATAGCGCAGCCTCGCCGCAAGCACCTGGATTGGAGCTTGCAAACTATTTGCCAACGCGGTTACCCTTAGGTATTTGTAGTTATTTCAATTTTTTTGCTGGATCCATCATGAAACCCACCCATGCGGTCGCCCTTTCTGGCCTTTGCCTTTCATTGCTGCTGGTCGCTTGCGGCGGTGGCAGTACCGATTCCATGTTGACCTCAGCCAAGGAATACCTTGAAAAAAATGACAACAAGGCTGCCGTCATTCAAATCAAAAACGCTTTGCAAAAGGACCCCGAGTCTGGGCCAGCGCGCCTGATGCTGGGCCAAGCGATGATGAAAACGGGCGAAGTGCCCAATGCTGAGCTTGAATTTCGTAAAGCGCTGGACTTGAAGGTGTCACCCGATCAGGTTGTGCCAGAGCTCGCCCGTGCCTTGCTGGCTTTGGCGCAGTTCAAGAAAGTGGTGGATGAGTTTGCGAAAACAGAATTGGGTTCGGCAACTGCCAAGGCTGATTTGCAAACGTCCCTGTCAACCGCTTACGCTGCTTTGGGCAAGGCTGATTTGTCGCAAGCGGCGTTGACCGCAGCCTTGACAGCCAGCCCTACATTCGCGCCTGCTCTGGTGGCAGTGGCTCGGCAAAAGGCGGTTGCCAAGGACTATGACGGCGCTTTGGCGTCGGTCGAAGACATCATTGCCAAAAACCCAACGAACTTTGAGGCCTGGCGTCTAAAGGGCGATGTGCTGTTGTTGGGTAAAAACCAGCTCAAAGAGTCGCTGGTCGCTTACCGAAAGGTGCTGGAACTCAAGCCGGACATGATTTCTGCCCACGCGACAATAATCACCTTGATGATGTCAACTGGCGAGCTCGATGAAAGCGCCAAGCAAATTGAACTCCTGAAAAAAGTCGCGCCCAACAACCCTCAAACCAAGTATTTCCAAGCCCAACTGGCTTATTTGAAACGCGACTTCAAAGTAGCGCGTGAAATGTCCCAGCAAGTTCTCAAAATGGTTCCCAACAACGCCAAAGCTCTTCAACTTGCGGGCGCAGTGGAATTTCAGTCGAATTCTTTGGTGCAAGCGGAAACTTACCTCAGCAAGGCGGTCAGCACGGCGCCTGAGTTGGTGCTGGCCCGTCGTCTTTTGATCATGACGTACCTGCGGTCAAATCAAGCTGCAAAGGCACTGGCGGCATTGAACCAAGGGTTTGCCAAGGGGATTGTTGACCCTGAAATTAACTCGGTCGCGGGTGAAGTGCACCTGCAAAATGGCGATGTCAAAAAAGCCGAAGAATATTTCGAAAAAGCCGCCAAAGCGGCGCCTAAGGATGCCAGAAAACGCACCTCGCTGGCGCTGACACACATGATGACCGGCAACACAGAGTCAGCTTTCGGTGAACTGCAAGAGATCGCTGCATCTGACACAGGTATCACCGCGGACATGGCCCTGATCAGTGCCAATTTAAGGAAAGGCGAATGGGACAAGGCCTTGAAGGCCATTGATGGGCTTGAAAAGAAGCAGCCAGACAAGCCCTTGGCAGCCAACCTGCGCGGCAGAACCTTGCTGGCCAAAAAAGATCCAGCGGGCGCACGTGCAAGTTTCGAAAAAGCCTTGAAGCTTGATCCGAAATTCTTCCCTGCTGTAGCAAGTTTGGCAGGTTTGGACATGATGGAGAAGAAACCGGCCGATGCCAAAAAGCGGTTCGAAGCCGTTTTGGCGCAAGACGCCAAAAGTGTGCCTGCCCTGCTGGCATTGGCAGAAATGTCCGCTAGAAATTCTGCACCCAAAGAAGAAATTGGTGGGTTCATTACCCGGGCGGTTGAGGCCAATGCGGCAGAGGCGGCTCCTCGAGTTTTGTTGATCAACTTTCACCTGAGCAACAAAGACTTTAAGCAGGCCATGTCAGTGGCACAAAACGCAGTAGCAGCCTTGCCTGAAAGCCCGGATATTTTGGAGTCGTTGGGCTTGGTTCAAATTGCCTCGGGCGAGCACAATCAGGCAGTGGCCACCTTCACCAAGCTGGTTGCCATGCTGCCCCAGTCCACTAAGCCGTTGTTGCGCCTGGCCGACGCGCACATGGCGGCAAAAAATAAAGACGCTGCTGGCCAAAGCTTGCGAAAAGCGTTGGAGGTCAAGCCTGATTTGATTGATGCGCAGCGCGGCATCATCATGCTGAGCATGGACGCCCAAAAGTTCTCCGACGCGGTGGCCATGGCCAAAACGGTTCAAAAGCAGCGCCCTAAAGAGCCGATTGGCTTTGTGTTGGAAGGCGATGTTGCCGCAGCACAGAAAAATTGGGATGTTGCTGTTGCAGCCTACCAAGCTGGAATCAAGCAAGCGCCATCGCCAGAACTGGCGTTGAAAGCCCATGCAGCTTTGATGGCAGGGGGTAAAACCGCAGAGGCTGATAAGTTTTCAGCAGCTTGGATCAATAGCAATAGCAAAGACTATGCTTTTCAGTTTTACATGGGTGACTTTGCAATCGCCCGCAAGGAATACGCGACTGCGGAAAAGCACTACACCTCCGTTGTGAAACTGCAACCCAACAATGCAGCTGCCTTCAATAATTTGGCCTGGGTGACAGGGCGCCTCAACAAGCCAGGGGCGGTGGAACTGGCAGAGTCCGCCATCAAGCTGGCCCCTACGCAGCCCGCCTTCATGGACACCTTGGCCATGCTTCTGTCTGAAAAGAACGACTACGCCAAAGCTCTAGAGTGGCAAACCAAGGCTTTGGCAGCGCAACCTGACAACACGCTTTTCAAAATGAACCTGGCCAGAATCCACATCAAGGGCAATAAAAAGGAGCTTGCGCGCAAACCTTTGGATGAATTGGCCAAACTAGGTGACAAGTTTCCGGCACAGGCTGAGGTGGCCAGTTTATTGAAAGGGCTTTGATTGGCATTGAATTGCGCGGTTTGAACTGTCGAAATTGTTTACATCACATCATTTTTCAAACTTGCCAACTGTTCTGAAGCGAGAAAAACCTGATTTAAATCAGTCGCTTGCAACGCGGCGAAGTTCTTGGCTCGGAAATTGCTTTGATTGTATTGAAAAGTGTTTTCCGTAGATTGGCTGTATGGTAAAAGTCTCATTTTTACCAACTACGTCACGCTGAGATGTCATGATCTCGGGCTAGACTTGACCGATTGTGTGTTGACGCTCAAAGTTACAAAATTATCAGCAGGTGGTTGTTTATGACAAAAGATTCGAAAACTCAATCGATAGGCACTGAAGCCGAAGCCAGCTTTAAATCGGATGGGGAAAAATTGGGACAGGGTCAAGGCTTGGTCGATGGTGAAAGACGGCGCCGACTGGCAAAGCTGGGCTTCGGTGTTCCCGTTTTAATGACCCTGGCAAGTCGTCCCGTGTTGGCTGGGCAATGTTTGTCAAACATGATGTCGGGTAACTTGTCCGACCCGACGCGCGGTCAATGTGCTATGGGTTGGAGTCCCGGTGGTTGGTCAGGCCCGGGAGGTTTTCCAACACCGGCTACTTGGTCGAAGATTGGATTGCTTTACGGTAACCTAACCGCAGGTGCATTACCAAACAAGTTTGCGAGCTACACAGGAGGGGCAACGCTTCAAAACGTGCCAGCGGCGCTGAACAAAGACAGCCTACCAGGTGCCACACTTTTAAGAGTCGTGTTGCAGGATCCGAACACACCAGGACTTGATCTCACTATAAAAAACTCTAATTTAACGCGGCATTTCCTGTGCGCTTACCTTAATGCTCTATATAGTGAATTGCCTGCTAACAGCCAATTGCCTAATCCCCCGTTCATGTACATACTCAAATCACAGCAGGTTCTCGATTTGGCAGGGGGTCTTGCGATTCCGGCCGGTGCTGCTGGGGCACCCAGCAACTACAACACTTTCTTCGATAGCACCTGGGTATAGCACTGAGCACATGGCACCGTTACAAATTATTAGTTTCCTCAAAGAGGCGGCAGTCCGCAAAAATTGAGGGGACACAGGTTAAAGTTAAGGTTTGGTCTGCTTGTGAAATATAGCCTTGCAAAACTTTAGCCTTGCTCAAAATCTAGGAGTCCTCCAACGTATCTGGGGTGACCAATGCGTGGTCTACCTCACTGCGTCCAGGCAGACACATTTGCTCAGCGCTTCTGCTGGATGGGTACTCCAAGTTCTCGAGAATGGCCCGACTCATATGCAAGCGTTGCAGGATCATCTGCAGCTTTCTCTAGGGGACATTGAGAGTGAAGATGTGTCAAGTCTCACCCGCGAGATTGTCGATACACTCGTTAAAATTGAAATTGTTCAAGTGCTTGAGGTCCTATCCTGAGCCTCTCCTCTCTAAGCCCTGACGAAATAGTTCGTCGCCTTGCTGGTGATGGGTTAAACCTTTCGATTGGTCGATTTGATGTTTCTTTGACATCAAGTCTTCCTCAGGTCGATCGCGGTATTGCTCAGCTTTATGCCGACTTCCCACTCAGCCAGGACGGTGAATTGATCGACTTTCGAATCGATATTGACTCGCCAACCCGGCTTAGGCGCTGGTTTAGACCCCAGGTTAATTTCGACTTTGATGGTGTGCGCCCTTTCAAACCCCTGCCTATCAATCAGGCATTCGCTATGTTCGAGTGGGGTTTGAACTGGGTTGTTGCGAATCACGCCCATCAGTTTGCGATTGTGCATTCAGCAACACTAGAAAAAAATGGTCGCGGGTACATTTTTCCTGGCGCACCAGGAAGTGGTAAAAGCACGCTGTGTGCCGCGTTGGTGTGTCGTGGCTGGCGCCTTTTGTCTGATGAAATGGCTCTGATATCAATTGTCGACGGCCTTATTTGGCCAATCCCGCGACCCGTTAGCCTTAAAAATGCTTCTATTGACATCATTCGCAATTTTTCTCACGACGTATTTTTGGGCGATGTGGTCGCTGACACAGCCAAAGGAAACATCGCTCATATGAGACCGCCCAAAGCCAGTGTGAACGCAGCAAATGTGCCTGTAAAGCCTTTTGCAGTGATGTTTCCGACTTATCGCGCGGGTGCCAGTACGGAATTTATTGAGATCACCAAGGGGCAAACGCTCATGCGCCTTGCCGAAAATTGCTTTAACTACCCGGTCCTGGGCGCTGACGGCTTCAACTGTTTGGCTGATGCGGTATCGCAAACGCGTTGTCATACAGTTACTTACTCCGATTTGAACGAAGTAATTGCCTTGCTTGAGCGTTGACGCGATGTTGCCGGCCGCCTTTGAGAATCACCCTCTCGTAAAGTATCTGCGTGACCCAAGTATTGCGCTGAAATTTGGCACAAGTGACTGGGAACGCTTATTCCGCGCGGCACGCCATGGAACCCTTTCGAGTCGTATCGCCTGGCTTGCAAATCAGCATTCCTTGTTGGCTCAACTCCCCGAAAAAATTCAGTTTCATTTTTTAAGTGCACTGCGGGTTTCTGAGAGTCAAGCAGTCAGCGTGAACTGGGAGGTCTCTCAATTGCACAAAGCCTTGGGTTCTGTGTCAATTCCTTTTGCGTTGCTTAAGGGAGGTGCCTACATCAAGGGCAATTTCGCGCCTGCGCCGGGGCGGTTGCTTTCGGACATCGACATCATGGTTCCTAAAGAGCAATTGAACGACGCCGAAAAGGCTCTGTATGCCAATGGATGGTTTCCAACCAACATCAACGCCTACGACCAACGCTACTACCGCGAATGGATGCACGAGCTGCCTCCTATGCAACATCTCGGGCGCGGGACAACGCTTGATTTGCACCACACAGTATTGCCGCCCACAGCGTTGCTAAAGCCAGACGTTGCAAAGATTTGGGCAGCAGCCAAGCCGATAGAAAACGAACCTGGCGTGTTCGTTTTGTCTCCGCTTGACATGCTGCTTCACAGTGCGACCCATTTGTTTCATGACGGTGAGCTTGAGCACGGCTTGCGCGATTTGGTTGATATTGATGCGCTTATTCGCCAGTTTTCTGGGCGCGAGCAGTTTTTTGAGGAGCTAATCGAGCGCGCAGCAGAGCTCGATTTAGGTCGCCCGTTGCATTACGCACTCAAATATTCGAAACTGTTTTTAAGAAGCCCAATTCCTGATTCAATAGTTTCCCGAGCGAGCACGCTAGGCAGCCAGTCGGTCTTGGTCAGGAAATTGATGGACTTTGCGGTCGTGCGCAGTATTGGCGGCATTCTTGAAGAGAACCCCGGCGCCAAGTCGCGCTTTGCACAATTTGCTTTGTATGTCCGCTCACACTACTTAAGAATGCCATTGCGGCTCTTAATTCCTCACTTGGTACGCAAACAATTTACTTCCAAGGACCCGGGTCAATAGCAAGCCATTGGGGCTAGATGCGTTGAACATTGTTGAAAAGGCTAGCCTTTATGAGTCAGTCTACGTCGCGGTTGCGGTTTGATTCAACCGATAAAGTTAGAAGGAGCCGCTGCTTTGTTTCACGCCGCGGTCTGTGCGTGGCAGGCATTGCGTTTCTGGCCAGTGCAACCTATGCCCAAGCCGACTTGCCAAACACCATTGCCAAAGTCAAACCCGCCGTTGTGATTGTAGGCACCTTCAAAGCCACTAACAGCCCGCGCTTTCGGCTACGCGGCACGGGCTTTGTGGTGGGCGAGGGCAATTGGGTGGTAACCAATGCGCACGTGATTCCTGAGGGCGCAGACATTGACCCAGACGCCAAAATCGTGGTGCAAGTCAGAGTTGGCCCAAATGACTTGCAAATGCGAGGGGCAACGGTGCTGGATGTGGACAAACTCCACGACTTGGCGCTTTTGCAGTTCGAGGGCCCGGCCTTGCCTCGCTTGAATTTGCGCGATTCTGACAGCGTGCGCGAAGGCCAAGCCGTGGCTTTCACTGGGTTTCCCATCGGTGGAGCCTTGGGGTTTTCAGCCGTGACGCACCGGGGCATGGTGTCGTCCATCACGCCTATAGCCTTGCCGTCGTCCAACGCCACCCAGCTCAATTCACGCAATGTGGCAAGCCTGCGCAGTGGCGGGTTTAACATTTTTCAGCTCGACGCCACCGCCTACCCCGGCAACAGCGGCGGCCCTCTGTTTGATGTGGACAACGGCGATGTGTTGGGCGTCATCAATATGGTGTTTGTCAAAGGCACCAAAGAATCAGCCCTGACCAACCCTTCA
>JANPCR010000315.1:0-6736 GCA_031431035.1 Rhodoferax sp.
GACGTTAACGTTACCCTAGCGTCTAATGAAGGGGTTTTGCTCTACCCGCCACCTGACAAGGCCATCGACCATGCCCGCATTGCGATCCAAGATTAACCCCAAGTCGGCTGCGTTTGCCGCCAATGTGCAGCGCATGCAATCCTTGCTGTCTGAAGTGCAGCGGTTGCAAGACATTGTGATTGCCGAGTCAGAATCCAAACGCGCCAAATTTGAGCAGCGTGGCCAGTTGCTCCCGCGCGAGCGGGTGGCCCGCCTGCTGGATCGCGGCTCGCCTTTTCTAGAACTCAGTCGCCTGGCCGGTTTGAACATGCACGACGACGATGGGAAAAAATCCGTCATGGGCGGCGGCTCTATCGTGGGCATTGGCGTGGTGGCGGGCAGGCGGGTGATGGTGACCGCCAACGACAGCGCCGTCAAAGGCGGCACCACGGCCCCCATGGGTCTGCGCAAGGGCCTGCGCGCGCAGGACATAGCCCGCGAGAACAAATTGCCGCTGATCTACCTCATCGAGAGTGGCGGTGCCAATTTGATGTACCAAAGCGAAATCTTTGTGGATGGCGGGCGCACCTTTGCCAACCAGGCGCGCATGTCGGCTGAAGGCCTGCCCCAAGTGGCGGTGGTGCATGGCTCGTCTACGGCAGGCGGGGCTTACCACACGGGCTTGTCAGACTACGTCATATTGGTGCGGGGCCGATCCAAAGTATTTTTGGCCGGGCCGCCTTTGGTGAAGGCTGCCATTGGCGAAGACAGTGACGAAGAAGAGTTGGGCGGCGCAGAAACGCACACCCACGTCACTGGCTTGGGTGAATACCTGTGCGAAGACGACGCGCATGCCCTGGCCATGGCGCGCGAGGTCATGGACAAACTCAAATGGGACACCGTGGCCCCCGAGGTCGCTTGCCCGGCACCATTGTTTGACGAGCAAGAGTTGCTGGGGTTGGTCCCTGCCGATGACCGCGAACCCTATGACGTGCGCGAAGTCATCGCCCGACTGGTTGATGGCTCTGACTTTCTTGAATTCAAGGCCGGGTTCGGTGCTGAAACCCTGTGCGGCCACGCGCGGGTGCAGGGCCATTTGGTCGGTATTTTGGGCAATAACGGCCCCATACAACCCAGTGGTTCGACCAAGGCTGCGCAGTTTATTCAACTGTGCGACCAAACGGGCACGCCCCTGGTCTTTTTGCAAAACACCACGGGCTACATGGTGGGCTCGGTTGCAGAGCGAAGTGGCGCGGTCAAGCATGGCTCCAAAATGATTCAGGCCGTGGCGAATGCCCGGGTTCCCAAGTTCACATTCGTTTTAGGCGGCTCGTTTGGCGCAGGCAATTACGGCATGTGTGGGCGGGGGTTCGACCCGCGCTTCATCTTTGCGTGGCCGACTGCCCGCACAGCGGTGATGGGCGGGGCGCAAATCGCCAAGGTGATGGACATTGTGAACCGCAGCAAGCTTGAACGACTGGGCCAAGCGGTGAACGAAGAAGCCCTGCAAGCCATGTCGGACGGCATGCGCGCGCGGGTGGACAAAGAGTCCACCGCCTTGTTTGGTACCGCCCGCTTGTGGGACGACGGCATCATCGACCCACGCGACACCCGGCGGATTTTGAGCCTGTGTTTGAGTCTGGCCGATGAAAGCCGCCGCCGCACCCTGCACACCAACACGTTCGGTGTGGCACGCTTGTGACATCCCGCCCCAAAAGCCAAGCTGCAACAGCATCAACCCACCAGGAATCCAGCCCATGAAGTTCACCCCCGAGCACGAGCAGATCGCCGACACCGTGCGCAAATTTGTCGCCAAAGAAATCAACCCTTTCATTGCCGAATGGGAAGCGGCGCAAGAGTTCCCGAGCCACCCGGTGTTTAAGAAAATGGGCGATCTTGGACTGCTGGGCTTGAAGTACCCCACCGAATTCGGTGGCATGGGGCTGGACTTCAGCTATTCCATGGTCATGGCCGAAGCTTTGGGTGAATGCAATGCCGGGGGCGTGCCCATGGCCATTGGCGTGCAAACCGATATGTGCACGCCCGCGTTGGCACGCTTCGGCTCCGACGAGCTGCGCCATGCGTACCTGGCACCGTCTATCGCGGGCGACATGGTCGGCTGCCTGGGCGTGAGCGAAACCACGGGCGGCTCCGACGTAGCAGCACTTAAGACCACAGCCCGCAAAGAAGGTAGTGACTATGTCATCAACGGCTCCAAAATGTGGATCACCAACGGCATGAAGGCCGACTGGTGTTGCCTGCTGGTCAACACGTCTGACGCATCACCGCACAAAAACAAATCCATGATCATTGTGCCGATGGACGCACCCGGTATTTCACGCCAAAAGATTCGCAAAATCGGCATGGACTCCAGCGACACCGCGCAATTATTTTTTGACAATGTTCGCGTGCCGCAGCGCAACCTGGTCGGGCAAGAAGGCATGGGCTTCATGTTTCAAATGATGCAATTTCAGGAGGAGCGTTTGTGGGGCGCGGCGGGGTCACTGCGCTCGCTGGATCGGTTGATCGACCAAACCATCGACTACACCCGCCAACGCCAAACCTTTGGCAAATCGGTGCTGGACAACCAAGTGGTGCACTTTCGCCTGGCCGAACTGCGCACCGAGGTGGAGGCCTTGCGATCTTTGACTTACCGCGCTGTCGAAGCTTATGTGTCTGGCAAAGATGTGACCAAGTTAGCCAGCATGGCCAAACTCAAATGCGGCCGATTGAGCCGCGAAGTCACCGACAGTTGCTTGCAGTATTGGGGTGGCATGGGCTTCACGTGGGACAACCCAATCTCGCAAGCCTACCGCGACAGCCGCCTGATCTCAATCGGCGGTGGTGCCGACGAAATCATGTTAGGCATCATTTGCAAGCTGGAGGGAACTTTGCCCAAAACCAAAGGCTAGTCCGCTCTTCAAAACACATCGAACCAGCAGATTTCAGATGCCTTAAAAGTGAGCCATTCAGCATGAGTTTTTCAAAAATATTGATTGCCAACCGGGGCGAAATCGCCTGTCGCATCATCCGCACGGCGCGCAAGCTGGGTTACGCGACCGTGGCGGTTTACAGCGATGCTGACCGCCAATCGCCCCATGTTCGCCTGGCCGATGAGGCGGTTCACATCGGGGCGTCTGCTGCAACCGAGTCCTACCTGGCAATCAACAAGCTGCTGGAAGCGGCGCGCAAAACAGGTGCCGACGCGGTGCACCCCGGCTATGGTTTTTTGAGCGAGAACGCGGGCTTTGCCCAAGCTTGTGTGGATGCAGGGCTGGTCTTTATTGGCCCTCCGGCCTCAGCCATTGAAGCGATGGGTGACAAAGCGCTGGCCAAGCGCCGCATGCTGGCAGCGGGTGTGCCCTGTGCCCCTGGTTATTTGGGCGAAAACCAGAATGATGAGCATCTGGCTCAAGAGGCCATCAAACTCGGTTTTCCGTTGCTGGTCAAGGCCGTGTCAGGTGGCGGAGGGCGTGGCATGCGCTTGGTACGCAATGCCGGGGACATGCTGCCAGCGATTGCCAGTGCGCGTCGCGAGTCGCAAAGCGCCTTTGGTGATGGCACCTTGATGCTGGAGCGCTTGATCGACAACGGTCGCCACATTGAGATTCAGGTGTTTGCTGATGCGCATGGCAATGCCATTTATCTGGGCGAGCGCGATTGCACGGCCCAGCGCCGACGGCAAAAAGTGATTGAAGAAGCGCCGTCACCCGTGGTCAGCCCCGCCATGCGCGAAGCCATGGGCCGTGACGCTGTGGCAGCCGCCCTGGCAGTGGGTTACCAGGGAGCGGGCACTGTTGAGTTCATCGTCGATGACAACCTGAAACACTATTTTTTGGAGATGAACACCCGCTTGCAAGTGGAGCACCCGGTGACTGAGATGGTGACAGGCTTTGACCTGGTCGAATGGCAATTGAACGTGGCTGCAGGCCAACCACTGCCCGCCCGGCAAAGCGACATTCGCATGACGGGCCACGCGATTGAAGCGCGCTTGTACGCTGAAGACCCGTATACCGGCTTTTCACCTCAAACGGGGCAAGTGCTGTGGTGGCGGCCCAGCTTGGCAGTCGGTGATGGCGTTCGAATCGACGATGGCATCGAGGAAGGCGGGGTCATTTCGCCGTTTTACGACCCAATGGTCGCCAAAATCATCGTGCACGGCAAAGACCGTGACGAAGCAATCCGCAAGCTTCGTGCGGCGCTGGCCAGCGCGCCTTTGCTTGGGCCTGGATGCAATAGCCAGTTTTTGTCAGATTTGGTCAATCACCCGGCATTTCGGGGGGCGACCATGACCACCACGATGATTGACCAATGGCTTGAAGGCCATGCGGCCCTGCCCGTGCCTCTGTTCAGCCGCGCCGCCCCAGATGATGCCAACTGGTGTTTGGCTGCTGCCGTGTTTGCCCTGCAAGACGGTGCCAATTGGCGGCCCAACAGCGTCTCGGCTTACGACCTGAATTTGCAGTGCAATTCGCAGGCTCGCCACCTCAGGGTGCAGGCCGACCGTGACGGGCAAGTCGTCGTCAAATTGGCGGAGCTCAGCGTCACCGTCAACCTGCAGCACTTGCCGCTGCCAACCAAAGGTGAAATTCAATTTGGAATCGATGGCGTGATTCGCAAGGCCATCATCGTCAGTACGGCCCAAGGTTTGCACGTGGCCGTTAACGGTCGCACTTTCGTGTTCTCTGAAGCGTCAGCGTTTCCGCAATCCTCCCAAACCCAGGACGCCAGCCGCGCCTGTGCAGTGGTGGCAGGCAAAATCACGCAAGTGCATGTGACTGTTGGCGCTACCGTGACAGAAGGCCAGCCCCTGGTTTGTGTCGAAGCCATGAAGATGGAAATGTGGGTCAACGCGCAAGCGGATGGCACCGTCAAAGCCGTCAAAGTCAGCGTGGGTGAGCAAGTTGAGTCGGGCGCTGTGTTGGTAGAGCTGGAAATCGCCCCACCGCCCCCATAGCAGCCTGAATTCGAGCCGTGCCGTTGCGTGTTGGTCCTAGCTGTCGCGTCAACGTAAGCATTTTCAGCCCATGCTACAATCCAAAACTTCGCGGCTGTAGCTCAGTTGGATAGAGTACTTGGCTACGAACCAAGGGGTCGTGGGTTCAATTCCTGCCAGCCGCACCAGTAACATTAGCGTTATAGAACATCAGCTTAGAGATCGAAAGTCTCTAGGCTGTTTTTCTTTCTGCGTTGGATTTTGGCCAACTGTGTCCGAATGGTGCCCAAAAACGAAGTGTTTTCCTATGGACCGCGCGATTTGCTTACTCCGCCTTCACTCCCGCCGTTCCAATCACCTTGGCCCACTTGCCAATTTCGTCGTCTAAAAACTTGGCAGCGGCTTCGGGTGAATTGCCAACGGGCTCAATGCCCAGCGCTTCGAATTTGGCTTTGATTTCGGGTGAATTGACGGCTTTGGCGACTTCTGCATTCAGGCGGCTGACGATGTCGCGCGGCACGCCTGACGGGGCGAGAAACAGCACCCAGGTTGAGGACTCCAGCGCAGGCCCACCGCTTTCTGCCAGGGTCGGAACCTCAGGCGCGCTTGGGAGTCGTTTGGCTGAAAACATGCCAAGCGCCTTGATTTTGCCGCCCCGCACATGCGGCATCAGGGTGCTGGGCACATCCACCAAAATCTGAATGCTGCCGCCGATCAAATCTTGCAAAGCTGGCGCGGTGCCTTTGTAAGGCACATGCACCATGTCAGCGCCGATGGATTGTTTGAAGAGTTCGGTGGTCAGGTGCGCGGCGGCGCCCACGCCCGAGGAGCCAAATGAAATTTTGCCGGGGTTGGACTTGGCATACGCCACCAGTTCCTTCATGTCTTTGGGTGCAAAACCGTTGCCCGCCGTCAAGATCAGCGGCGCTATGCCGACCAGTGAAATAGGCGAAAAGCTCTTCACGGGGTCATAAGGAATTCGCCCCGCGTAAAGCGTGGCGTTGGCGGCGTGCGCTGCAATGACGGTCAGCATGGTGTAGCCGTCGGGGGTTGATTTGGCGGCCAGGTCGGCCCCCAGCATGGAGTTGGCCCCCGGCTTGTTTTCTACCAAAATCGTCCAACCCGTCTGCTCTTGAACCTTTTGAACCACCATGCGTGTGGCGTTGTCAGTGATGCCGCCTGGGGTGTACGGCACGATCCATTTGATGGGCTTGTTGGGCCACGCTTGGGCCTGGGCGATGGTTGACGACAAGGCAAACGTCAAGCTTGCGGCCAGGGCCAAAAATTTGGGGAATGAAATTGGGTTCATGAATTGGGGGTTGTAGGTTGCGCCAGCGCGGCAAGGTGAGCTTAGGGTGATTGGCGGTTTGCGTCAATTGGGCAGGGCGGATTGGCGTTGCTCGGATGCACGTACCGAGAACGTTAAATTTTCAGAGTTCATATCACCGGTGATATGAGTTTTAGAATTTAACCGGTTCAAACACAAAAATTCAATAAAAAGAGGCTCTAGCTCTCGAATAATATGCATAGTTTGCTATATTTTTAATAGCAATTGGTGCAAATGGATTTGCAGATTAATGGGCAGAGCAGACCTGTGAAAAACGACGCTAATTCAGCAAGCGTTTGATGTCATGCGCCGCAGCAATCAGCAGGGGCCGCACTTCTGCCAGGTAGGACTCGCGGCTGCGCGTAGAGGCGGGCCCGGCTGCTGTGATCACCATGTCGGGCAAGGCGCTGCCCAGGCACAGCGGCAGGCCAATGCCATGCACTTCAGGTCGCCATTCGCTGAATGAGCCGCAAATGCCCTGCTCGGCATAATCG
>JANPCR010000316.1:0-10091 GCA_031431035.1 Rhodoferax sp.
CACCCGGACCTCATCAATCACCCAGATAAACGTTGGCTTCCAGTAAATGGACTTGGCGATGCCCTTCAGGGCTTCGTAAGTCGGGATGTGATACGAGCACTTTTCACCACCAATCCTTGTCAGCGGATCAGTGAAGAGAGCATGTCGCGCCCAAACCTTGAACTCGATGCTATTACGGTGCGACATAAAGAACTTCCATATTTCCTTCCGGGGTTTCAG
Source organism: Rhodoferax sp. (assembly GCA_031431035.1). Taxonomy (GTDB): domain Bacteria; phylum Pseudomonadota; class Gammaproteobacteria; order Burkholderiales; family Burkholderiaceae_C; genus JANYCG01. The sequence continues at coordinate 220 of JANPCR010000316.1, forward strand.
ACAGGCCGAATTCCAGACTGTAGTAGCGCGAATCGGTGAGGTAAAGAACGCCCGTGCCTTCTCGAATCTCCCGCACAACGCCATCTTTGGACAGTTTTTCAAGCACATTCGGGAACACGTTGACGCTGAACTGCTGTGCCCGCCGTAGCAGTTCGAATTCTTTGGCGGGCAGGTAGGCACCGCATAAATCATTGATGAGTTCTTTGCCATCGTTGCTATAAGCGACGATCACACCCCGTGTCGGCGCATCGATTGCTTTGAACGCCTTGGCGGCTGTCATAAAGGACTGCCGCAAGTAGATGGTGGGCGCTTGACGTTTGGTTCGCTTGTAGTCACCGACTGCAATAGTGTTGTCTGAGAGCAAGTTCAGCAGGGTGTCATCGTGGCCGATTTGTTTAGCTGCAATCGGGTAACTCATTTCTTTTGCTCGAGCGAAGAAGTAGTTCGTGTAATACCACTTCATCGCCTCCGGGCCAATGCGGTTGTTCCCGAACTTTTCGGGGTCGGCTTCGTAGTCGTCCAGCACGCGCTCTGCCTTATCGCGCCCAATCAGAATGTCACGCAACATATCCAGATTTTCGTCTTCAGCGCGGGGGTTAAGCACATGCACCAAGCCCTGCTTAGCGCGGCCATTGCGGTTGCAGCGCCCCGCTGCTTGCGCAATTGAATCCAGCCCTGCCGTAAAGCGGATGACTGAACCGAAATCAACGTCCACGCCAGCCTCAATCAGTTGCGTACTGATGCACAGCGTAGGTGGGGCGGGAACTTGATCCAGCCGCACACGCACTTCGCCCAGAATCGCCTTTCGGTGTGCCGGACACATGTTGGTACTCAGGTGGAAAACCTTTGCGGCGCTGTTTTCCTTGCATAACCTGTAAATCGCCTGCGCTGCCTTTTTGGTGTTGACAATGACCAGGCAGCTACCTGCCGACTCAACACTCTCGCAGGCCAAAGTCGCAATTTCATCCTGCGACCAGCCGCCGGGTTTACGGCGATTAACGACTTGGACGCGCTTCAGGTCATCGAAGAGTTGCTTCACGTCCGGTATGAGTTCGTTACCTTGCGGAACGCGAATTGCGCCTTGATGTGCATCGACCTGATCGAGCAATGGCTGGGTGGCAGTGCACAGTACAACCGTGCTGCCGCAGAAGTCGGCAAGGTAGTTCATGGCATTGTTGAACAGGTGAACGCAGTTGACCGGCAAGCTCTGAATTTCGTCGAAAATCAACACCGCATTGGCGAGCTGGTGCATGCGCCGCGCGCCGCGCGTGCCAGCACCGAACAGGGTTTCCAACAGTTGCACGGACGTGGTGTAAACGACAGGCGCATCCCAATTTTCCGAGAGGATTTTGCTGCGCCAGCTTTGATCTTCTGGCGTCAGGTTGGAGTGGTGTTCGAGCACCACGCTGCCTGCCTCAACCCCATCAGGCTCAAGAATATCGCGGACGACTTTAGCGTTCTGATCGATGATGGACGTGAACGGAATGACATAAACAATCCTGTCCATGCCGTGTCTGAGCGCATGGTGCAACGCAAACCGCAGGCTGGCCAAGGTCTTGCCACCACCCGTCGGAACTGTCAGGGTGTAAATGCCCTTCCCACGCGCTGCGCCTTCCAGGCAATGGCGTGAAATATCTTGCCGCAGAGCGTCAATACGGTACTGTGGCGTAAAAGCGCTCAAGTGCGCTTCCAAACGTTGAATCAACACATCCCACGCTTCGTAATTGCCACGAAGTCGCCGCCGTGCTCGTCCGGGATGTTCGAAATCGGCAGTGTCGATACGGTCAGCATCGATGAGACAACTGAACAGAGAGCGAACCAGCAGGCCGAGTTGCTGTTGAAAAACCGGACTCTGTGCTTTTTGGAGTGGTGTTTCTCCCGGAGCATTGCTGAGAATTTTTGCAATCCAAACCTGAAATGCTTGTGTGGCTTCCGGGCGTATCAGTAAACCACGTGCGGTTGCGAGAAGCTCTGCATCCGCCTTGTCAAGGACTTCTGTGAGATAGGTTTTGTCGCCGCGCTTGCCCATTCGTTTGGTAAATGAATCCTCAGTGGGTTGACCTGCCGATTGGGCAAGACAGTCGATCAAACCAGAATGGTGCGAAGCAATGCACAAAGCCATGATCTGCCCGGCGATTCGCGCCAAATCGCCCTGCTGTACCAATTCCAGCCATATCCACTTTGCCCCGCTGGTGGAGTGGTCAATTTTCCCTTTCAGGCCAGCGGCATCAACAAACTCCTCATCTTCATCCTGATTCAGCAAACCGGTGGCTGATTGGATGTAAGCCTGAAAAGCTGCGCTGTACTTGCCCAAGTCGTGTAGCAGCCCAATAAGTGCCCCATGGGCGCACAAGCCAAATTTCGCGGCGAACTCTTCTGCAAGCTGACTGACATTTAGAAGATGCGATTCGAGTGATTGGATTTTTCCATCCCCTCGAACGTGGGCTACAAATGCTGACCTGCCCAATTGGCTCTTTGGCGCTAACAAGGTTACTTTCTCCCTGATATTCTCGATTTAGCATCAGCATACTACTGTATCCAATTACAGTAAAGTGGTTTTGGAAAATCAGGGTGAAATTCAAATTTGGCCTTGACAGGCAGATCACATCTTCAATCAAATTTTCGTCAACTGGTCAAAAAAACCCGTCACATTTACCACAAATGTGGTAAATGTGACGGTTTTCTGTCAAATTTGACAAAAATGCAAGAAAATTAGCCTCTAGCTATCGAATAATATTTATAGCTTGCTATTTATATTATAGCATTTTCTACCGCCATTAAATCAGCCTCAATCCTGATCCCCATGCGGCGTATCCCCTGCCCCCAAGTCCCAATACAGCCCGGTCATGATCGCCAGGCCTTCGCGCAGTAGGGCGGGTGGCAAATGTTCATTCGGGGCGTGTTGCGAGCAACCAGGGTAGGAATGCGGCACCCAGATGGCTTTCAAATCCAAGGTTTCAGTGAAGATGTGGTTCGGCAGCGACCCGCCCAGGTTGGGCAACACAGCGGTTTTTTGGCCCGTGGTTTGGTCGATGGACTTCACCACCCATTTCACCCAGGGCTCTTCGGGGTCAATGCGGGTGGCTTTGAAGATTTCGTCCCGTGCGGCGTCAATTTTGACGAAGTCAAAGCCGCGCTCATCCAAATGGCGGCGCAGCGCGGGCAAGATGTCGTCTGCGTCAATCCCCACCACAAAACGCAGCTGGCAGCGCGCCCAGGCACGCGGTGGAATGGCGTTGACCGGCATATCGGGGTTGCCCGTCTTGAAGGCCAAAACCTCAAACGACGACCAACCAAACACGCGCTCAGCCGGGCTCAAACCGGGTTCGCCCCAGCCGGGTTCCACTACGGGGGCGGTGCTGTCGCCCGATAGGCCGCCATCTACTTCGCAATCTGCCAACGCGGCCCGCACCGACGCGGGCAAGGCCGCTGGGCACCAGGCTTTGATTTGAATTTGCCCAGTGGCGGTGGCGATGCTGGCCAGGGCGTGGGCCAACTGAATGCCAGGGTTGGAGATCAGCCCGCCCCAATTGCCCGAGTGGTGCGCACCTGAGCGCGCCTGAATGGACAAGTCAAAATTGATGCAACCGCGTGATCCCAAAAAGACGGTGGGCCTGGCCGCACTGAGGCGCGGGCCGTCCGACGCGATCATCACATCGGCTTTGAACAGCGCTTTGTGAGCCTCGCAAAGCGCTTGCAAACCGGGCGATGTGACTTCCTCGCCCATCTCGATCAGGTACTTGGCGTTAAACCCCAGCTTGCCACGCACTGCGATGACATTCGCCAAGGCTTGCAAATTGACTGAATGCTGGCCCTTGTTGTCGGCAATGCCGCGCCCGTACCAGCGGCCATCGTGTTCGGTCAGCGCCCAGGGGATCAAGCCGTCCTTCCATTGGCCTTCAAGCCCGCGAATCACGTCGCCATGGCCGTAGCCAAAGACGGTAGGCAGATTCAAACCTTCCTTGCGTTCTGCGAATAAAAACGGGGCGTGGGCGTCAGGGTGCGTCAATAGTTGGCAGGCAAAGCCCATCGCCTCAAAAGCGGGGCGCAGCTCTTTGTGCAAGTAGTCTGCCAACACGGTGGTGCGCTCAGGGTTTTGGCTTTCAGTCGGCATGGCAATGCGACGCGCCAGTGTGCGCTGAAACTCACCAGTCTCGAACTGTGTGCAGGCTTGCAAAAGAGCGGCTGATCGGGTCATACTATAGGAACGTCGTTGGGATCATAAAGTAGCTTTGTACCACCTGCCATCTTGCGAAGGAAATGCCATGCACCCCAATGCCCAATTGATCAAACAGTTTTATTCATCACTGTCCAAGCTGGACGGCGCCGCCATGGCTGCCTGCTATGCGCCTGATGTGGTTTTTTCAGACCCGGTGTTTCACGACCTGCGCGGCGACGCAGCAGGAAAAATGTGGCGAATGCTGTGCGCCCGAGGCAAAGACATGACCTTGGTGGTTGATGGCATTGAGGCCACCGACAGCACTGGCAAGGCGCACTGGGTCGCCACCTACACGTTCTCCGCTACTGGTAAAAAAGTGGTCAACGACATTCACGCCAATTTTGTATTCAGGCAAGGCAAAATCATCCGCCACACGGATCGCTTTGACCTGTACAAATGGATGCGTCAGGCGCTTGGGCTCAAAGGCGCCTTGCTGGGGTGGATTCCGGCCGTGCAGGGCAAGTTGCAAAACACGGCCCGCGCGGGCTTGGATGCCTTTAAAGCCTAAATTCGGTGATTCTGGGTCATCGGTGGATTGGAGGGTGGGCGATAATTCACCATTTCGTTAACTAATTGACCCATGCCCTCCCCCAAAACCAAAACTCAAACAGTCGAGCCCCGTTCACGCGACGCTGACCGATCTCAATTGGCAATTTTGGCGGCCGCCCGGGACGAGTTTGCCCAGGCGGGTTTGGGCGGCGCGCGCATGGATCGCATCGCCGAGCGCGCGCAGCTGAACAAGCGGCTGATCTACTATTACTTCACCAGCAAAGACGATTTGTTCATGGCGGTGCTGGAAGGCACCTACGCCGATATTCGCGCAGCAGAGCAAAAACTGCACCTGACCGATCTCGCTCCGGCACAGGCGATTCGGCGGTTGACGGAATTCACCTGGGACTATTACCTGGAACACCCAGAATTCATTACGCTGCTGAACAGTGCCAATTTGCACTTGGCGCGGCATTTGGCAAAGTCTGAGCGCGTGCGGGAAATGAACTCGCCACTCATCAAAACTTTGGGTGAAATTCTGGAACGCGGCCGCGTCGAGGGTGTTTTTCGCGGTGGCATTGACCCGCTGCAACTTTATATTTCAATTGCGGGTTTGGCGTATTTTTACCTGTCCAACAACCATTCATTGACCGCCATTTTTGGCCGTGATCTGATGACACCCAAGGCTCGCAACGAGCGCTTGTCGCACATGACAGATGTCATTTTGGGCTATGCGCTCAAAGGCTGAGATGGCCCGGTCTGCGATTTGAATCTGTTTGGTGCGATGTGCCACTTAACGGTATATGAGCTTCTTATCGATTTACAATTCACCCGTTAGTGAATTAAAATTGCACTTTGAATTTTTTGAACTAACCCTTTCCCCTGTAACCTTCTTTAGGAGATGTCATGACCTCTTCACGCCGCACCGCAGTCCGCTCTGCCCTGACTTCTTGGGTCGCCTTCACTGCCTTGGCCACCCTGGCGCCGCTGCAAGCTGTTGCTCAGGCAGCTTGGCCCAACAAACCCATACGAGTGATCGTGCCGTTTGCCGCAGGCAGCACCACTGACATCATTGCCCGCGCGATTGCGGACAAGATGGGGGCCAGCCTGGGGCAGACCTTGGTCATCGACAACCGGGCTGGAGCCAGCGGCACCATCGGCCAAGCCGCTGTCGCCAATGCTGCGCCAGACGGTTACACCATCATGGTGCACTCATCGTCGCACACGGTGAGCCCGTCCACCTTTGCCAAACTGCCGTTTGACACGCTAGGCGACTTTGTTGGCGTGACGCCTATTTCAAGCACACCCAATGTGCTGGTGATATCCCCCGCCAAAAATATCAAGACTTTGCAGGCGCTGCTTGCCGCTGCCAAGGCCAAACCGGGTGCAATGAATTTTGCATCTGCGGGCCAGGGCAGCGCCACGCACTTGAATGCAGAAAAGTTCAAGATGGCAGCAGGCATTGACGCCCTCAACATCCCTTTCAAAGGCTCTGCCGAGGCGGTGACCGAAGTGTTGGCAGGGCGGGTGGACTACTACTTCAGTCCCATCGCTCCAGTGATCGGGCAAATCAAGGAAGGCCAGTTGCTAGCCCTGGCCGTGGGCTCGCCCCGACGCGCCAGTGCCTTGCCCGACGTGCCCACCACTTCAGAGGCGGGCGTGCCAGGCTCTGAATTCAACTTCTGGATCGGCATGATGGCACCCGCCAAAACACCGCGCGACATTGTCAATCGCCTGAACGATGAAGTGGTCAAAGCCTTGGCCTCTCCAGAGGTCAAAGAGCGCTTTGCCAGGCTCGGTGCCGATGCCTGGACGCTGAAGCCTGAGCAGTTTGATGCCTACATCAGAGACGAAATCAAAACCAATGCGTTGCTGGTGAAAGCTGCTGGATTGCAGGTGGCTCAATGAGTGTTCAAAGACTCGGCATCATCATGCATGGCGTCACAGGGCGCATGGGCATGAACCAGCACCTGATTCGATCGATCTGCGCGATCCGCAAGCAAGGCGGTGTGACCCTGTCCAATGGTGACAAAGTCATACCCGACCCCATCCTGATTGGACGCAACGCCGAGAAGATGCAGGCCCTGGCCACAGCCCAGGGCATTGAGCGCTGGGGCACCGACCTGGACGCCGCTCTGGCCAACCCGGCCGACACCGTGTTCTTTGATGCAGGCACCACCCAGATGCGTCCCACTTTGTTGGCCAAAGCCATCCGTGCAGGTAAACATGTGTACTGCGAAAAGCCCATTGCCACTAACCTTAACGAAGCTGTCGAGATTGCCCGTCTGGCAGAAAAGTCTGGCTTGAAGCACGGCGCCGTGCAAGACAAACTCTTCCTGCCAGGGCTGCGCAAACTAGACATGCTGCGCCGCTCGGGTTTCTTCGGCAAAATGCTGTCGGTGCGCCTTGAATTTGGCTACTGGGTGTTTGAAGGCGACCTGCAGCCCATACAGCGCCCTAGCTGGAACTACCGCACCGAAGACGGCGGCGGCATGATTCTGGACATGATGTGCCACTGGCGCTACGTGCTGGACAACTTGTTTGGCCAAGTCAAGTCCGTGTCGTGCATTGGGGCCACCCACATCCCTGAACGCTGGGACGAAGCGGGAAAGCCTTACAAAGCCACGGCTGACGACGCCGCCTACGCAACCGCTGAGCTGATCGGCCACAACGGCGAACCCGTCATCGCCCAAATGAACATGTCCTGGGCCACCCGAGTGCGTCGTGACGACCTGGTCACCTTTCACGTCGACGGCACACACGGATCGGCCGTGGCAGGCTTGTCGTCATGCCGTGCGCAAAGCCGTGTGACCACACCGCGCCCCGTATGGAACCCCGATGAGAAGCAGACCATGAACTTCTTCGACCAGTGGCAAGAAGTGCCCGACACCCAGGTGTATGACAACGGTTTCAAGATTCAGTGGGAAGACTTCATTCGCCATGTGGTGGAAGATGCGCCTTGGCGCTTTACGCTGCCCGAGGGGGCCAAGGGAGTGCAGCTGGTGGAAGCTGCTTTGCAGAGCTGGAAGGAGCGGCGTTGGGTGGACATTTCACCCTTGAAAGTCTGATGGATTTCAGCAAAAACTATCCGCTCAATTCATGTCCCTAACTCTCCAATTGCCTGATGCCGCCGGCTCAGCGCATACCTACACGACGCGCGGCACGGTTGCTACCCCACCTGCCATTCGCATTCCGTTCAACCGCATCGTCTATTCAGCCGCCCACGTGGTCGCAGACCCACGCGCGGCAATCGACCCGTGGCTGCAATGCGCGGTGGACTGGGAATCAACCATCGCCTACCGCCAGCACCTATGGTCGCTGGACCTGGGCGTGGCCGAAGCCATGGATACCGCCCAGCGCGGCATGGGACTGGACTGGCCCACTTCGTTGGAACTGATTCGCCGCTCGCTGGATGCCGCCCGTGATTTCGGACCCGGTGCCCTGGTGGCCTCCGGCTGCGGCACCGACCACTTGGTGCTGGACGACGTGAAAACCGTCGATGACGTGATTCGCGGATACGAGACGCAGATGGAGGCTATCGAAAAGCTGGGCGGCAAGCTCATCGTCATGGCCAGCCGTGCGCTGGCCCGCGTGGCCAAAAGTCCGGCGGACTATGAACGCGTGTACGACCGCATTCTGAGCCAGTCCAAACAGCCCGTGGTGTTGCACTGGCTGGGCGACATGTTTGACCCTGCCCTCGCGGGCTATTGGGGGACTGCGGATGTGGATCAAGCCATGACCACGGCGCTGGGCATCATCAACGTACACCCCGCCAAGGTAGACGGCATCAAAATTTCCCTGCTGGACAAAGACAAGGAAGTCACCATGCGCCGCCGCTTGCCCACCACAGGCGGGCTGGACGGCCAGGGCGTGCGCATGTACACGGGTGACGACTTTAACTATGCCGAGCTGATTGCCGGGGATGGATTCAAAGACCGCACATCTGGCAACAGCAAGGTACAGGGTCAGAGTGACGCCCTGCTGGGCATTTTTGATGCCATCGCGCCTGCAGCGAGCGCCGCCTTGGGCGAGCTTGCACAAGGCAATTTGGACAAGTTTCACGCGATTCTCGGCCCCACCGTGCCGTTGTCTCGCCACATTTTTGCCGCGCCCACACGGTTCTACAAAACCGGCGTGGTGTTCATGGCCTGGCTGAACGGCCACCAGAGTCATTTCACGATGGTGGGCGGTCAGCAGAGCACGCGTTCGCTGGTGCATCTGTCCGAATTGTTCCGCCTGGCCGACGCGGCCAACGTTATGCAAAACCCTGAGCTGGCCGTGCGGCGTATGAAGACGCTGTGTGCAATGCACGGCATTGGTTGAATTCGAATCCTGTAATGCGCGACTTCACCCAAGATCACCGTTGGCTGTCCATCAACTCCGCAACGGTGCGAAAAAGCAGCGGGCAAGACTGGCCGCTGAACCGCATCATCGAGGCCTGCGCGCAACGCGGCATCCGCGCCATCAGTCCTTGGCGGGACCAGGTGGCTGAGGTTGGGCTCGAGAAGATCGCCAGGCAGTTGCGCGACTTGGGGCTTGGGTTATCCGGGTATTGCCGTGGCGGCTTTTTCCCGGCGGCTGATGCTGCGGGCAGACAAGCGGCGCTGCTAGACAACCGCCGTGCCATAGACGAAGCCAAAACTCTGAATGCACCATACCTGGTATTGGTTGTAGGCTCGTTACCTGGCGCATTGACTGGCAAGCCTGAATACACTGACATCGACCGCGCCCGCGCCGAAGTGCATGACGGCATAGCGGCCACGCTGGACTACGCCCGCACAGTGGGCATGCCACTAGCCATTGAGCCACTTCACCCCATGCAGGCGGCCGAACGCGCCTGCGTCAACACCATGGAGCAAGCGCTGGATATATGTGACGCGCTGGATCCGGATCGCACAGGGGCACTGGGCGTGGCGGTGGATGCCTACCACGTGTGGTGGGACCCTAAATTGGCTGAGCAAATTGCACGAGCCGGACAAAGCCGCTTGTTAGCCTGGCACGTATGCGATTGGCTCACTCCTACGCGCGACCTGCTGAATGACCGGGGCATGATGGGCGACGGCGTCATCGAACTGCGCAAGATTCGCGGCTGGATGGAAGCCGCAGGTTATGCAGGCTTTGCAGAAGTCGAAATTTTCTCGAACCTTGATTGGTGGCAGCGCCC
>JANPCR010000317.1:0-3783 GCA_031431035.1 Rhodoferax sp.
CCAAAATGCAATGCGCCAATCAGCAAGCCAGGCACAATTTTGTCGCAGACGCCCAGCATCAAGGCAGCGTCGTACATGTCGTGACTGAGTGACACCGCCGTCGCCATGGCTATTACGTCGCGACTGAACAGGCTAAGTTCCATTCCCGCAGTACCCTGGGTCACGCCATCGCACATGGCAGGTACGCCGCCCGCAACCTGCGCAGTTGCCCCAAGCTTGCGCGCCTCGGTTTTGATGATGTCAGGGTAATACTGCAAAGGCGCGTGAGCCGACAGCATGTCGTTGTAAGCCGTGACAATGCCAATATTGGACGCACGTTGCGACACAATTCTGAGTTTGTCGTTGGCAGGCAGAGCTGCTACAGCATGCGCAACATTGGCGCAGCCCATACGCTCTGCACCTGGTTTGCGGGCAGCCATTGCGTCAACTTGGGCCAGATAGGCAGAGCGAGTCGCTTGGCTGCGAAGGCGAATCCTCTGAGTGATTTGGTCAATGGTGGTGTGTAATTTCATAAACCTTGGTAACTTAGTTACATTGCTGATAGTACTCTGAAGTTAGATAATTTCAGTTCGCCAAATTACAGACTGGTTACCAACTGAATCGCCACTAAAAGTCGCCTCCCTGACTCATGAAGAACCGAGTTCGAACCAACCACCCCACTAGGGCATTTCCAATGTCAGGACTTGCTTGTACAGTCTGCCAATGAATCGCTTTCCCCTGCCAGTGCGTGACCCGGCTCCATTTCTGCATCGCACCCGCCAAGAATGGGGCGGCAATTCGGATCTGTGGATTTTTGCCTATGCATCGCTGATCTGGCGGCCTGATTTTCAAGTAGAAGAACATCGGGTTGCCAAAGTTCATGGCTGGCACAGGGCCTTGAAAATGTGGAGCCGTGTGAACCGGGGTACCCCGCAGTGTCCCGGTTTGGTGTTTGGGTTATTGTCTGGCGGCAGTTGCCACGGCAAGGTGCTTCGAGTTGCCCAGCAGAATGCCTCCGCAGTCCTGGAGGCACTTTGGTTACGGGAAATGGTAACAGGCGTTTATGACCCCAAATTTTTACAATGCCAAACCCAACAAGGGCGAGTCAATGCCTTGGCGTTCACGCTTTCACGAAAAAGCCCTAATTTCACAGGTAACTTGAACATTGCGCAGTACCGCGCAATTTTTTCGCAAGCTAGTGGTCGCTACGGCAGCACGGTTGACTACGCCCGCCAAACTTTGGATGGTCTGCGTGCCAATGGCATTGAAGACAGGGCACTGCTGATGCTATTGCAAAACACTTGCGGCGAATTGAAACCTTGAAGTTTGACGTCGCGAGTGGTCGAGCAGGATAGGCAACACACCGTTCAGCTGGAGCTGCCTTGCGCACCTCATCCAGCCCAGGCGTCTAAGGTTCACTTCGCGCTTCAAGCAGGGCCTGCGCCCGCGCCAAGTCTTCAACCGTGTCAATGTCGGTCACGATGCCAGCGTCATCAACCTGGACCTCCAAGACTCCAAATTGCTTGACGACCGACGAAGCACCGCGATCCCCTTTCAGTTCCAAGAGAAAAGGCAAACACACCGCTGAAAATCCAACTGGGTGGCCCCTTTGGCCGCGCCATACAGGAACAACAACACGGTGGTGTTCCAAAAGTTGCGCCAATGTGCGAAGGGTGGCAGGCTGCACCAAGGGAAGATCGCCCAAAACCATCAACCAACCCGAAGCGTCCCGAGTTGCCCGAACGGCAGCAGCGATGGAGTCCCCCATTCCGGCATGTCCAACGTCTTCCAGGTGCCAACGCAAACCACTAGCCTGCACAGCGTCCAGGGTGTGTTGCAAAACTGGCTTGCCACCCAGAAGCGCCTGCAGCTTGTGCGAAGTCCCACCCGAATGCAAAAAGCGCTCGCCTCGCCCAGAGGCGAGAACGAGCGCTGCAATGGAACCGTGGTTCAACGGCGGCGTGGGTGGGTCAAGCCGTCTTGATCGTGTCGGCAGTGAACGGCAACTTGCGAAGGCGCTTGCCAGTCAAGGTTGCCAAGGCGTTGGCAATGGCCGGTGCCACCAGAGCTACAGCGGGTTCGCCAATACCACCTGGCTTTTCAGTGCTGTTCACCAAGATAATTTCAATGGCAGGGGAATCACTCATGCGGGGCAGCAAAAACTGGTGGAAGTTGGTTTGCTGGACGCGGCCTTTGTCAACGGTGATCTCCTGCATGAGTGCGGCACCCATGCCAAAGTTAAGACTCGACTGAATTTGGGCTTCAACCGTATCGGGGTTGACCATTCGGCCCAAGTCTGCCGCAACGACAAACTTGTGAACCTTCACGGCACCGTTTTCCAAACTGATTTCAGTCACCAAGGCCATTGAGGTGTCATAGCCTTCCATGACCGACATGCCGCGTGCCCGCCCCGCAGGCACCGCTGTGCCCCAACCCGCCTTGTCGGCCGCCAGCTTAAGCACGTTGGCTTGGCGCGGATGCTTGCCCAAAAGGCTCATGCGATAGGCCAGTGGATCTGTTCCTGCTGCTCGGGCCAACTCATCAATGAAGCTTTCGTTGGAAAAAACGTTGGGCGCATGGCTGACCGAGCGCCAGTAACCTACCCGCAGACCGGCATCGTGCTTGACGACATCGTGCTTAGTCGCAGCAATGCTGTAACCCGCGACAGCCGCTTCAGTCATCAACGGATCTTGCACAGGCGCTGGCAGGCCAAATACCCGGCCCGTGATGGATTGCCCGGTATGCCGGAAGGTCATGGCTGTGGGCTTGCCATCTGCACCCAGCGCTGCCGCCATGGTGTGAATTGCAGCCGGGCGATAAAAGTCATGTGTCATGTCGTCCTCACGCGACCACACCAGCTTGACGGGCTTGCCCACCGCTTTGGAGATTTGGGCCGCCTGCAAGATGAAGTCAATGTCAATGCGTCGACCAAAACCGCCACCCAAAAAGGTGGTCTGAAGGCTCACGTCTTCCGGCTTCAGGTCAAGTGCCTTGGCAATCGCGCTTTGCGCCGCATCTTGCCACTGGGTTGGGCCTACCAAGGCGACTTTGCCGTCTTTGTAGTTGGCAGTGAAGTTCATTGGCTCCAATGGCGAATGCGACAACAAATGGCTGGCGTATTCAGCCCGAACCACTTTGGCAGAAGCGGCAATCACGGCGTCAGCGTCACCGACCGCTTGCAAAGGCAAAGCGGTACCGGTTTTGGCTGCCGCGCGGGTGCCTTCAAGCATGGCTTTGTCATTCAAGGTCGCACCCGCACCTTCGTCCCAGGTCACCGTCAGAGCTTTGCGCGCCATATTGGCACGCCACCAGGTGTTGGCAACCACGGCCACGCCATCCGGAATTTCAACCACGGCCACAACGCCGGGCATGGCTTTGGCGCGCGCGGAATCGACCGACTTGACCTTGCCCCCAATCACCGGGCACTGCTCTAGCGCGGCATACACCATGCCTGGCATTTTCACGTCGATACCAAACTCAGCCGTGCCATTGACTTTGGCTGGAGTGTCCAGGCGCCTGGTTGGCTTGCCGACGATGGTGAAGTCTTTAGGGTCTTTGATCGACACTTTTTCTGGCACTGGCAATTGCGAAGCAGCGGCAGCCAATTGGCCATAAGTGGCCTTTTTGCCTTTGGGGCCAAGCACCATGCCGTTGACAGCTTTCAGCTCACTGCGGTCCACATTCCACTTGTTGGCCGCAGCGGAAATCAGCATTTCACGGACTTGGGCACCACCGACGCGCAGCTTTTCCCAACCATCACGAACAGAAGTAGAGCCGCCAGTCAATTGAGGGCCACCCAGCAGC
>JANPCR010000318.1:0-4492 GCA_031431035.1 Rhodoferax sp.
ATTCACAGCGCGGCACAGGCGATTCTTACCATTGATCGGCTTGTTGATCGGCGTGCAAAGCCTGTGCCTTTACTCGGCCGTGGCGCGCCTGCCCGTGGCCCTAGCACTGTTGGCTTTCAACACCTACCCGCTGTGGGCCGCCCTGTGGGACCGCGTGCTTTACCAGCGCCGCCCCGAGCATGCGGTGCTGATGGCGATGCCCGTCATTTTGCTTGGGCTGGCTCTGGCTTTGGATGTGTTGGGTGCTGCCTCAGGGCTGGGTGCGGCCGCACAGTGGGGACGCATTGGCGTGGGCGTGGCTTTTGCCTTGGCCGCAGGCGCCACGTTTGGCTTGGCCATGATTTTGACGCAGCGCGAAGCGGGTGACGTCGATGGCCGGGTGCGCACCGTCAGCACGCTCACCATCGCTGGGTTGATCGCCCTGGTGGTTGTGGGGGCCCAAGGCGGCTTTCATTTGCCGCAGGCGTCAGCCGGGTGGTGGGGGCTGCTGGCACTCACGTTTTTGTACGGCACGGCGTTCACCATCATGTTCACGGTGTTACCCAAACTGGGCGTGGCGGGCAACTCGGCCATCATGAATGTGGAACCGGTTTTTGCACTGGTGCTGGCTTGGTGGATATTGGGCCAAGCCGTGGCGCCTGTTCAGGTGGCCGGTGCCCTGCTGGTGGTGGGCACAGTGATGGTGCTGGGCTTGCGAAAGCGCTGAACTAGCCCGGTCTTTGAAAGTGGCTTAGCGGCTTGGTTGGCAGCCGTTTCAAGCTGTTTGAAGGGCTTTGGAGCGCCAGGTTCAAGATCGGGAACAATACCTGCATGACCGAAACCAACTCTGCACCCCAACGCCCCGCCTTGCCCGACCATTTGTCCAGCGACCCGCGCAGCCCCCACCACGTGGCTGCCGTGTTTGAACACGACATTGGTATTCGCCTGGGCGGCAAAGAACGCGGCGATGTCAGCGAATATTGCATCAGCGAAGGCTGGGTCAAAGTGCCCGCTGGCAAAACTCTGGATCGCAAGGGTCAGCCGCTGTTGATCAAGCTCAAAGGCCAGGTTGAAGCGTTTTACAAATAGCCCGCTTTTTTAAATCGAGTCTTTCAGTTCACGTCAATTTGCGTGGAAATAAGAAGGATTGCGGCAGCGACAGACAGCGGCATTGCTAGCGTCCAGCGCCAGCAGGCCAGCGAGTTAAGCAGTAGACTGAAGGTTTGCATTCACCCCCAACTAGGGAAATTGCCATGACCCACCGCCCAGCTTTGTTCGAGTCAGCCCCGCAACCGCCTGGCCGCCTCAAGTCGGCCATCGCCATCGGTCTGGCCTTCGCCGTGCCCCTATGGCTGGCGGCGTGTTCCAAAGCCCCAGAGGCCGCAGCGCCATCCAAACCCGTCGCGGCTGTTGCGCCCGCGGCAGCGGTGGCCAAAGCGCCCGCTGTCATCAACTGGGTCAAACCAGACGGTGCCAGCGTTGATGCGATTTTTGCCAAAGCCAAAGCTGACAACACGCCCGTGCTGCTGTACTGGGGGGCCGTGTGGTGCCCTCCTTGCAACCAAATCAAGGCCACGGTTTTTAATCGCCCCGACTTCATTGAAAAAAGTCGCGCTTTTGTACCCGTTTATCTGGACGGCGACACCCAAGGCGCGCAAAAGCTGGCGGGCACTTTCAAAGTTCGTGGCTACCCCACCACCATTTTGTTCAAGCCCGACGGCACCGAACTGACCCGCCTGCCGGGCGAGGTGGACGCCGTACAGTTCATGCAATTGCTGTCCTTGGGTATGGCCGCCACCCAGGGCATCAAAGAAACCATGACCCAGGCGCTGGCCACTCCAGCCAGCCAAACCGCACTGAGCGCGGACGCGTGGCGAATGTTGGCGTTTTATTCTTGGGACACGGACGAAGCCCAGCTAGTCGCTAAAAAAGACCTGGCTGCCACGGTGCTGCAATTGGCGCAAAAGTGCCCTGCGCAATACACCGACGCTGCCGCCCGCCTGGCCCTGAAAGCGGCCGCCATCAGCGCCCAGGACAAAACGCCTGGGCTGGACAAACCCAAAACCTTGGCTGCTGCGCAAGCCCTGCTGGCGGACGCGACCCGCTCGCACGACAACGTCGATATTTTGGTCAACTACGCGAATGACATCGTCGGCGCAGTCACCGCGCCTGGCACCCCTGAGCGCAGCGCTTTGCTCGCCGCCTGGAACACGGCTTTGGACCGTCTGGCCGGCGACGCCACTTTGTCTAAAGCCGACCAGTTGGGCGCTGCCCAAGCCAAAGTGACTTTGACCGAGATCGACTTGCCACCTGCTAGTCTCGGCAAGCCCAAGCCCATCCCCGTGCGCGACCCCGCCTTGGTCGCCATGGCGCGTGAGGCGGTGGCCAAAGCCGACAAAACTACGACTGACAAATACGAACGCCAAGCTGTCATTCCGTCTGCCGCGCATTTGCTCAGCGAAGTCGGGCTGCTGGACGAATCCGACGTCATGTTACAAGCCGAGCTTCCCAAAGCCGTGTCGCCCTACTACCACATGCTGGTGTTGGCATCCAACGCCAAAAAACGTGGCGACACCAAAGCGTCCTTGGACTGGGCCGAAAAAGCCTACGCCGGTTCAGTCGGCCCCGCCACCCGCTTGCAATGGGGCAGCGGCTACGTGGCCAAATTGGTAGACCTGTCGCCCCAAGACAGCGCCCGCATCGAAAAAGCCGCCGCCCAAGTCATCAGCGAGCTTGAGGCTGCCCCCGAAACCTTTTACGAGCGCAACCGTCGCAGCCTGGAAAAAATGGCCAAACAGCTCGACGGCTGGAGCCAAAAAAACAAACAAGCCCCCGTGCTGAAAAAGCTGACCGCCCAACTCGACGCCATTTGCACCCAATTGCCCTCTCAAGATGCCGCGCGTGACGCGTGCGGCAAGGTGTTTGGGGGGGCAGGGAAGAAGGGTTGAGGGTCTCGCGGTGCGGGCACTTACGGCCGCCACATACTCAGCCCTGCCTGGCGCAAATAGGCCTCGCGAATCCCGCTTCGCTGGCCCTCCAGCCTCCTAAACGCGCGGCTCCCCCCGCTCGTTCACGATGAGAGTAGGGCCGGGTTGCGTGGCCATCTGGACACGGTGTTCTTGACCCTGAAAGCTGTACACCACATCCCAATACGCCGGTGTAGCCTGGGCGCCGGTATTGGAGCAGCGCTGGACGTCCTGCATTTGGCCGGTTTGCACCGAGCCGTCGCGCCCGACGTTGGAACCAATTACACCCCCTGCGAGTGCGCCCCCAGCGGTAGCGATGTCTTTGCCGATGCCGCCACCCACTTGGTGACCCAAAATACCACCTATCACTGCGCCCACGAGAGCGCCACCCACGTTGGGGTTGCTCCGCACTTGGGCCACTGGCTCGCGCTCGACCCAGCAGCGTTGCCCGGCCTGGGCCAACACGGCACGCACCGAGGTGATGTTGACTTCGTACAAGCGCTCGTCATTGCGCCGACGGTTGTCGTAAACCGCTGCGGCTGGGGGCGCGTAACGGTTGTCGTCAACCCACGCATCACGCTGGATCGCACGCAAAGACGACACGTTGTTGTTCAAACCCATGGCCGCGAGCGAGGCGTAACGCCCTGGCCGCAACACCCTACAGGTGCCGCGGTATGCGGCGTCTGAGCACACCTCCCAACGCTCCCACCGTTCACCCAGCACCACGGCCGAAGAGGCTGCATCATTGAAGCTCGTGTCGCGGAAATTCTCGATTTGCGCCTCAGCCGCCATGGAGCGCCCTTCGAAATCTTCCCGCTCATAAAAAATCACCTGTGCGGCCATTGGCAGCGGTAGCGGCAAGGGTGGCACCACATAACGCGGCTCTTCTACGCTGGCCAAGCGGCTTGCAGCCCGGGCCGACGAGAGCCGGTCTCCCATACCCATTGCCGCCAGATTGGCATAGCGCCCCGGGCGCAGCACCACGCAGCGCCCCTCGAAGCGCGTGTCGGCGCAGGCCTCCCAGCGGTCTCTCAAGACAACGACCGACGACGCGCGGTCATTGAAGCCGTAACGTTCGAAGTTGCCGACCCGGCCCTCGGTGGTGAAAGACCGGCCGTCGAAGCCTTCACGCTCATAGAAGGTGACCTGGGCCGAAGCATGCGCGGCTACGGCCAGGGTGGCCAGCGCCAGCGTAGTTTTCAGGAGTGTCTTCACGCTGGTCCCTTCCGGTTGAGGAAAAGAGCAGTGTGTGCAGCCTGCGGCGTGGTGCACAGCAGACTGTGCCGCCCCGCAATGTAGTAGCCGTCCTACGCCGGCTTGCAGCTCGCCAGCACGCGCCCTCCCGGCGCGCAGAGCTGGCGCCCGAACCAGATCTCATACGTGTCGACCCCGGGTTTGGCGTTGCGCAGCGCGCTGACGGCAGGTTGCGCATCGACAGCCTCGGCCACCGCCTTTCTGACCCAGCGGGCGTAACTGCGGTCGCTCTTGCCCTGCACCCGCAACTGCGTGGTCTCGGGCGCGCGCGCGCCGACGAGTTCGATCGCCGG
>JANPCR010000319.1:0-9833 GCA_031431035.1 Rhodoferax sp.
CGGATTTTGGAATGAACAAAGACAACAACGCCGTCATCAACCTGAACAACGTCAGCACCAAGTCGGTCGTCTGCGCGGGTATTCCGTATTACCCGGTGGTCACATCGTTAAATATTTCAGTGGTGGGCGAAGAAATTGTGGTGTCGTCCATCACCCGCACCGACATTGCCCTGGGCACGTATTCCGAAGTGACGGTCACCAGTTTTCAGCGCCTCAAAGCAGCCACCAAACCCGATGGCTCACAAACTCTGGTATACGAGCAGTCACGTAAGCCCATTCAAGACCACGCCACCAAATCGACCGCTGACGGCGAAGCGCTCAAAATCATTCTGGAGATCGCCGCCATAGTGATTGGCGCAATTTTGACGGTGCTGACTGACGGCGCGTTCCTGATCATCGCGCTGATTATTTTGTCGCTGCTGGTGGGTTTGCTCAACGCCTTGCCCGCGCTGATTGCCAACGCCATTGGCAACCAGGTAAGCGATGCTTCACCGTCACTGGCGCTGTTGGTCAGCAATTCGACCGACCCGATCAAATGGCCGGGCGGCAAAGACTTCACGCTGACGAGCGCAACCCTGAACGATTCACTTCAATTGGGTGGCAACCCAGGGTTTGCTTGAAATGGCCGCCAAAGCAGTGACGGAAAAGTTTACAAACCCTCTCTTCGCCATTCCATCTATGCCTTTTTATTCAATCAATTCATACGCTTAGCGCGATGGCCTGAAATGTGCGTGCAAACAGGCCAACGTTCTGCCCCGCAGTCGGTTTAGACAATAAAGCAAGCAAGCCATTAACAATCAAAGGAGTACCACGATGAATTTCCCCCCCCTCAATGCACTGGCCCACCATGGTTCGAACTGGTGTTCGGCCATTTTTTTGGGCCTCGCGCTGGCGCTTGGCAGTGCCGCTGTGCAGGCATCGCCCACGCCACTGCTGACCGTAAGCGACACAGACACTTTGAGCGCCAGTGGCCACCTCATCCGCCCCGATCAGGCTGCGGCTGTGTCGTTCATTTTTGACAACGCGTTTTCTAACGTCACCATCACGGCAGACTTGACTAGGCTGGCATCTGCTGTCGAAGGGGGCGTTTACTTGGTGCGCCTCTTGGGCCCCGATGCGGATACGGATGACCTTGTCGCGGCGGTCGATTTCAAATCGATCAATTTCACTGGTGCGGGTACGGTACTCTTCACGGGTTTAAACTTGATAGTTGGAAGTTACGCTGTAGTAGTGGCCAACGGACAAGCAAACCCGGTTGGTGCTGTCGTGGTTTGGAACGGCAGCAGCACGGCTGACGTAGCGCAGTCGGCGGGCGTTGTCGATGGCATCGACTTCTTTTCGGCAGACACCTCGGGGTTTTTGTTCGACTCCTTCTTCAGCCCCGTGTCGGCAGAACGCACCCAGGCGTTTTTCTCGGTGACCGCCAACGAAGTGACTTCAGTCCCAGAGCCAGGCAGCCTGTTGTTGGTGTTTTTGGCCATGGGCAGCTTGGTTTGGGTGCGTGTGCAGCGCCCAAGTTTGGCCCGGGCTCGGGTACGGCGTTAGGCCGGTTTGCCGCGCGGCTGAAACTGCCCTTGGGTTGGCAGGGCAGATCGCGCCATCATCTTATTCATTTCGAGGAGCCGCAGCCATGGACAGCTTTGCCGACACCCAGCCAATGGACGCCAGTATCAGCCTGGAAGCTGATTTTGCGGTCAAACCTGGCTGCATCGAAGGCCTGCAAGATCTGCGCGCCCTCATGCTGCACCACGCAGGCTCGCGTGATTTTTCGGCAGCGGGCGCTTTGGAATCCAACGCCACACCTGGAAGCAGCAACGCCTTGGGCTTTCGGTTTGATGCAGCGCTTAGTTCGGACAACCAGACTTTCAGCGTCAGGTGCGGTGCGCCCTTAGAGGAGCCCATTCGCCAAATGCTGCTGCGCATCGGCCCGGACTTGGCGCAATTGGAAACCAGCGCCCGGCTCACCCGGCTGCATTGCACAGGTGCCGTGTCGCCAGCGCTGCAGCATGCGCTGACCCGGTTCAACTCGACCTTTGCCTAACGGCCCTTGCCGTGAACCGTGTCCTGAGGTGATCTGAATGGCCAGCTTGCGCGCGCGCAGCGGCCAGCTCCACCGCGCCCAGCCAAGCTTCGCTGACTCGATTGCGGTGGTCAGTTTCAACCTGGTGCCACAACAGAACCCGAGCTTCAAATACCAGCGCCTGGGTGCCATGGCCTTGGTCAACCAGCGCCAGTACTGCGAACGCCAGGGCTACGATTACTTTTGCGCAACGCCGACTGCCGACTCAACCAACGCTCCGGCTGAATGGGCCAAGACACCGTTAACCGCCAACCAGGCTTGCTGGGCCAAAATTCCTGCCATTTTGCAAGCCCTGCAAACCCATCGTTGGGTGCTTTGGGCCGACAGCGACGCGCTGGTGTTTAGCCCTGAGCGGCGGCTCGAAGGCTTTTGCGACCCGCGTTTTGACATCATCACCCAATGCCCACGCGCGTACTTTGAGCGCATTGGCTTGCCTGACGCCCAAGGTCTGCGGCAGCAGCCTATCAATTCAGGCGTGATCCTGCTGCAAGCCACCGACTGGACGGCCCAATGGCTGACAACGGCCTACCAGCTTCGACCCCGCGAACCCGGGTCTGACGACTGGAATGGCCTGGGTGACCAAGAAGCGCTCATTGACGAGCTGCAGCGCAACCCAGCGGATCTGCACCGTGTTGCCTACGTGCAAGGCCTGCAAGCCCACCCGAGCCTGCACGCGCCAGGCAACTTGTTTGTTCATTTTTACGGCAACCAGGCCGACCATCGCCTCGCGCCCGATCAGGTCGAGGAGGTCTTGCAGCGCTGGGAGCTGGCCATCGCTCAAGGCTCTGCCTTGCCCGCCGATCTGGCGCGGTTTCATTGGTGCTGCATTCAAAACAAGCGAGCAGACGAAGCCGTGAATCGGGGCGGCCCCGAGCGGTTTTTGTACCAGCCCTTCGACCTGGACGCCTCTGTGTGAAGCGGTCCATTGAACCCGCCCCCGCCCGGTTGATTTGGGCTGCACAGCCCAAAGCGGCCCGTGCCGTGGTCGTTTTCATTCACGGTCTGGACGGCCACACCGCGCGAACCTGGGGGCAGCCTGGCCAGGCGGGCGCGTTTATCGAGCGGTTGCAGCACGATTTACCCCAAGTGGCTGTGGCGGCGTATGACTACCCGTCAGCATTGCGGGCAATCGTGGCCGACAGCACCTTGACCTTGCAGTCGCAAGCCGACCGGTTGGCAGAGTGCTTGCGCGAGACGTTATTGCCGAATTTTCAAAGCGTGATCGTCATTGCCCACTGCCTCGGGGGTTTGCTTGCCACCTTGGCGCTGCGCCACCTGATAGAGCAAGGCGACCTCGGCAATCCGCCAAAGTCGTTGCAGCAAATGCAGCTTTTTTTGCTGGACACGCCCCACGATTTGCCCGCCAGCGGCCCCAGCCAATGGCTAACTGGCTTGCTCGGCGCCTTGTCGCTCACGCCGACGGCCTTGGCTGCCAATGCTGATTTCTGGCGTCAAACCGTTTTGGCCGCGTCAGACGCGCCGGGGTCCGTCAGTTCAATGGTGTCAGCCTACGCCATTGTCAGCAATCAGCCCAGTTGGGTAAGCCATTTCAAACCCGACCTGGAATTGCCCGCAGACCGGGTGTGCCGCCTGGACATGTCCCATGAGACCTTGACCCATGCGCCGCTTCGGGACGCTGGTGTTGACACAGTTGCAGCAGCGTTCGCGCCGTATGACTTCATCCTTGAAAAATTGCGCGGGCAACTTTGACATGCATCACCCAAATGCTACTAAATATATAGCAAACTATCTATATTATTAGAGAGCTAGAGGCCTATTTTATCAATATTTTTCGTTTTGATGCAAAAACAGCCTATTTTTACCACAATTGTGGTAAAAATAGGCCTTTTTCATTGCCCCAAGGCTCGGGGCTTGAATTTCTCTTTGAGAAACTGCGAATGGTTCAAAAAAGCCTGCGCGTCTTGTGACGCGAGGTCATCCGTCAACTGGGTGACTTTTTGGCTCAAATCCTGCAGCGTGGCGCTGAAGGTGTCTTGCGCGGTCTGGCCATTCGACAACACTTTGGTGGCGGCAAACTGCTTTGGGATCGACAGGTAGGTCTTGAGCGCATCTGGCAGGTAAGACAGGGCGATATGGCGCGCATGAAAGCCTTCTTCCAGGCTCAACTGGCCTTTGCTGCGTTCCCACTGGTCCAGCAGGGCGCTGAGTTGGCTGACCAAATCAAGCACCTTGGTTTGCAGACTGGCGGGCAAACGGGCGTCGGGGTTGTAGTCCACCAGTTGGCGCACCGACGTGAGCGCGTTGACCATGCTGGTGCGCGCATCGCCCGCGTCTTCAAATTCCAGATCGTCCCAGGGGTTGCCTTGCAATTTGGGAAAACCCAGCCACAGCCCGCCAATGCCAAAACCTGCACCATACCCCAGCAGTGCCAGCGCCGCGCCACCCCATTGCGTGAGCCCCAGCGCGCTGCCAGCCAAAGCGACCGTGGCCAGCCCCAAGCCTGTCCAATTGGCCCCTGATTGCAAAACGCGACCGAGTTTGCTCATGCTGCTGTGCGGCGCAAAAGTCTGCTGTGGAAATGCATCATTGAAACGCCCGAATGTCTTTGAACACGCTGTAAAGCGATGATTTTCGGGCGTCAAACATGCGCCCGCCCGTGGTCGCGATCACACTCTTCAACGCGGCTTCGTTGGCCTCGCCGAACACCACCATGAACACCGGAATCGCCCGCACGTCTTCAGGCAGCGCGGCATAAGCGGTCTTGAACTGCGCCAGGTCGCGGCCTTTGTTGCTTTCGCCATCGGTGAAGGCCACGACCGAATACTGGTAATTGGGGTTCTTTTGTCGCTCGACATTCATGTTGACCAGGGCTTGCAAAACCGCGTCATACAGGGCCGTGCCACCGTTCATTTTCAGGCTGTCGGCGTAGTCGCGCACGTTGCCCAAAGCGGCCTGTTTGGCCTGCGAATCCGTGGTTTGTTGCAAACCCTTGGCTGATCCTGCTGCCGTCGCTGCATTCGCCGCGGGCACTTCAAAATAAACCGGCGCATTCACAAATTCAGAAAACGTCAGCATCCAGACTTTTTCGCGGCTGGTCAGCCGGGCGATGCGACCGGTCAACGATGCGTCGTCGCCCGCGATGTACTGCAAGGCTTCGACCAACTGCGCACGGCGCCCGTTTTGGTTCATGCTACCGCTGATGTCCAACACAAAGGTCGAGGCAATCGGCGTGCGGAATTCATTCAAATACGCGTCAATCAACCCATCGGCCAGCGCCCGGTCGGTTGAAAAGGGCAGTTCCACCAGCAGGCTGCCTTGGGGAAAAAGAGCGCTTTGGGCCTTGGCCACATCGCTATTCACCGGGCGGCGCAGGGTGGTTTTGGCAAGCCAGGTTTGCGCAGCGTCGCCCTTCAGGTAGGCCACGACCTTTTGGTATTGCTCGCGTTTGGCGTCGTTCAGTAGCATCAGCGGGTAGTCGGCGGTGGCCACGCCCTCGTGCGGGTAAATCAGCGTGAGTTTTTCTTTCAGCTTGCCGGAATCGTTCAAGGACAGCAGCCAGCTTTCGTAATTGATGAAGGCGTTCACGCGGCCACCTTGCTGTTCAATGAACTTCTCGCTCAGGTACGAGCTGTTATCACCCACCAGTTTGTAGCCTTTGATGAAGCCTGCAATCGCGGCGCGGTTCACGTCAGCCGCTGTCAGCGCTTCCGATTTTTGCGCGGCAGAGGCCACCACCCCCATCAGCGCCATGAAGCCCTGGTTGGACGTGGCCGGGTTGCTCAACGCGTATTTGAGCTGCCCGTTTTGCGCCGCCTTGGCGATCACGCTCCAGGTGACTTTGGCGGCAACTTCGGGCTTGTCCCAGCCCAGCACTTTGGCCTGACTATCGCTCACACCCACGACGATGGGCGAGAGCATGATTTTTTCTTGCAGCTTCACGCGCGCTTGGCCTGCCGGGTCAGACAGCAAGTACTTCGCATTGGCAAACCAGGCCGCATCGGCATTGGCTTTGCCGTTTTGCACGGCTTCGGTACTCTCCATGGTGCCGCCAAAGCTGAATTTGAGCTTCACCCCTGTGGCTCTTTCAACCATCTGCTCCAGCGGCAACACGTCCCTCAAATCGCTGGTGGCCAGCACGGTCAAAACTTCGGCATCGACCTTGACGGCAGCCGGTACGGCGCTGGGCTTGGGTGCGGGCGGCGGTGCGGGCTCTTTTTGGCAGCCCAGCAGGCTCAAGACCATCGCGGTCAAGGCGATGGCGGCAAACTTCGTCAGATTTTTCATGGGTGCCAAGGCCTCGTCAGATTGTGTGAGCAACTTACTGCGTCATCTCGCGGCTGATGACTTCGATCATCTCCGCCATGATCTCAAAGCTCGGTGGGTCAATCACTTGGGTGATGCGCTCTTCCACCGCCAGCCCAGCCGCTTTGGTGCTTTGTACGAAGTAGCTGCTGTCCGCAGTGCGAAAACCAAAGTCCACCGCCAGCCGTTGCAAGTCCGGGTGGGTGGACAGCAGCTCGCCCAGCTTTTTCGCGCGCTCGCTGCTGGCCACAAACACCACTTTGTTAAACAGCGTGGGCTGCGGGTACATCAGCACCATGCCAGGGGCCAGGCCTTTTTTGGCCATGGCGTAGTTGACGATCTGGTTCTCGTAAATCCAGGCCATCGGCGTTTTTCCGATGCCGATGGAGACGTAGTCGTCAAAGTTGCCGTTGACGTAGTTCTCCTGATAGCCCTGGCGTTTGAACAGACCAGCAACCGCCAGCGCGGTCTTTTGCGCGGTGGCCCGGTCGGTCACGACTTCGCCGCCGTTCGTCGCATAGGAAGTGAGTGCCAGGTACATCGCCGCTGAATTGCTTTTGCGCACATCGGTGGTGGAGACCAGCACGCTTTTGCCCACGTCGTAAGCCTGGCTGCCTTTGAGGTCTTTCCAGCGCTTTTTGTCCTGCATCACCTGGACGAGTTTTTGCACATCCACACTCCACACCCCCGCACTGGCCTCCTTGGCCATGCCGTTGGCGGCGAGCAGTTGCGCGATCGGTGTCCACGACGCGATCACCATCGGCGTGTAGATCGGCGAATAGATGGCAGTGGAGATGTTGGCCTTTTTGGCGGCATCGCTGATCTGGTTGGCCGCGACCACGCCCGATGCGTAAAAGAAGTCTGGCGTTTGCCCCGCCACCACGCGCGCCGCCATATCGCGCGAGCCCACCCGTGTGACATTGAGCTTGTAGCCGTTGTCGGCCAACGCTTTTTGCACCCGGGGGTCTTGAAAATAGGGCTCGACATCGACTGCAATAAAGCCCGAAAGCTCCTGCACCTGAATCACGCCGGTCAACTTACCGGCCAAGCCGTCGAGTACGCCGCCAGAAGATTTGCCAGAGGCACCGATGGCCGCAGCATCGCCCTGGCGCGCCGTTCGGAACATCGAAAAGTACGCCGCCGCGCCAAATACGACCAGCAGCACGCCGGTGATGATTGCCTTGCTCAGCTTGTTCATAAACGCAAGTATCGCGGAAAAAGCGCTTGCCTCGCGACCTGTGATGACAATCCAGACCTGACTCGAATCGGTATTAAATATATAGCAATGTATGCAATATATACGAGAGCTATATGCCTATTTTTATTACAATTTCGTCGTTTTTCGATAAAATCGTCATAAAATTAACCTATGGGTTAAGGTATTTGATAAAGCAGCACCTTCTGACAACACAGTCAGACAACAAAATCTTACAACAAAATACATAAATGTGTGAAAAGCACATTTATACTCCAGCCGATAACGACATGCACCCAAAGCGCACATGACCACCGAAACCCACACGCCCGCCATCGATGCCGTCAGCGCCGACCAGAAAGACGTGCTGAACGCGTTGGCAGACGTGTTTGTGCCGCTGGCCCAGCTTTGCATTGCGAAGGGAATACGCATCCGCGCGGTGGAGGAACGGCTTCGCAGCGCGTTCGTGGCTGCGGCGCGTGATGCGCACCCCAACCAGCTGGCGACCCGCTTGACCAGCCGCATCAGCGCCACAACGGGGCTGACCCGCCGTGAGGTGGCGCGCCTGGAGACCGAGCCCGACGCGGTGCACCAGCCCCAGCACTCGCCGGTGACAGAGCTGTTCACCCGCTGGATGTCCGACCCCGATTTTCATGGCGCTGATGGCAAGCCCCTGGCGCTGGCACGGCAAGGCCAGCCACCGAGCTTCGAGAGCCTGGCGCAGTCCATCACCCGCGACGTGCATCCGCGAACCTTGCTCAACGAGCTGTGTCGCCTGCAGATCGCCGCGCATGACGTGCAGGCCGACACGGTGCAGCTGATCCGCGAAGCCTTTGTGCCGCGCGGCGATTGGGCACGCATGTTGGCGTTTTTGAGCGAAAACGTGGGAGATCACTTCCGCGCCGCCGTCGCCAACGTGCTGCAAGAAGGTACGAACAGCGGCAAGCAGGAGATCGAGCAGGCCATCTTCGCGGATGAACTGTCCGCCGAGTCTCTGAGCAGCGCGCACGAGTTGATGGGCCGCCAATGGCGCACGCTGCTGGCGCAAGTAGTGCCCGAGCTGGAAAAACTGATTGAAGCTGATAAAGATGCGGGCCGCGCGCAGGATCAATGCTTGCGCATCGGCCTGTACACATGGTCTCAGTCGATGGAGAAAGCTGTGGGCACGCCTAAACCGCGTTAAGTAAAGCACGCTAAAGCCAGATATCCCAACCGTCCCCTATTCAATTCAACGCAAGGAGTCATCATGACGAAAACTCTTACTAACCCTTCGACTCAAGCTGGCATCAATCGCCGGGTGGGGTTGGTCTCGATTCTGAGCGGCGCAATGGCGCTGGCCACCGGATGCGGCGGCGGTAGCGGGGGTGGCACCGTTGCGGTTGCAGATGCCGCGAATGCAGGCGGCGCTGGCGCAGGTACGGCACCAGCCGCAGGTGACATCGGCCAGGTGGCGGGGGTGAGCAGTGGTGGCACTGGCGCGGCTGCAGTGGCAGAGGGCAGCATCACCGGCTTTGGCTCCATCATCCTCAATGGCAATGGCATTCGCATTGACGACTCGAAGGCCACGGTACGCGATGATGACGGTAACGATTTGCGCGGCAAACTCAAGCTCGGCATGGCGGTAATTGTGACCGGTGCCACCCTGTTCAGCGCAGGCGCATCTGCCTCCAGCATTTTGGTCGGTGGTGAGTTGGTCGGCAGGGTGGCAGGCGCGCCAAACGCCACTGCCAAGACCTTCGTCGTGCTGGGGCAAACCGTCAAGGTGACGGGCAGCACGGTGTTTGATCTGTCTTTGCCCAACGGCTTTGCCTCGCTGGGCAACGACACCGTGGTGGAAGTGCATGGTGCCTACGACCCGGCGACCAACAGCGTGACCGCCAGCTACGTAGAGCGCAAAACCAGCCCAGCGTTGTTCCGCATCGCAGGCTTGGTGAGTAATGTAGATCTGGTTGCCAGGAAGTTCAGCATCGGCAGTACCCTTATCAACTACAGCGGTGCCAGCGATGTGCGGGTGACCCCCGTGAACGGCGCGTTAATCCGGGTGCGATTGAATGCCGTGCTGCCGCCCGTCGCCTTGCCGATCGAATGGACGGCTACCCGCGTGCGTGCGCCTGGGAGCCTGAGCGACAGTGTCAGCAACAGCAACAGCAACAGCAACAGCCAAAGCCAAAGCACTGAGGCGGAGATCGAAGGCAGCATTACCGCCTTCACCTCGGCCACGCGGTTCACCGTCAACGGCACCGTGGTGGATGCCACCACCGCCGCTTTCCCGAAGGGCAGCGCCGGGCTGGCAGT
>JANPCR010000320.1:0-4970 GCA_031431035.1 Rhodoferax sp.
GTTACGCCACTGCTAAATCGCTCGTGAAGTAGGCGCACCGACGAAGACAGTGCTTTAGCACGGCTAGGAGGTGTAACACCCTTCACGAGTGATTTAGAAATGGCGTTATTTGCCCCGCGCCCGCTCATAAAGCGGCAGCACTTTGGGCAAATTGCGCTCAATGTCGGCAATGCGCGACTGACCCGACGGGTGGGTGGACAGCCACTGGGGCGGCGCGCCTTTGTTGGCGGCGGCCATTTTTTGCCACAGGGTCACGCCCGCGCGCGGGTTGTAGCCCGCGCGGGCGGCCAGTTCCATGCCTACCAAATCGGCTTCTGACTCGTCTTCTCGGCCAAACTGCAAAGTCAGCAGTTGGGCCCCGTAATTGGTGAGCGTTTGACCCAAGTTGCCGAGTCCAAATAGCTGCCCCAACACGCCCGCGCCAATGTTGGTGGCGGCGTTTTTGCCCATGCGCTCGCGGGCATGCTCGCGCAAGGCGTGGGCAATTTCGTGGCCCATCACCATGGCGACTTCGTCGTCAGTCAGCTTGAGCTGGTCCAAAATACCGCTGTAAAACGCGATTTTTCCGCCGGGCATGCAAAAAGCGTTGATTTGCTTGGAGCCAATCAAATTGACCTCCCAGCGCCAGATTTTGGCGCGGTCATTCCACTCGGCGGCAAACGGAATGATCTTGGTGGCAATCGCGCGCAGGCGCTGCAACTGGGCGTTGTCTTTGGGGGCCAAGGCTTTTTGGGCGCTGGCTTGCTGCATCATTTGGGCGTATTGCTGGGCGGCTGATTTTTCGATGGAATCGGCCGGGACCAGCTTTGAAAACGCCGAGTTGCCGCCCACGTCGACGCCTTCGCGGGCTTGCACCTGCGTGAGTGTTGCGGGCGCCAGGAACAGAAGCGCACCTAGGCTAAGCGCCACAGGCCAGCGCAATGCGGCGGCTCCTAATTTGAATCGAGATTTCACCAACACCTCCTGTGAATGTGACGTGGTGCCAGTTGGGACCCATTTCAACCTACGCGGCCATCGCGCAGTTTTCGCGGTTTTAGCTTGGGCCCAATCACCAGCGCTTATTATTCCCGCATGCAAGCTCCAGCCCCCTTAACGCCCAATGTGCCCCTCACAGCCGACAACGCAGTCCAAAAGCCAAGTTGGCGCGAGACTTTGTCGGTTTACCGCGAGGCGGCCACGGTGCGCATGTTGTTGCTGGGTTTTTCAGCCGGTTTGCCACTGTTGCTGGTGCTGGGCACCTTGAGCTTTTGGCTGCGCGAAGCCGGCATTGACCGCACCACCATCGGGTATTTGAGCTGGGTCGGCCTGGCCTACGGTTTTAAATGGGTCTGGGCACCGCTGGTGGACCGCATGCCCATCCCTTTCTTGACGCGCTGGCTGGGGCGCAGGCGCAGTTGGCTGCTGCTGGCGCAACTGGCGGTGATGGCCGGGTTGGTGGCGATGTCGTTCAACGACCCCAAAATCGCCCTGCAACCCGTCGTTTGGGGCGCTTTGGCCGTGGCTTTTGGGTCGGCCACGCAAGATATCGCGCTGGACGCCTACCGCATTGAATCCGCCAACGTGGAGCGCCAGGCCGCGCTGGCCGCCTCCTACCAGACCGGCTACCGTTTGGCCATGATTTGGGCAGGAGCCGGCGTGCTGTGGATTGCCGCACGGGCCGAGGTGGCCAGCGTAGCCAACTACCAACACAGCGCTTGGCAAACCGCTTACTGGGTCATGGCTGCCAGCATGTTGCTGGGGGTGGCCACGGTGTTGCTGTCGCCTGAGCCCGCCCGGCGCGTGTTGCCGCCTGCCAAAAACATCGCCGATTGGCTGAACAGCGCCCTGGTCGAACCCTTTGCCGACTTTTTGCGCCGCTACGGCTCGCAAGCCGTACTGATTTTGGCGCTGATCGCCATTTACCGCATCAGCGACGTGGTGATGGGCATCATGGCCAACCCGTTTTACGTGGACATGGGCTACACCAAAGACGAAGTGGCGGCGGTGACCAAGGTGTTTGGCGTGGTCATGACGCTGTTGGGCGCCTTCATTGGCGGCGTGTTGTCGATGCGCTTTGGCGTGATGCGCATTTTGATGCTGGGCGCAGCATTGAGCGCTTGCACCAACTTGCTGTTTGCCTGGTTGGCAGGCCACGGCCATGACGTGACCGCGCTGGTGTGGGTGATTTCTGCGGACAATTTAAGCAGCGGCATTGCGTCGGCGGCCTTCATTGCCTACTTGTCCGGCTTGACCAATGTCAACTATTCGGCCACGCAGTACGCGCTGTTCAGCTCCATGATGCTGTTGCTGCCCAAGTACCTGGCGGGCTTTTCAGGCAAATACGTGGACGCTTTTGGCTACGCTAACTTTTTCACCGCCACCGCCATGCTGGGCATCCCGGCGCTGCTGCTGGTGGCCTTGGCTGCGAGAGGTCAAAAAAGCAAAAAAGAACCTGCAGGTTCTTTTTTGTGAAAAGTTGATCAAAAATGTCATTTTATGAGTCAAATCGGCCTCTAGCTCTCGTATATATTTAATAGTTTGCTATATAAATAATAGCATTCATGCCATACGATAAAAACTGATGTGAACACTGCTGGTGCCGCGCTGGGCGCTACCCACAAACAGGCTTTCAGTCAGCCACTTCAAGGCGGGGCTGGACACTTCAAACGTGGGCGCACAGCGAAAGTAAATTCGCGCCGGGTCCACCGGCTCGCCGCGTACCAGTTTGGCCACGTCTTCGGCGCTGCCACGGCGCAGGGCGCGGTTCACCACGTAAATGTGCTCGCCCGCGTACTCGCCGTCCAGTGCGATCAGGTAGCGGGCGTCCAGGTCGGCGCAGGTGTCAGACACCACCACCTGAAAATCTGCGCCGCCAGGCAGCACGCGGCCTTGCAAATGTGGCCCCGTCATGGTGCCGCCAGTGATGGGAATGATGCGTCTGCGGCCCCGGCTGTTCAGGCCGATGATTTCCCCTGCCTCAATGGGCGGCGTTACAAAGACTTGCAGGTCGCAAAAATGCTCTAACGCAGGGGGCGCAATCGTGAGGGCTGTGGGTGGGGTCGCTGGCAGGGACATGGTGCGGCCTTGTGGTTCAGTGGGTGATGGTGGCGGGCAACACCTCGCCCCGGTTTTCGCCAAAGCCAATGCGCGCGCAACCGGGTTTGTCGCACCAGCCGCGCAAAATAACGGCATCGCCATCGTGCAAAAAGGCGCGCTGCTCGCCGTTTGACAGGGTGATGGGCTCTTTGCCGCCTTTGGTCAGCTCAATAATCGCCCCCGCTTCAGACGCGGCAGGGCCAGAAATGGTGCCGCTGCCCAGCAAGTCGCCCGCCTGCAGGTTGCAGCCGCCCACGGTGTGCTGCGCCACCATTTGCGCAAACGTCCAGTACTGGTGGCGAAAACTCGTGCGCGACACGGGCAGCCCGCCCAAGCCTTGGGCACGCGCCTGGGTGGATTCAATTTGCACCTCCAGCGTGATGTCCAAAGCCCCCGCTGCGCGATTTTGCGGCGTGTCCAGGTAAGGCAGGGGCTGCGGCTCGTCGGCTGGGCGCTGGAATGGCAGGCGGTAAGGGGCCAGCGCCTCCAGCGTCACGATCCAGGGCGAAATGCTGGTGCAGAAATTTTTGCCCGCAAACGGCCCCAAGGGCGCCATTTCCCAAAACTGAATGTCGCGGGCTGACCAGTCGTTCAGCAGGCAAATGCCAAACATGTGGGCATCGGCATTGGCCAAACTGATGGTTTTGCCCATGGCGTTGCCGCCGCCAATGAACAGTCCCAGCTCCAGTTCGTAATCAAGCCGTGCGCAAGGCCCCAGCACTGGGCTGGTGGCACCCGGCGGCATGCTTTGGCCCACTGGGCGGCGAAACTTGGTGCCGCTGACCACCACCGTGGACGCGCGGCCATGGTAGGCAATGGGCAGCCACTGGAAATTGGGCGTCAGTGGCGCATCGGGCCGGGCAATGCGCCCGACGTTGCGGGCATGGTGAATCGAGGTGTAAAAGTCGGTGTAGTCGCCAATGCGCGTGGGCACGGTGAATTCGCCTTCAGTCATGGCGATCAAACACGCCTTCATGACCGCAATTTGCTCAGGCGACGCGCCGATTTCAAGCAAAGCAAACAAACCGTGGCGCAGCGCCTGCCAGGCCATCGGGCCCATCGCCAAATAGTCGTTCAAAGCGGGTTGAGCGCAGGCTTGGGCGGCCTGCGCAGCCATGCCGGTCAGCAGGCCGCTTTGGCTCAATTTGGCCAAGTCCATCACCTGGTTGCCAATGGCCACGCCACCGCGAAACGCCTCGCCCTTGCCGGTTCGGCGAAACACCGCAAAGGGCAAATTTTGAATGGGGAAGTCGCAACCCGGTGCGTTGGCAGATTCAACCCAACTTTTGGTCGCGGGGTGGTGGGTGTGGTTCAGGGTGGTCAGGTTGATGGTCATGGGGTGCGCCTGCTTTTTGTGGCTTGTTGAACTCTTGAAGGTACCAGTTTAAGCCGTGCTTGCCGTCAGTTTGCAATCAAAATCGGGGTTAACCTTCGAAACGGCCCGTCCTGGCAAATTCTCAGAGTCGCGGAGCCGTCCACAGGATCGGAATCCATGAAAATGAAATCAGACGCCTTCGCCTTGCACGAGTTCGCGCCCTACCACTTTGCCTTGCTTTCATCCAGAATGAGCAAGGCTCTGGCAACTACATGCGAGGCGAGCGGACTCACCCTGATCGAATGGCGGCTACTGGCCATCATCGCGAGCGGCGACCGACTCAGTGCCGCCAACGTGGTGAGTCAGTCCACCATGGATCCGGTAGCCGTCCATCGCGCAGTTATGTCGCTGTTGAAGCGGGCCCTCATCTTGAGAGTCGGCGATGAGGACGACATGCGAATCAAACGTCTTGTTTTGACTCCAACGGGTCAAAAAGCCTTTGGGGACGTGGTTCCTGCCGCCGCCGTTATAGAGCACAAATTGCTCGGTTCTCTATCCGCAGCCGAAGCAAAGAGCTTGA
>JANPCR010000321.1:0-15601 GCA_031431035.1 Rhodoferax sp.
ATCAGGTTTTGCATTTCGACCAGGCTGCGGCGCAACTGGGCGTTTTCTTCTGCGTTGCGACGCCCCAATTCAAGCATTTTTTGTTCTGAATCCTGCCGAATAGTTTCAACTTTTTGCCGAAGTTCAAGGATTGCCTTTCGGGCCTCTTCATCGTCAAACAGCCCTGCCGTGGCAGACGATACAAAAATGCAAATCAACAACGCCGCTATCGCTGGCTTTTGAAATCCAGAGCCTGATCGAACCATTCGAAAATTCATGAGCGTGTTTAAACCCGGGTTCATCCGCAACCTGCTCAGCGGTAAGTGATTTCAGCCCGGCGATTTTTCGCCAACGAAGGTTCGTCATTGCCCGACGCGGCAGGTTTTTCCTTGCCGAAACTCACCGCCTCCACCTGAGCATCACTGGCACCCAACAGGCCGACGGCACGCCGCACGGCTTCTGACCGTTTTTGTCCCAAAGCTAAGTTGTACTCGCGCCCGCCGCGCTCATCGGTATGGCCTTCAATTGTCATTTTCCGAGCCTTGTCACTCTTCAGGTACCGCGCTTGGGTTTCAATCACGGCCTGAAACTCGGGCCGAATGGCAAAGCTGTCGTAATCAAAATAGACAATTCGCGCACCCGCCAAGGCCGCTGCGTCTTGGGCGGCATTGGTATTGTTCGCCGCCACTGGCGTCACGTCGGTCTTGTTGACAACGCCGGAGCCAACCCCTGTACCCGTGCCACTGCCGCCAGTTGAACTCGCACCACCACTGCCGGGCGTCACCACCTTGCCACTGATGTCTTGCACTGGCACTTCGTCCAGCTTCACTGACGAGCCACACGCCACCAAGAGGGCGGACAAGGCCGAAATGGCCCCAATACACACAATACGCTTCATCAGATCACTCCCAGTCAGGTTAAGTCAAACAGATACGGAAATTGGCACACCACCTCTATTGATTAGCTATTGCTTTTGAAAAGGCCCCCAATCGGGTTCGCGGATGTCGCCGCCCTGCCCGCTCAAACGCGCCTTGATTTTCCCATCAACCGTGGTGGTCATCAATGCCTCTTTGCCCTGAATCGTGGTGGCATAGGCAATCAGCCGACTATTGGGCGCAAAACTTGGGTTCTCATCGGCCACTGTGTCGGTGATGGCGGTGACGGTGCCCGTGGCCAGTTCCATTACATGAAGTTTGAAGGCACCACTGACACGCGAAATGTAGGCCAACCAACGCCCATCCGGGCTTAAGCTGGGAGAAATGTTGTAGCCACCTGCGAAGGTCACCCGTTCGGGGTTAGTGCCGTTGGCCGCCATTCGGTAAATTTGCGGTGCACCACCCCGGTCGCTCACAAAATAAAGGCTTTTGCCATCGGGAGAGTAAACGGGCTCGGTGTCGATGCTGCTGGACTGCGTCAAGCGGCGCGGCTCGCCGCCTGCGGCGTCGATGTTGTATAGCTGCGAGCCTCCGTCGCGGCTTAATGTGACCGCAAGGCTGCGGCCGTCGGGTGACCAAGCGGGCGCACTGTTAGAGCCGCGAAAGTTGGCGATGAGCCGACGCTTTCCGCTGGCAACATCATGCACATACACCACGGGCTTGCGTGACTCAAACGACACATAAGCCAATGACGATCCGGTTGGCGACCAAGCGGGCGAAATGATGGGCTCCGGGCTGGCCAAAGCCGTTTGGGCATTTTCTCCATCGGCATCAGCCACCCACAGGTTGTAGCGTGCCCCCACCTTGGTCACATAGGCAATGCGGGTTGAAAAAACGCCCCTGTCGCCTGTGAGTTTTTCGTAAACGAAATCTGCAATGCGATGGGCTGCCAAACGCAAGTCGCCCGGAGTCACCACATAACTTTGTCCACCCAGGTCTTGTCCCCGCACCACATCCCACACGCGAAAGCGAACATCAAACCGACCGTCTGCCAAGCGGGTGGCGCTGCCGGTGACCAGGGAATCTGCGCCCTTTTGCCGCCAAATCGACACGTCGGGCCGAGTGGTTTCGTCAATGGTGCTACCCACCGTGTCGACACCGCGAAAAAAACCGCTGCGCTCCAGATCGGCCAAGATAATGGCACCCATCTTTTGTGGCGCAGAGTCGTCGCCTTTGAAGGCGGCCACTGCAATAGGCAGTTGCGTTAAGCCCACGCCGGACACTTCCACCCGAAACTGTGCAATTGACGCTGCGGCCCACAGGCCCAGCCCTAAAAAAATAAAAACTCTTTTGATCATGGATTCAAGCTTCCGGTGTATTCCTGTTCACAGTCCTCAACTCAACATGCGGCCTCAACCCGTCAATAAACAATAAACCCTTCAAAAAACCGTCAATCAAACCTTTGGGACTTCACCCGTCCTGCTGATCGCCACGTCGTCATTTTCGCGCAGTTGAGAATAACCCAAACTAGCCCGAATCAAGCGCGGCGTCGCACTTTGTCGCGCCAGAACGGTCTTCGCATTGTGTGACTCTTTGTTACGGCTTGACTCCTTGTGCCAAAGGTGAAACACCTCGGTGGCGCAAAAACCGTTCTTGCGCGCAATACCTGCATGGTGCAAGCGCAACACAAAGTCTGCGTCTTCGTGACCCCAACCCACGAAAGACTCGTCAAAGCCATCAATAGTTTCAAAATCTTTGCGCCAAACTGCCATATTGCAACTGCGAATCCCTTTCCAGGAAAACTCCTGCACTTTGCGGCGCGGCCAATCCGGCAAACGCAGCAGGCCAGTGAGCTTACTGGCGCGACCAGTCAGGCGCTGCTGTAGCCAATAAAGTGGCCCGCGACCATCAATCTTTTCACCGCCTTCGACCACATCGTCAGTGAATGCCGAGGACAAGAGCACGCGGCTGCCGTTCACAAAGAAACCCGGTTCGGCCAAAGCCCTGTGCCGGGCGATGAAGTCTTGCTCAGGCACGCAGTCGCCATCGAGGAAAATTATGTAGGCGCCCTTGGCGGCTTGCACGCCCCGATTGCGCACCTTGGACGCGGTGAATCCAACATCAGGGTGCCAAACATGGGTGGCACCGAGGGCGCGAAATAGAGCCGAGCCTAAAATCGCGCTGCGGTGCGTTTCATTCGAGCCGTCGTCCGCCACAACCACGTCAAAATTGCGCTCAGTTTGTCGTGACAAGCCGCTCAGCACCGCCAACAGCGCATCGCTGCGGTTGTAGGTGGTGATCACCACGCTGACAGCCAGAGGAGGATTCATTTTGAACTAGACTAGTGTGGGTGAGAACGTGTCGAACGGGTTGCCGCAACCCGTACATGGCAAAGCTTGCAAAATGCATGTTGCCAGCCTTGGGCCGCCGAATACTAACACCCTTCTTTTCAATCCTTTTTCAGCCTTTCTTCACGCTTTATGGCTCCAAACGACAGCGCTAGATGAGCAAAATTTCGGTTTACATCATCGCGTTCAATGAGGCCGAAAAGGTCGCCGCCACCATTCAAAGTGTGAAGTGGGCCGACGAAATAATTTTGGTTGATTCCTGGAGCACCGATGGCACGTCCGACATTGCGGTGGCCTTGGGTGCTAGGGTGGTTCAAGTTGACTTTACCGGCTTTGGCAACCTGCGAAACCACGCCATTGCGGCCTGCACCCACGACTGGATTTTCAGCGTCGATGCGGACGAGCGCTGCACCCCTGAAGTTGAAGCAGAAATCAAATCGCTGATCAGTGACCCCCAAGCGGCTGATGCGTTTTGGGTGCCCCGGCGCAACTACTTTATGGGCCGCTGGATCAAACATTCGGGCTGGTACCCCAATTACCGGCAACCGCAGTTGTTTCGCAAGGGCTGCCTGTCTTATGACCAAAAGCCGGTTCACGAAGGATTTGTGGTGCACACAACTCGGCCATTGGGTCATCTGAAAAATGCGATTTGGCAGTTTCCGTTCAAAAACATGAGTGAAATGATGCACAAGGCGAATCGGTATTCGAGCTTGGGCGCAGAGCGGGTTTCCGCCAAAAAGCTGTCCATGGGATCTGCCTTGACGCATGGGCTGTGGGCTTTTGTAAAACATTATGTCTTCAAGCTGGGGTTTCTGGATGGCTGGGCGGGGTTGGTGATTGCCATTGGCAACTTTGAAGGCACGTTTTACCGGTACGTCAAGGCCATTGAAATTCAAAAAGGTGCGCTGTGGCGCGCGCCAACCTCTGATGCCAGCACTCGACGCAACGAAGGCTGACGGTTTGCAAACTCAAACACGTTGGAGCTTTCGCTTGGTGCTGGTTTGCTTCGCCGCTGTTTCAGTTAGTCTGCCGATGGCCTGGATCAGCCTGGCCAAACTGGCGCTTTTTGCGGCGGGCTTGGCCTCTTTGGTGGTCCAACTGGCAAAACCGCACATTCATTCTGAGCCTCATTTCGGCCCAGAAGCGGCAAAGACCTTGGCCGCTGGCTGGGCCGATTTGTGGACTGTGAAGGCTGTCCTGGTCATTTGTGCGGCGTTTGGGCTGAGCCTGCTGTGGACTCAGGCCCCGCTGGATGAGGCTTTGACGATTTGGGTCAAACACGGCAAATTGCTTGAAATTGTGCTGTTGGTTTGCCTGGTTCACAGCCAATTTGAAGCCAAGACAGCCATGGCCGCCTTCGTTGCGGGGCAAGCACTGCTGATGCTGACCTCCTGGTTGCTGGTGCTTGGTGTGCCGGTGCCATGGGGCGACCAATTTCAAGGTCGCTACGTGGTGTTTTCAAGCTATTTGGATCAATCAATTATGTTTTCTGCGTCGGCCGCGGTTTTTTGGCATTTGCGCGCCAGCACGAAAGCGCCGGCCTGGTTTGGCGCACTATTGGCGGTCGCGGCCTTGGCCAATGTTCTGCTTTTTTTGGAGGGTCGCACCGGCTACGTGGTGGCCTTGACCGTCATCGGTCTGATCACTTTTTGGGCTTTGCCCAGGCGCTGGCGCCTGAGCGGCGTTTTGGTCGTACCTTGCGCCATGGTGCTAGGCTTGTGGCTGGGTTCCACCAGTTTTCAGGCAAGGGTTTTGAAAATGTTGCCTGAAGGCCAGGCCTACGCCACCGCATCCGCCAAAGAGAGCTCAACCGGGTGGCGCTTGAACGCTTGGCATCGGTCAGTGCAAGCGATTGGCCAAAGCCCGTGGTTCGGCCATGGGGTGGGCAGCTGGACGCCTACTGTCAAAAATCTGGAAGGGGACGCCGCCATCAAGACCTTTGGCCAGGGCAATGCCAGCAATCCGCACCAGGAGTACCTGCTTTGGGCGGTCGAATTGGGCGTTGTGGGTGGCCTGCTGCTGCTGGCGCTGCTGGCCAGCATCGCGCGCGATGCCAGCCGTTTTGCAACCCCCGTCAAACGCAGTACCTGGTCGGTGTTGGCCGCGCTGGGCATTGCCTGCCTGTTCAACTCTGCCTTGTACGATGGCTTGATTGGCGACTTTTTTGTGATTGCGCTGGGCGTGCTGCTGGCCTTGGGGCTCCAACCCGGCGACGCTGAATCTACTGAGCCCACCGAACCGAAGGAACCGATGAAACAGGTCATCGCATGAAGCCAGATTCAGCCACGGTCGTGGCCCGCCTGCGCAGGCTGTTGCCGTTTTTTGGCGGGCTCAAAGGCACCTGGGTTTTGGTGGCGGCCGGAGCGTTGGTGGGTGCCGCCACGGAACCGATGATTCCGGCGCTGCTGCAGCCGCTGCTGGACAAAGGGTTTCAGCAAGGCAAACTGGACATCTGGATGGTGCCAGCAGCGCTTTTGTTGCTGTTTGGAGTGCGCGGACTGGCCGGTTACGTGTCGCAAATCGGGTTGACGCAAATCACCAACCATGGACTGCAGGCCATGCGCCGCGCTATGTTCGAC
This sequence comes from Rhodoferax sp., assembly GCA_031431035.1. Classification (GTDB taxonomy): domain Bacteria; phylum Pseudomonadota; class Gammaproteobacteria; order Burkholderiales; family Burkholderiaceae_C; genus JANYCG01. The sequence continues at coordinate 5,782 of JANPCR010000321.1, forward strand.
AAGATTCTGGTGTCGCGGCTCTCGCTGTTTGCGGACCAATCGTCCAGTGCCCTTTCGAACACCGTGGTGTATGAGGTGCAAACCGGGGCCGTCATGCTGGTCAATTCGTTTTTAAGTCTGACCCGCAATGCCCTGACCCTGCTGGCCCTGACCAGCTATTTGTTTTACCTGAACTGGAAGCTCACGCTCATTGTCGCGGCTGTGTTTCCGGCGGTCGCCTTCGTCATGCGGGTGCTGACGCGCCGCCTGCACCGCCTGACCAAAGCCAACCAAGACGCTACCGACAGCCTGGCCTATGTGGTGGAAGAAAACGTACTGGCCCACCGGGACATTCGCCTGCACGGGGCGCAAAGTGCTCAGGCCGCTCGATTTGAGAATTTAAGCGACTCGCTGCGCCACCTGGCCATGAAATCTACCGTGGCGGGGGCCGCCATGACCCCTATGACGCAAATGCTGGCCGCCGTGGCGCTGTCCGCTGTGATCTCGGTGGCGCTGTTGCAAAGCGCCAGCAGTGGCACGTCGGTGGGTGGTTTTGTGGCCTTTGTCACGGCCATGTTGATGATCGTCGCGCCGATTCGGCAATTGTCTGAGGTGTCAAGCCCCATCACACGGGGCCTCGCAGCCTTGGAGCGCGGTTTGGACCTGATCGACGCCACACCGTCTGAGAGCCAAGGCAGCTTTTGCAAAACCCGGGCGTTGGGGGACATTCAGTTTGAATCGGTTCAGGTGGCCTATAGGGCCGATGTGACGCCCGCCCTTCAACACCTGAATTTAACCATTCGCGCTGGCGAAACCATTGCCTTGGTGGGCGCATCAGGGTCTGGCAAAACCACGTTGGTTAACCTGCTGCCGCGGTTTGTCAGCCCCACCGCCGGGCGCATTGTGCTCGATGGGCAAGACCTGGTCGACTGGTCGCTCGCGTCGCTGCGAAGTCAGTTTGCCGTTGTCAGCCAACAGGTGGTGATGTTAAATGACAGCATCGCCGCCAATGTGAGCTTGGGGCAAACGGTTGACCCGTCCCGGGTTGCCATGGCCCTTCAAGGCGCGAATTTAGACCAGTTGGTGGCGGACATGCCGCTGGGTGCCGCCACGGTTTTGGGCCACAACGCCTTGCAATTGTCAGGCGGGCAGCGCCAAAGACTGGCGATTGCCCGGGCGATATACAAAGATGCGCCAATCCTGATCTTGGATGAAGCGACGTCCGCCTTGGACACAGAATCGGAGCGCGCGGTGCAAGACGCCCTTAAGAAGCTGATGAAAAACCGCACCACTCTGGTCATTGCGCATCGGCTGTCCACCATTCGGCATGCCGACCGCATCATCGTCATGCAGGCAGGCGAAATCGTTGAAACTGGCCGGCATGACGACCTGGTGGCGCTGGGTGGCACCTACGCGCGGCTGTACCAATTGGGTTTTGCATCAGCCGAAATGGCTTGAGGCGCTGTGCTGTGTACTCATTCGCCTGAATTCACTCAAATTTACCACATTTGTGGTAAATTTGACCTCCACAGCACTCTAAATACCCAAAAGTGCCAAATTCAGAGCTAAATACGCCTTTAGCTCCCGAATAATATAGATAGTTTGCTATATATATTATATCAATTTGGATTTTGACGAAACCAGGGGCAAAGCGCTTGATGACATGAAAGCCGCGTCAAACTCAATCACCTGGTTCTTCCCCGCCCATTTGCCACGGTACATGGCAGCGTCGGCCCGCTTGAGTAACTGCCCAAGGTCTGGCTTTTGCCCCACAGTCACAGAAAACCCTGCCGTCATGCCGACCGTAGCGCTGCGGCCATCCACGGCAAAGGGGGTTTTGCAGGTGTCCACCAAGTGCCGACCCAACTGGCTGGCCGCCGCAGAATCACCAAGTGCCGTGCTGACCACCACAAACTCGTCGCCACCAAGACGGCAGACCAAATCATGCGGCCCCACGGCGGTGCGCAACCGCTCAGCAACTTGCGCCAAAAGCGCATCGCCTGCCCGGTGCCCCAAGGTATCGTTCACAGTCTTGAAACCGTCCAAGTCGGTCAAAAAGACCGTCCACCGAGTGTCGCTTTCGGCATCTTCTGCATTGCTTTGAACCGCCTGCGTGAGGCCACGGCGGTTAAGCAAACCCGTCAGCGTGTCGGTCTGCGCGGCGTTCAACAACACCGCTTTTTCAATTTTGTGCGACATGGCATCGACGCGAATTTGGTTCATCCGCAAGCTCATCACCAAGGCCCATGTCACCAGATGGAGGGTGAAGCCGATTTGCATGGCATGGTCGGTCCACCAGGTCCAAGGGATTTTTCCGCTGTGCAGCAAAGCCCCAACAATCAAACCAGCACCATGCGGCAGCCAGCCCGCCAAAGTGAGAACTGCAACGCGGTCTCCCGCGAAGACCCGTTTGATCGCCACTGGGACGACAAACAGCAGGGCAAAAGGCATGATGACGCGAACCAGCACAGCCAAGGCTGACGTTGAAAATAAGCCCAAAATGAAGGCCAGTCCAAAGGCCAGCGCCCCTGCTGCAATCCCATACAAGACTTGACCAGTCCGGGGTGAATTTTTTGCCAAATCAAGGGCCAACCCTGAAAACACCATGCCGGCACTGGCCATGACCAAGATTCCCAAAAGGCTTAACTGACTTTGCGGAAAGACGACGTTGGACCACAAATGCTCAGGCACGATGCCAAAGTAAGACAATTTAGACGCGATGCCCGCTACCGTGAACACTGAAAACCAAACCAACAAGGCCGAACGACGCAAGCTGGCCTGCACCACGGCATAGCCGAGCAAGCACAGCGCGACACCCAGCGACAGGCCTTGCCAGAGCTGTTCTTCGCCTTCATAACGAACAAATTGAGAAAAACGCATCACCGAAATCGGCATCAGAAGTGCGTTTTGCACCAGTTTGCGCGCGCGAACCAACAGCTCGCAGCGCTGCCCTGGTGCGCTCAGTAAAGGCACACCAGGAAGCCGGGTGAGGCCTACTTCGGGACCACCTGCGCCCCCCATGCCCTGCTGCGCATGCTCAATAATTTTCTCGCCACAAACTTCAAAAAACTGGATTTCGGTGACCAACACGTAGCTGACCGAGACGTACCACCTGGGTTTGGCTTGCGGGCTGATTTCAAACGGAATCCGCAGCCAAACGGTGTCAGTCCGTGGCCCGAGGTTGGCATGGGGGCTCACGGGCGCAGTGAACTCTGCCGAACGGGCCAACACCTGGGACAAAGTGAGCGAATGGCTGGGGTCCGACAGAATGGTCACATTGGGCCAAAGGTCGATTTGGGACAATTCACCCGTGATCCGAACCGGCTGGCCAGCGCGACTTTCCGTTGCCTTGGCCGTGCCAGCCCCTGAATCTTGCGCGTTGGCATAGGGAGCACAGCAGCAAAAAACCAGCGCCAAGGCCCAACGCCACAAAACCAACACCACGCTGCTGCGAACAGTGCAATACGAAAGACAAATTTTTAAAAAAATATTTACCACGATCAATTTGAAAGGCCCGGCGCCATGCAGTGCATGGCATCAAAAAGGATGGCGACCCTACCTGACAAATTTAGGTCACATCGCAGTTTGCCGTTGTCCGGCAACTGACTCATTATGTCGTCAATCGGCCACAACATAAGGCGGTAGAGCTCAGCGCGCTTGGTGCGAATCTACCCGAACTCGCGCCGAACCTGAATTGCCTTAGCCAGTGGCTGACTCCATGGCCAAGTGTGTTTGGAGGTAGATTAATTCCTGCTTTATTGCAATTTCAGACCAAAGGTGGCCTTCTGCAAAACTGGACGCCGCCGAACCAAGGCGTGATCTCAGCCCGTCGTCACTCAGCAGGCTGTGAAGATGGCCTGATAAGGCTTTGACATCTCGTGGATTTTGCAAAATGAGGGCATTCACATCCTGGGTTAACAGACCCGAAATGCCACAAAACGCTTCAGCGCTGACGATGACTGGCAGGCCATGGGACATTGCTTCGAGCACCACCATGCCAAACGTGTCTTCCAAGGTCGGGTGGGCCAAGCAAGTCGCTGCCTGATAAGCCTGACTGACATCGGTCATCACACCCAAAAAATAAACCCGCTGCTTGAGCCCCAAAGATTCAATTTGCGCTGCGAAACCCGAAGCATGCTGAAGGTTACCGACCACGGCCAAGAATACCTCAGAGTCAGTCTGGGGCAACTGGGCCACGGCTTGCAGCAGACAGTTAAGACCTTTTTTGCGAAAGTCGTTAGCGACAAACAGGATGCACTTTGGGCCTTCTGGCAACCCCAAGGCCCCGCGGGCTTTCAATTGCTGCGCCGCTAGCGCAGCCCCTGGAACCGACACAACGCCTGGCGACACGGTCTGAAGCATTGTTCGCGTTGACGGATGCGTTTGAACCATCACACGCTGTAAAGCACTTGAGGTTGGCACCAAAACCCGCCCCGGCTTGCGCCGATAGCGCATGCTTTCAAGCCAAAGGTAGACCAGCAAACGCGGGCTGGTCACAATTTTGAGCCAGCGAAGGACCTTGGCCGAGCTGCTGCGCCCTGCGAAAAGGCCAAACTTGATGGGAACGACATGAATCGTCTGAACCTGGCCGTGCCAAGTGTTCTCATGAGAATGCACCAGGTCAAAACCCTGTCGGGTTGCCCACCAAGAAGTCAGCGCAAACCAAAGCTGATTGATCCACCGGGGTCGCTCCAAAAACGAAGGCAGCACATGGTAGATCACGCCCGGCCATTGGTGATTGATTTTCTGGGCAAAAACGTGAATGTCGTGGCGCTGCGCCAATTGCTCAACCATGGCGATGGAGTACCGTTCGGCCCCGCCGCCAGTGGGTGTGAAAACACGGTTGAGGACGGCAACCCGCAGTCGCTTTGGCACCAAAGGCTGGGTTGGCACGCCTTGGCCTGATTGCAAGTCATTCACGCTCGGCGCCTGTCCTCGTAAGTCGTGGCCAATTTAAGCCAAAAACTAGGCAACGTGGTTGTGCGAAGGATGGGTACTCTGGGCAACTGATAAATGTCTTCACCCGCCAAACAGCGGCTGCGCAGGGTGGTGGTGGCGCTGGCGTATCCCGCCTCGCGCACCATATCGCGATGCGCCAGGGTGTATTCGCCATACGGGTAACAAAAATGATTGACTGACACACCAGACAAGTCTTGAAGCTCGGCTTTGCAACCAACGATTTCGTTCAAATTAGTGTCCTCGTTGTTTTTCAAAAGCCTGACATGGTGGCGTGTGTGTGCGCCCACCTCTTGGCCCCCGGCAACCCATTGCCGCAATGCCAAACCATCCATCAACTGGGCTGGGGAAACGCCTGAATCCAAATCCCACACATTGCTCTGACCCACGCGCTGGCTCACCATGTAGCAGGTCGATGAAAAACCATGCTTTACCAGGACGGGTAGCGCGTGCTTCAAATTGTTCAGGTACCCATCATCGAAAGTAATGCCCACTACTTTGCCCACCTTGTCGCCTGTTAAATAAGGCATGAGTTCAGTCATCGCAAGACCCTGGAAACCCTGCAGCTTAAGCAGGCTCATTTGCCTGGCAAAGGCGGCGGCTGTCACGTAAAGCCCTCGAAACGAAGCCCCGCGAGCTGGCGCTTCGTCAATTTGATGGTAGGTCAAAATGGGCACAGGCGCGCTGTTGCCTGTGAGGCTGATCGATGTGGGCAATTGCATGGTGAGTGGTTCAGCAAACGAGCGAGTGAAATGATCTGTGCGCTACGATCCGAGTGTCCAATCGGTCAGGTCAAAGCAACACAATGTCGTATTGCTCTTGCCCCATCGCAGCCTCGCTTTGCAAGGAGACAGGTTTTCCAATGAACTCGCTCAATCCTGCCAGATGCTGGCTCTCTTCATCGAGGAATAGCTCAATCACTTTGGGCGATGCAACGACTCGGAACTCTCGGGGATTGAACTGACGGGCCTCACGCAAAATTTCCCTGAAAATATCATAGGTCACGCTGCGGGCCGTTTTGACGCTTCCCTTGCCTTCGCAAGCCGCGCAAGGCTCACAAAGCATATGCGCCAATGACTCGCGGGTTCGTTTGCGCGTCATTTCAACCAGGCCAAGCTGCGAAAAACTCCCAGCCGTGGTCTTCACGCGGTCGCGCTGCAACTGTTTCTTGAACTCAGCCAGCACCGCATCGCGATGGTCTTCACGCACCATGTCAATGAAGTCTGCGATGATGATTCCACCCAGATTGCGCAGGCGAAGTTGGCGGGCCATGGCCTGCGCAGCCTCTAGGTTAGTTTTGAAAATCGTGTCGTCAAAATTGTGTGCGCCTACAAACCCACCGGTGTTCACATCAAAGGTGGTCAATGCTTCCGTCTGATCCACGATCAAATAGCCACCAGATTTCAAATCGACCCGGCGCCCAAGGGCCTTGGCAATTTCTTCGTCAATGGCATACAAATCAAAAATCGGGCGTTCTCCCTTGTAATGTTGCAATTTGGATGCCGCGTCTGGCATGAATTCGAGTCCAAACTTCATCAACGCATCGAATTGCTCCTTGGAGTCAACCCGAATGGTGTGGGTGGCATCGCTGACCATGTCGCGAAGCACCCGTTGCAACAGGCTCAAGTCTTGATGCAGGATGGTTGTGGAAGGCTGGCGCAAGGACGCACTCTTGATTCTTGCCCAGGCTTTGCGCAGGTAGCCAATATCCTCAGACAGCTCGTTGTCAGAGGCATCTTCCCCGTTCGTTCGCAAAATGAAACCGCCACCCTGATCAACCGTGAGAGCCTGCAGCCTGGCCCGAAGCTCATCACGCTGGGCAGAGGGGATTTTCTGCGAAACGCCAACGTGGTCATCCTGGGGCAAAAAGACCAACAGCCTTCCAGCGATGCTGATTTGCGTCGAAAGTCGCGCCCCTTTGGTTCCTATCGGGTCCTTGATGACCTGCACCATCAAGGCCTGTCCTTCAAAAATCTGTTTCTCAATGGGCACAATGGGTTGGGACGCCTTTGAGACGCTTGGCATTTCACCCTCAGGCTGCCGGTGCCACACATCGGCGACATGCAAAAACGCCGCGCGCTCCAGGCCAATGTCAATGAAGGCTGATTGCATGCCTGGCAGCACTCTGGCAACTTTACCCAAGTAAACATTGCCCACCAGGCCACGCTCAAGACTGCGCTCAACGTGAAGCTCTTGTACCGCGCCGTTCTCGACGATGGCCACTCGGGTTTCCTGCGGTGACCAGTTGATCAAAATATCGTCTTGCATGGCACTTTTGTCGGATTGAGTTTTCGAGGACTTTGAGGGCGTTTCAGATGACAAAAATCAGCATAACAGGACGGCATCTGCCCTTGGCAAATGCAAACGGCGTCAAAACAGCACACCCATCGAGCGAAGCAACAAGTTTGTTTCATGCATAGGCAATCCCATGATGCCAGAGTAACTGCCGCTGATATGGGCTATGAAGGCGGCCGCTTTGCCCTGCACCGCGTAGCTACCCGCCTTACCCATCGGCTCTTTCGTGGCAACATACGCGGCAATTTGAGCGCGACTGAGCGGCGAAAAGCGAACCCGAGACTCGCTGACGGATTGAACCTGCCGCCGATCAGTGCCAAGGCTCACGGCCGTCAACACCCGGTGCGTCTGGCCCGCCAACTCACTCAACATGTGCCTTGCATCAGCCAAGCTCTCTGGCTTACCATAAATGCGCCGACCCAGGGCGACTGTCGTGTCAGAGCACAAAATTGGAGCGGGTGCCAGGCCTCGGGCTTTGCGGCGCAACAAAGCCGCTTGAAGCTTGAGCCCAGTGACACGCTTCACGTAGGTGAGTGGCGCCTCACCCGTCTGAATAGCTTCAATGGCTTCCGCGTCTTCCCCAACATCAGGAAGCAGCAATTCATGCCGCACGCCCAGCTGCTCCAGCAATTGCCTGCGTCGGGGGCTTTGCGAGGCGAGGTAAATGAAGTCTGCCGGCATTCTTTTCGGGTCACTCTCTGTGGTACGGATGGTTTGCATTGATAGACCAAGCGCGGTAAAGCTGCTCAATCAGTAAAACCCTGGCAAATGCATGGGGCAAAGTGAGGTCAGACAGCCTGATACGTTCGTGCGCCGCTTGCTTGAACGCTGGGTCAATGCCATCTGGCCCGCCTATCACCAAGGCAACATCGTCACTTTCGAGTTGCCAGGATTGCAGCTTTTGGGCCAGAGCGACTGTTTTGAGGGACGCGCCACGCTCATCCAACGCCACGACTCGGCAACCCTTGGGAACAACGCCCTCGATTCTCGAGCGCTCTGCCAGCAACAGCGTGTTCAGCGTTTTTGAGCCACGCGGCTCAGTTTTCACGGTTTTGAGCTCTATTTTGAGCTCTGGGGGAAAGCGTTTGGCGTAATCATCCCAAGCGGTTTGGGCCCAATCAGGAATACGTTGGCCCACGGCGACAATGAGGAGTTTCACAAGAAAACTCTTCTGACGAGCAAGTCAGCAGCTTACTTTGCCTTGGCCTTCTTCGCCGTCACTGTTTTGGCAGCAGCTTTTTTAACCATGGGCTTTGGGGCCGCGACTTTGCCGACGGGTTTACCGACCGGTTTAGCCGATGGCTTTTTGGCCGCAAGCTTGGCGGGTTCATTCACGACGACTTTAGTGATGGGGGCTGACTTGGCGGATACGGGCGCCCGGGCAGGCAAGCGTTTTGGGGCTGCTGGGGTTGTGCGCGTGGTGGCACGAGTTGGCGTGCGTTCAGGTTTCTTGTCGGCAAGGCTTTGCGCCGCCAACGTCTTCTTTACCTGCGCCTTAGACGGAAACGCCTCCGCCACACCTTTTTTGGCTGCACTGGATCGTTTGATGTCTGGAATTGGCTTTTTCCCGCCCGATTTAACGACTTTGGCGGCAGGAGCAGGCTCAGCGCTCGCTTTCGTGTCAGGCTTGCTTGCGCCAAATTTCAAACGAACCGGCTTTTCGCCCCACAGCTCTTCAAGGTGGTAATACTGGCGAAAACTGGGTTGCATGATGTGCACAACCGCCTGCCCACAGTCCACAATAATCCACTCGCCATTAGATTCGCCTTCAACCCGGGGCTTGCCAAACCCGGCTTCGCGCACAGCATCACGCACGCTGGACGCCAGTGCTTTGGTCTGCCGATTTGAAGTGCCAGACGCCACAATGACCCGTTCAAACAAGGCCGACAAATGTTCGGTGTCGAACACTTGGATGTCCTGGCCCTTCACATCTTCCAAACCATCGACGATGGCACGTTGAAGTTTTTGAATGTCTTTTTTGGCAACGGTTTGGGTAGTCATCTAATTGGGCTGTAGATTGGTTCGAATCGACTTTGAAGCGTCATCGGTTAAATAAAGGCGATGTTGCGCAATATAACGCGCAACCGGCTCGCCAACCAGCGCTGCAACGTCTTCGTGGCGGGCAACTTTGGCACGAATGAAGGTCGCGCTGACCTCATTCAAGGGCATTTTCAATTTTACAAACCGAGCCTGGAGGGCCAACGGCAGGACAAATTGGTCTGAACCTACGATTTTAACGTCACGTTCAGCTACACATATTGTAGCAGACTGAACCAGTTCCTGCCAGCGATGCCAAGTTGACAGTTTGACTGCCTGATCCTCGCCCATCAGCAAAAACCAATCCACGCCGGGGTGTTCCCCTTGAATTTCCTGCAAAGTGTCGATCGTGTAACTTGGGCCCGTTCTTCGAGTTTCCCGCCCATCCACAGCGACGTTACCGATACCAGCAAAAGCCAACTCCGCCATGGCCAGTCGTTGTGGCGCAGGCGACAGATTGCGGACTTTGTGCCAGGAAAAGCCTGTTGGAACGACCAGCAAGCGATCCAGCTTAAGCTGCTCGATCGCCATTGCAATCAACCCAGCATGCGCC
>JANPCR010000322.1:0-7863 GCA_031431035.1 Rhodoferax sp.
TAAAACGGCCTGACGCTAGAAAATATAGCATCAGGCCGAGTTGATCTGGCGGAGAGGGTGGGATTCGAACCCACGGTACCTTGCGGTACGCCTGATTTCGAGTCAGGTACATTCGGCCACTCTGCCACCTCTCCTATGTCACAGGAGCGAATTGTAGCAGTCCGACTATTCGGCGGTTTGCAGTTGCGCCAGCGCCAATTCAAGGTCTTGCAGCGCCACACCATCGGCTAATTTCAGGGTGGCATAGGCTGCCAGCAGGGCTTGGGCGCTGGTGGTTTGCAGTTGCCGCGCCACAAGCCCCGCGTCTTTGGGCGACTCAAAGCCCGCGCTTTGCAGCAGCAGGCGACCTGTGGGCTCCACCAGCTTGATGTAGAACTTGCCATCGGCTTCGCGGTACTGCTTGATGCTAGGACGCGCGGTTTTCACAGCCTTCACGGCGCGGATGGCGTCAGACTGGCCCAAATTGCGCAGGCCCACCGCCCTGCGCAGCTTGGCCGCGAACGGCGCTGACAGCGCGCGGGCCTTTTGCGCGCCGGCCAGCAAAATGGTTTCGATTTTGCCGGGGTTGTCCATCAAGGCTTGGTAGTGCTCGCGCATGGGAGCCAACTCGCGGTCAACCCGCTCAAACAGCAACTGCTTGGCGTCCGCCCAGCCAATGCCGTCGGCGTACGCCTGGCGCAAGGCGGCCGTTTCAGGCTCGCTGGCAAAGGCCTGGTAAATCTGGAACACAGCCGAACCTTCCACCTCTTTGGGCTGCCCTGGAGCTTTGGAGTCAGTGACGATGCCGCCAATCAGCTTTTTGAGTTCTTGGGCGGAGGCGAACATCGGAATGGTGTTGTCGTAGCTTTTGCTCATTTTGCGACCATCCAGCCCGGGCAAAGTGGCCACCGTTTCCTCAATCGCCGCTTCGGGCAGAGTGAAGTGGTCGCCGCTTCCATCGTTGTAGCGGTGGTTGAAGCTGCTGGCAATGTCGCGGGCAATTTCAATGTGCTGAACCTGGTCGCGCCCCACGGGTACTTTGTGGGCATTGAACATCAAGATGTCTGCGCCCATCAGCACCGGGTACATGAACAATCCGGCTGAAATGTCTGCGTCGGTGTCGGCACCCGACGCTGCGTTTTTGTCCACCTGCGCCTTGTAGGCGTGGGCGCGGTTGAGCACGCCTTTGCCCGTGACGCAGGTCAAAAACCAGGTGAGTTCGGCAATTTCAGGAATGTCAGATTGGCGGTAAAACGTGACCCGCTCGGGGTTCAGGCCCGCAGCGAGCCAGCTTGCGGCAATCTCCAGCGTCGAGCGTTGAATGCGCGCAGGGTCGTCAATTTTGATCAGCGCGTGGTAGTCGGCCAGAAAGTAAAAACTTTCCACTTCATCGCGCTGGCTGGCCTGCACCGATGGGCGGATGGAGCCCACGTAGTTGCCCAGGTGCGGCGTGCCGGACGGCGTGATGCCAGTGAGGTAGCGAACGGGTTTCATGAATTTAAAATTGCCAGTGACGATAACAATTGGGATTCCGATTGCAAAGAGTGAAGGCGAAAACTTGAACGGAGCGCGAAAAACGAGTCGACCAGCGCGTTCAGTTGAGTAGCCACGCAAACGGCGTGAGCACCACATCGAGCGCACCGAAGGTCAGGCCCATCAGCGGGCGCATCCACAGGCTGTTGACCACACCTGACACGACTAGCGCCATGACGATGAAAAAGCCCCAGGGCTCAATGCGTGACACCAGTTCAGCCTGTTTGTAGGGCAACAAACCCACCAAAATGCGGCCACCGTCCAGGGGCGGCAGCGGAAACAGGTTGAACACAAACATCACCACGTTGACCAGCATGCCGCCCTGGCACATTTTGATGAAAAACGGCTCGGTCAGGCCCATGCCCGTGAGCATATACAACAAAATGCCCCACATCAGCGCCTGCGCCAAGTTGGCCCCGGGCCCGGCCAGCGCCACCCAGATCATGTCGCGTTTGGGGTTGCGCAGGTTGCCAAAACGCACGGGAACCGGCTTGGCGTAGCCGAACAAAAACGCGCCCGACGTCGCAAAGTACAGCATCAGGGGCATCAAAATAGTGCCAATGGGGTCAATGTGTTTGAGCGGGTTTAACGTGATGCGCCCCAGCATGTAAGCCGTGTCGTCACCAAAATGGCGTGCCGCGTAGCCGTGCGCGGCCTCGTGCACGGTGATGGCAAAGAGCACGGGTAGCGCGTAGATGAGAACGGTTTGGATGAGGTTGGCTATGTCCATGGGGGGATTGTCTCAGAGTGAGGATGGGGTTTGGGTTGGACCTTGCTTTTCCGGGATCGCGAGGGGATTGCTGTGTTTGATTTGGTTTGCTGATGGGTTTTGGGGTTGGGCTTGCCAGCGGGGATTGCCGGGTCTCGCCCCGGCGGGCGACTCACTTGTCTTTTGCTTCGCCAAAAGAAAGTAAGCAAAGAAAAGGCGACCCGACAGCCTGGGTCCCTGCGCTGCGCTACGGGCAACTTGCGGTGCTCAAAACTGCCGGGGTCTTGCTCAAACTCGCTGCGCTCAGACAGTCGCAAGCCCTGATCCAGCAGTTTTTGCGCTCCTCAGCCCAGTCTGAACGGGGGGTGACCGGGGGACGGGGGCAGAACTTCCGGGGGGCTAGCTGCCGGGTATCCGGGTATCCGGACGACCGGACAACCGGTTTTCGTAGCGCGCGGCCATCCGTCGGTTGATCCAGAACGGGCGGGCGGATGGGGGCAAACCCTCACAATGCGACAATCCGGCCTCGAAATTCGATTCCTCATTGACCACAAGGCGCATCTTTCTTCATGTCCAGCAATCTCAATATTCAAGTCCGCCCTGCGGTTATGGCCGATGCCAAGACCATTGCGGAAATTCATGTCAGCACTTGGCAAACGGCCTATGCGGGGCTGGTGCCCGATGACCATTTAAAAGGGCTTTCGGTCGAACAAAAAACCGCGCATTGGGCGGATGCCATCAAATTTGGCGAGCCTCAGGTGGTGGTGGCGCTGGACGGCAACGCGATTGTGGGTTTTGCGGGCTACGACCGCACGCGCGACCCCAAAACCAAGCCGACGACGGGGGAGATTTGGGCGATTTATGTGGCCTCAGATTATTGGGGCGAGGGCGCGGGTCTAGCGCTGTGGGACGCTTGCCGCGAAGGGCTGCTGGAAGAAGGTTGCCTGGAAGTCACGCTGTGGTCGTTCTTGCGCAACGAACGCGCCATGCGGTTTTATGACTTGGCGGGTTTCAAACGCGAAATGAACACGGCCAAAACAGTGCAATTGGGCAGTGGCAAGGTTGAAGAGGTGCGGTTGAAACGCTCGCTGGATTGAAACTGGCCTTTTTTAAGCCAAAAAGCAAAAAAAGAACCTGCAGGTTCTTTTTTTCGTTTTGGCAGGCAAATTTGCCAAAATATCAATCAAATTGGCCTCTAGCTCTCGAATAATATAGATAGTTTGCTATATATTTAGTAGCAAAGTTTGAGTAACATTTGAGCAAATTTCGAGTAAATTTCGAGCAACTTTCAAGAAGCCTTCGATCGTCTTTCAATCGCCTCCAACAGCCTGCGCCCTCATATCTGCGCATTCAAGTCCGCGCCTTGACCTCTGCACGTTCAAACTTCGCCGCCAAATTTCTTGATCAGGTTGGCAATGTACTGGTCGGTCATTTTTTCAAATTCGCTTTCCACCACAGGCACCACTACCATTTTCATCAAGCCGGGCAGGGGAATGGCCAGGTCGCCGTTGATTTTCAGCGTCAATCCGGTTGACTTTTTGTTGTCTTTGATCACCCAGCTGCCCGACACCAGGGCGTTGCCAACGCCTTTGACTGGCGTCCAGACGACGCTGCCTTTGGCTTTGTTCGACTCGTATTTGGACGCGTAAATAGTTTGCAGGGCGATGGACGCGACGCCGATTTTCTCCATCTCCCAGCGGTACACGCCGTCTTTCATGTCCACCAGTTTGTCGACTTTCGGGAAGAAGCTGGCGGATTCGGGCACGTTGGACAGCACGGCAAAGACGTCGGCAAATTTGGCCTTGACTTCGAGTTCGTAGCCGAGATCGATGGTGACATTGACGGTCATGAAATGCTCCTCTGGGTTGAAATGTTTGCCTGTTGAGTTTACAAAGGTTGACCCGTTTCAGGCCACTGAGCGGGCGGTTTTTGGCACAACCTCGGGTTTGTCCCTGATTGGCGGCCAGTGGCTATTCAAAAATCGCTTGGCGCATGGCGTCCCCGCTCATGCCTGATTGGCTGGGCATCAAACCCGGCGCAGCGCCGCTTTGGGTGCGTTCAGTCATCAACTGCGCCATGCGCTGGTTGAAGGGGGCGCTTGCGCCATGCGCCTGTGCAAGCCGCACCACCGCGCCGCACAGATCGTCAATTTCGGTGGTGCGGCCCTGGTTCAGGTCGTCCCACATGGACGAGCGCGCGGTCGCGTCCATGCGCAGCATGCGGGCGGCCAGCCGCGTGAACAGCCAGTTGGGCAGGCGCAGCAAATGGGGCATAACCCTCGGCGATACGGCCGCTACTTTGGCAGGCTGGATGTGGGCTGCGGCCATAACGCCCAAGGCCTCGGTTTGCAAACCTGCCAATACAAAACGGTACTCGCGGTCGTGCAATTGGGCGTGAAGTGGCAGGTTGGACAAGGCGTTGACGGGGTTGTTCAGGTTCAGCAGCAGCTTGCCCCATTGCACGGCGCGTATGTTGTCTACCAGCTCGGTGGCCAGACCCGCCGCGTTGAACAGCGGCGCAAACTCGGCGCTGGCAGGGCTGTTTTCAATTTGCAAAAACCCCATGCTGGCGCGGTGCGCATGGTGGGCCGCTGGCATCACTACGTTATAGGGCACCATGCCCGCCAGGGCTTTCATTTGCGGGGCATTGGCCTGGATGCGGGCAACGTTGTCCACCCCGTTTTGCAGCGACACGATGGACGTGCCCGGCTTGCACACCTGCGCCACCGTTTGCGCTGCGGCCAGCGTGGCACCGCCTTTGACGCACAGCAAAACGATGCTGGGCTTGTCGTCAGGCACGATGTGTTTGAGCGAAGCTGCTAAATGAAGCTGGGTCGCCGCAATGTGGCCTTTGAAGCCATCCAAATCCGTCACAGTCAAGCCGTTTTGCGCAAGCGCCTCCAGCACCCGTGGCCGCCCGACAAAGGTCACCTGCTGCCCCGACAGCGCAAGCCGTCCGCCCACGTAGCAGCCAATGGCACCAGCGCCCAGAACGATGAAATTCTGGGCTCGACTTGCGCCGCTCTGGGCGCTCATGGCGCTCTTGGCGGCAAATGCGCGCGAATCAGGTCGCTGGCGATCGAGATGCCGTGCGGGATTGGCGGCAAATCGTCATGCGGGCCAAACCAGCGGGCCTCGGCAATTTCGGTCGCATCGACCACCACATCGCCCTCCACAAATTCTGCGGTGTAAGCCATCATGAGCGAATGCGGAAACGGCCACGGTTGGCTGCCAAAGTAGGCAATGTCGCGCACCTTCAAGCCGACTTCTTCAAATACTTCGCGGTGAATCGCGTCTTCAACCGACTCGCCCGCTTCCAAAAACCCCGCCAGCGCCGTGAAAAACCCGGTGGGCGACGCGCTGTGGCGGGCCAACAAAATGGCATCGCCACGTCGAATCAGCACCATCATGGCGGGCGAAATACGCGGGTAGGCCAGGTGCCCGCAAGCGGGACATTTGGCGCAGCGTTCGCCGCTCACCTGCGCAGTTGCCCCGCCACAGGCACCGCAAAAGCGATGCGTGCGGCTCCATTCCGCAATTTGGAAGGCGCGCCCTGCCACCGACAGTGTGGCCTCGTCCATCACGCCAAACAGTGAGCGCAGCTTTTTGAAAACCAAGCCCTGGGCACCCAGATGCGCAGGGCTCCAGCGGTCGTGGGGCGCCCAGGCAGTTTGGCAGTATTGATCGCCCAACAAGCCGACGGGGTGGGCGGATTCGGCATGCCAAGCCAAGGGCGCTAAATCCAGCGCTGTGGGTACGGCCAGGGTGGCTGCTTGCACCAGCAGCGCGTCACCGCTAAATAAAAACGTGACTGGTTCCGCGTGCTGCCGCGGCGTGATCAGCGAGGTGAAGTGAGCGGGGGTTTTAAGCATAGGCGCAAATGCTACCTCGATAACCAACGGCCTTGGAAGGGGGGAGGGGGTCTGGCCTGCCTCTACACTCGACCATGACCATTATTTTGGCCCCCATGGAGGGCCTGCTCGACTTTGTGCTGCGTGACATTTTGACCCGTGTGGGCGGCATTGACCGCTGCGTGTCCGAATTCATTCGCGTGACCAACACGGTGCTGCCAGACCGCGCCTTCATCCGCGTGATGCCCGAGCTGCTGACCGGCGGGCGCACCTTGGCAGGCGTGCCCGTGCGAGCCCAGTTGCTGGGGTCTGACCCAGCTTGCCTGGCCGACAACGCTGCTGCGCTCGCCGCTTTGGGGCCGGACGGCATTGACCTGAATTTCGGCTGCCCCGCCAAGGTGGTGAATCGCCATGGCGGCGGCGCAGCGCTGCTGCAAGAGCCCGAACTGGTGGGCAAAATTGTGGCGGCTGTGCGCCGCGCTGTGCCTGCTCACTTGCCGGTGTCGGCCAAAATGCGTTTGGGCTTTAACGACGACCTGCGCGCCGTGGAATGTGCCCAGGCCATTGCCGACAATGGCGCGAGCGAGCTGGTGGTGCACGCCCGCACCAAGGCCGATGGCTACCGCCCGCCGGCCTACTGGCACCGCATTGCCGACATTCGCGCGGTGGTCAACATTCCGCTGGTGGCCAATGGCGAAATCTGGACGGTGGAAGACGCACTGCGCTGCCGTGAAGTGTCGGGCTGCCACAGCCTGATGATTGGGCGCGGCATGGTGACCGACCCCGGTTTGGCGCATGCGATCAAGCGCCAAGATGAGGGATTTGGCGGATTCAATAGCAACATCACCAGTGCGTTCAATGCGACGGCGCCCCCAGCCAGCCTGGTTCAGGTCGTCACCTGGCAATTCTTACTGCCCTTCATCGCCGACTTTTGGCACATCGTCTGTAGCCGCCTGGAGCGCCGCCAACAGGCCGGCCGATTGAAGCAATGGCTGAATTTTTTGCGTAGGCGTTACCCGCAGGCCGAGGTGGCCTACATGGCGCTGCGCACGGTGAATGACGCGGCGGTGATTGACGACTGGATGGCGGGCCAATGCGACCGCGAGTAATGGCTGACTGGCTCTGCTGAGTCGCAGCGTGGGCGGGATCAGGCTGGCGCGGCACTCAGCTCCGCGGCTGTCCCCCGGCCTTCGGCCTCCTCCTTGATGCCGCTGCGCTGAGTGCCACGCCAGCCCGATCCTTCCAGCAGGGTTGATGTGTACAAGCGATACACACGGGCGCCTCTGAACTCGATGGTTTGCCGGAAATCAACGCTCGCTCACGCCAAATCGAGCGTACCCCGACATTTGTTTTGACCGTAAAAGCTGCAACCCCAAAACTGTTTGCCAGTAGTTGCGCCGCTGCGGGCCCGCCGCAGCACCATGGGTGCATGGCAGTGGGGGCAACTGAGTATTTCGGGAGAAACCGGAACTTCAGAAGAAGATTGTGCTGCCAACAGCGCTGGGCGCGCGGACAAAACCGCAGGACCGGCTTGGTTGCGAACCCCGCTCTGCAATGCCCTGCCGTTGATAAGTTGAATCTCTCGGCCATCGGCAAAGCTTCGCGCCTCGTAAGTGAAATCGCCTGAGGTCACTACAAAACCGCCGGCCACGCGTTGCGCCGCCATCACGCCGTAAAGTTCTCGCACCGTTACAACCCCTACAGAACGTGCGCGCCATTGCTTGCATTGAACAAGGTAACGGTCCGAGCCCTTTTGCAGCCTCACGTCGACCCCACCATCCGGCCCGCCGCC
>JANPCR010000323.1:0-47682 GCA_031431035.1 Rhodoferax sp.
CATCGCGCTCACCTACGCGGGCATGCTGGGCAAGGTGTATGGCGAGATTCTGGAA
The DNA here is from genome assembly GCA_031431035.1 of Rhodoferax sp. Lineage (GTDB taxonomy): Bacteria > Pseudomonadota > Gammaproteobacteria > Burkholderiales > Burkholderiaceae_C > JANYCG01. Next base: position 56 of record JANPCR010000323.1, read on the forward strand.
AGCGGTGAAACCCACGCCACCCAGACCTTGATGCGCAACGGCAGCGGCCGGCTGCAGTCGTTTTTCTACGGTTTGCTGCCCACCAACGCGGCAGAATTGACCAGCTACACCGTGTACCGCTGGGAATGCGCCATCCGCTCGTCGGTGGTACTGGGGTTTGTAGGGGCTGGGGGTTTGGGTCAACAACTCGACAACTCCATGAAGATGTTCAACGGTGGCGAAGTTGCCAGCATGTTGCTGGTGTTCATCGCCCTGGTGGCCCTGGCAGACAAAGCCAGCTCCTGGTTGCGAAAGTCCCTTGGGTAGCCCAGCTGGATGACCAAAGCAACAGCCGCCAACCCGCCGTTCAAGCTGCCCCTGCGCTTGTTTGAGGCACGCTGCAAGGCGTGCTGGTTCACAGTCGGCCTTCTGGTGCTGGTAGCCCTGAGTTTTTGGTCGCTTGACTTGAAGTGGGGTCAGTTTTTGTCCCGCGAAGCAGCCAGCAGCATGGGACGGTTCATTGCCGAGTTTTTTCCGCCAGATTTGTCGCCCGCGTTTGTGCAAAAAGTAGTGCTGGGCGCTTGGGAAACACTGGCCATGTCGGCTTTGGGCACCTTGCTGGCCGCCGTGGCGGGTTTGGCTTTGGCACTGCCCGGCAGCCGCTTGCACGCGGGCGACCACGGCATGGCCCGCGCGCCCACCCGCTTGCTGCTCAACGCCTTGCGAAGCATCCCCGAGCTGGTTTGGGCGGCCTTGCTGTTGATCTCCGCTGGCTTGGGTCCTTTTGCTGGCACGCTGGCGCTGGCGTTTCATACAGCCGGCGTGCTGGGGCGGCTGTTTGCCGAAGCGGTTGAAAACGCGCCCTCGGGCCCTGGCGATGCGCTGCGTGCGCAGGGCGTGGGCAATGGGCGGGTTTTCCTTTACGCGACCTTGCCGCAGATCTTGCCGCAACTCATGAGCTACACCCTGTACCGTTGGGAAAACAATATCCGCGCGGCTGCCGTGCTGGGTGTGGTGGGGGCGGGCGGTTTGGGCCAGCTGCTGGCTTTTCACATGGGCCTGTTCCAAATGAACAAGACAGCCACCATTTTGGGGGCTATGCTGCTGATGGTGGCCATCGTCGATGGCGCTAGCCACGCCGCCAGGCGTTTATTGACTCGCTGAAACGAAAGGTAAATCATGTTGTTAGCCATCAAAAGCTTGATGATTTCAATGATCGCCCTGCTGTTGGTAGCCTGTGGAACGCCCTACGCCACCGTGAAAAACCGCTCTGGCGAGCCTGTCATGCTGCTGGGCTACGACCCGGTGGCTTATTTCACGCAAGGTACGCCCATCCGTGGCTTGGCAGAGCACAAAGTCGCGTTGCCTGAGCGCACCTATTACTTCGCGTCAGCCCAAAGCAAAGCCCTGTTCACCGCCAGCCCCGGCCAGTATGAGCCGCAGTACGGCGGCTTTTGCGCCAGCGGGGCCGCCTTCAACATCAAACTGGGCAGCGACCCGACCTCATGGCAAATACTTGATGGGCGATTGTTCATTTTTGGCGATGTGCTGGGGCAAACCGCCTGGCAAGTCGATCCCCAATGGAACATCGACCACGCTGACCGCCTGTGGCCGGCCATAAAAGACAAAGGCTGGCGCGGCGTGTCGCTGGCAAGTTACGCGTCCAAAGTGCCGCATTACAAAACCGGTGCGCAAATCAAAGCCGAGTGGGACGCCAAAAACCCCGGCAAGACCTGGCCCACCTACGACGTGGGCGGCATGGCAGCCAACTTGTTCACTAAACAGCCCGGCTGGCGAGCCGCCGAAGGGCACAGCCAGCCCGCGCTGGGCTACCCTGATTGAAGCCAAACCTTGCTCGAAATATTGTTAAATCAATGCTATAATATAATTAGCATACTATTGAATAAATTAGAGAGCTAGAGGCCTATTTGGTTCTAATTTTGGGATTTTTCGATAAAAAAGAACCTGCAGGTTCTTTTTTATCGAAAACCGTCAAAAACAGCACCAATCCCACCGCAGTGAAGGCTTGGGCACAAAAAAGGCCCGCAATGCAGGCCCTTCTAGACAGGTCAGGTCTTCAAGACCTCACGATCATGCAACCTCAAGACTTTTTGGCCTTGGCCGCCGCCACTTCTTTGGCGATGTCTTCACCGCTTTTGTAATGAGGCACCTTAAAGACTAAGCGTTTGGTGCGCTGAATCATGCTGTTGCTGCCCGCGACTTCGTCTTTCCAGTACTGGTTGGCCAAGGCCATGTTGCGCGGAATGTCGACTTCAAAACCGTCTTTGGACGCTTGGCCGCCAAAAATGTAGAGTTTGCCATCGATCATGCGAAAGGAATCAGCATCGCCGCCCCAGGGGATGCCGTAGGCAATGCCATTGGCGCAATAACCGCCAAATTCGGGCAAATATTTCTTAGGTTCTTTGTCAAACAAAGCCTTGTGTTCGGCGCTTGAGAATCGGAAGGTCACGCCTTCGTACTCGGTTTTGAATAGGGCAGTGCCCTGCACGTACTTGGCCTGGGTGAAATAAGCCACCACGTCGGCGCCTTTGAGCATGACGCGGCTGTCGCCACTGTCCGCTACGGCGTTCACGGGTTTCAGACTGCTGGACGGGTTTTGCGCCGTCATGGCGGTGCAGCCGCCCAGTGCGAAAGCCACGGCAATCGTCAAGGTGACGGCTCCAATGGTGCGGCTGACGCGGTTGGGGAATGTCAATTGGGTCATATGGGTCAAGGGGCGATGTGCCAAGCGAGAGTTCATGATTGCGAAGTTTCCAGAAATTGAAGTTGTGGGGCTTTTGGATTCAGTTTGTGCTCTTTTGTTCCGTCAACCGCCATGTGTTGCACACCGTGAAACGGCGCTGGCCACCCCAGCAGGGTGCTTGCCGCTTCGGCACGGCGGCGCAGATCGGCGGCGTCTTTACCGTCGATGTGGACGATACCGTAACGGTAGCTGCCAAGCCATTTGAAGTCGCGGTCAATCGAGCTCTGGTCTTTGGCAAAAGGGAACAAAAGCCCATCAGGGAACTGTTTGGCAAATTCGGCGGTTTGGTGGCTGTCTGGCATGGGGCAGACCTGCGTGGGCGAAAAACTGCGGTACACCAGGCTAGACGCCGCACCGGCTGTGGCTGCCATTGGCGGCACAGTTTCAGGGTGCAGCCCGTTGGCCAAGGCCAGGCTGCAGGCGTGCAGGTCAACGCCGTCAACGCGCAGGTACAGGTCTGAAAATTGCGACGCCATGCGGGGGTTGAATTCAATCACGGTCAGGCGGTCGGTGGCCTCATCGTAGAAAAATTCCATGTTGAACATGCCGTGGTCAAAGCCAACCGCGGTCAAAAAGCGCTGCGCGGTTTGCAGTGCGCGGGCCTGAATGGAGGGCTTCAATTGGCTGGGGTAGTCCCAGCGCATGAAGGCTTGCGTGCCGGGGTACATGATGGCATCGACCACGCCGTAGGCACTGGCCTTGCCCTGCCAAACAAAACCGTCCAGGTTGAACTGGGGGCTGTGAATGGGCGTCTCGGCCATCATGCGGTGGGCGCTTTGCAGCGGCCCCAGGCGCTTTTGAAAAACCCGCTCAAAGGGTTCGACCAAATGCCGAATCACCCAAAGCTCCCAAGCGCCAAAACGGGTGTGGGCGGTGAGTTCCTGGTGCGAATGAACCACCCGCGCCAACACCGAAAACGCCGCTTTGACGGGTTTCACAAACAACGGGTAGCTTAAATTTTTCGGCACTTCGCCACCGTACTGGGTGTCGAGCACGGCAAATCCGACATTGGCTTCGGGGCACACCTTTTGCAGCACCTCGCGTGCATACAGCTTGTGTTGGCAGGCCAAAACCGCGTTGACCGGGGTGCCGGGCCAGCCCATTTTTTCAGCCAGCAAGGCCGCTGCCAGCGCACCAAACTGCTCGTGGTTGGAGGTCACCGCCGTCCAGCCTTTGCTGCGGGCACGCCGCGCCAGTTGGGCTACAAAGCGCTCGATGTCAAACCACACCAGATGGGCGTTGCTAGGGAACGAAAACAGATCGAACCCTGCGTCGTCCAGGGCTTGGCAGCCATTGGCTTTGCAGGCGCGGGCAAAACCGACAGTGTCCCAGTCGTAGTTAAAAAGTACCAGGGTGCCACTGTAATTAGTCATTTTTTTGGAATTAGCTGGGGGAATGCATTGCAAGGAGCTTAGGCGCCGCCGCCAGCGTACTGCGGTAACCCGCTTCAATCGCTCGCTGCCGGAACTCGCGGGTCAGATTGACGTAGTAACCAAATTCGGGGTGCAGGGCGATGTCGGCCAAGCGGCTGTCGGGTTCGGTCAAGGCGCGTTTGCGCAAATCGCCCGCCAAATAGCCCGCGGCCCCTGATGGCGCTTTGTTTTCGTGGGCCGATGCGTCAATCGCCAAAATGCGGGTGGCACCCAATTGGCGCGCCAATCGGACGGGCAGCGGCTGGTATTGGTCGGCATCTACGTACTGGTCGCCACGAATCCGCACCGGGGTGAATTGCCCCTCAATCGCGCAGCTGGCTTGCACCGCCAGTCCGGCATCGCCCGAGGTGAAGCCCACCGCCTGGCCATCGCGTTTGCGGGCCGCCACACAGGCCACGGGGGTGAGCATGCGCTCCAGCGGCATGCCTTTGACTTCGCTTCGCACCAGGTCGGCAATGGCCGAACCGCTGAACCACTCGTTGCTGCCCATGGCGAGCCTGCCCAAGCCAAAGGGCTGCAGGTCCAAGGCGACGTGTTCAATGTTGGCGGCAGATCGCCCCGAGCCGTACAACACCGCCACCAGTGCGCCGACCGACGCACCCACCAGTAAATCGGGCTTCAGGCCCAGTTCAGACAACGCCTTGATCACGCCCACATGCACAAAACCGCGCGGCCCGCCGGAGCTGAATACCCAGGCCGTGCGAGGCTGGCGAGACAGTGCCGCCATGCCCGGCGCGTCAGCCGCGCTGAAGTCGTGGTCGGGCGCCAAGGTGCAAGACGCCAACAAACCCGCCGTGCCTAAAACACTGGTTTGCAGGCCAGCCGATAAAAGAGTTCTGCGTTTCAAAGCGCCCTCATGACAATGCCACGGTTCGAAATCCTACAAAAGTATCCGAACGCTCAGGCAAGAAAAAGTTCCGATAGCGCGGGTGGTGCATGCGGGCATGGGTGGCAAACGCGCCGCCCCGCACTTCGCGGTGGTTGCCAAACCAGGGCTGCGAATATTCGTTGTAGGGGCCGGGTGCAAAGCCTTCGTAAGGGGCGAAGCCGTCGGCTGTCCATTCCCAAACGCTGTGGCCCCAACTGAACTGGGGTTGCGTTTGCGCAGCGAGTTCCCATTCGGCTGCGGTGGGCAAGCGGCGTTGTGCCCAATGGCAATAGGCTTCGGCTTCGAAGGCGTTGAGATTGATAGCCAGGGCGCGCGTTTGGACAGAAGTCCATTGGTCAAACCACCTGAACTGCCACCCCAGGCTGGCGTTGTAGCGCCAGTTGGCCGGAAAACGCTGGCCTGCCGCGCGTCGCCAGGCGTCGCCAGCCGGGCTCCAGTGTTGGGGCTTGGCGTAACCACCTGCGTCAATGAATTGGGCGAACGCTTCGGCGGTGACGGCTCGTGCGTCGATGGTGAAGTCAGCCACGGCCAGCGTTTGGCCGGGACGTTCGTTGTCAAAGGCAAAACCGGGGGCATCGTGCCTGAACCCAAGCTCAAGCTGGCCGCCGGGGACCCGAATTTGCGGGCTGCCCGATGCGCCGAAGCCGCGATTGCTGTCCGCACTGAGCGACGGCGGCGCTGGCATCTCAAGGGGTGCTGCATAGGCCAGGGCACTGCGTAGCCAGCACAAGGCTTCAGCATGCATGTCTTCATGAAACAGTGCCAGCCGGTGGAAGTAAAGCGCCTCGTCGCTGTGCGCCTGTGATGCAAAAGGGCCACGGGGCAGGGCGTGCAAACAGGCCTCTAACTGGTCGGCCAGGGTTTGCCGAAGCTGTGGGCGCGTGGGTAGCAGAATGGCCCAGCGCTGGTCATGGGGCAGCCGGGAGGAATCCATGTGCGCATCTGGCCCGGTGAATTGGGCCGCCTGCTGAGCCATGGCGCGGCCCTCAGCGTTGCGATGATGCGGCCCACGCAGAATCCAAAACTCAGCAAACCAGGCCAAATGAGCAAGTTCCCAGCCGATGGGGTTCACGCCGTGCTGCAAGGGCGGCAGCCATTGGGCATCGGACAGATCGTCCACCAGCGACCAGGTTCGCGCCCGGCAGTCGCGCAACGCCTGCGCCAGCGCATCGCCCGCCAAGTGGCGCGCGGGGTGGCTTGACAGGTCGTTCAGCGGTTGGCTTGGTGACTTGTTCAGCGGTGTGTGGACTGACGGGTTTGAAGGAAACATTTTTTTGCCCTACTGGCAAGTATGCCAGCGCCCGGGCGTAGAGTGGGTGTGTCGTACCAAGGGTGCTTTTATTACGGTAAAAAGATGCAACTGGATTCAAATTTGACCAAAGAACTGGCCCCGAGGGGCTGCTTGACGGCTTCGATCAATTTGGGTAATCCGATTTTGGCCAATCGCGCGCCCAACACGGGTTTACCTGTAGGGGTTTCAGTTGATTTGGCGCGGGCTTTTGCGGCTGAACTGGCGATGGAGCTGGAGCTTTTGGTGTTTGACACCGCCGCCCAGTCGGTTCAGGCGGTGAAGTCTGAAGCGGCTGATTTTGGTTTTTTTGCGATTGACCCGGCCAGAGGGCAAGACATTGCCTTCACCCAAGCCTATATTTTGATCGAGGGCGCTTACGTGGTGCAAAGCGGCTCTCCCATGACCCACAACGACGAAGTCGACCACAGCTGCAACCGCGTGGCCGTGGGCGCAGGCAGCGCCTACGACCTGTTTTTAACCCGCACACTGAAGCATGCGCAAATTGAGCGCTCTGGCAGCTCTGCCGATGTGTTGGCGACCTTCAATGCCAAGCAGTTGGAGGTGGCCGCCGGCATTCGCCCGGTTTTGCAGGCTGAGGTGGCGCAGCTGCCCGGTTTGCGGTTGTTACCCGGGCGCTTCATGGTGATTGAGCAGGCCATGGGTTTGCCCAAAGGCCGCGGAGCCAATGCCCACGCCGCTTTGGCCGATTTTGTGCAGCGCATGAAATCGACTGGCTTTGTGGCTGAATCCATGCGCCGCCATGGCATTGACGGGGCGACGGTTGCGCCTTGAATTGGGGGAGGACTGAAGGTTGGAGTCGATGGAGGCAGTAGACGCTTTGGAGGCGATTTTGTAAGTTGTGGGCTCGGTTGAAAGACCTAACCGCCAAACCTCAACTCTCAAAGGCATCGCCATGACTTGTCTCTACGGTTTTTCATCTCGCGGCCACTGGGCAGCGCTGGCGTTAACGGGCTTGCTGGCAGCCTGCGGCGGTGGTGGGGGCGACTCCGTTACCGTGACGCCCAGCACGGCACCTGTCACGCAGACGCCCATTGCGGTTGTGCCCACGCCTTCGGGTACGGTCACGCCAGCAGTACCCGTCATGGGGGCCTCGTGCGAAAAAACCAACCCTAGGGTGGGCCAGGTCGCCACACTGTCCATGTTGGCCCACGGTGTGAGCGGCAAAGCCACCGTGGTTGACAACTGCACCATTGAGATTCGCAACTTCAATTACGACGGTGGAGGGCTGTCCAAAGTGTTTGTGTATGGCGGCAAGGCGTCCAACTACGTGGCGGGTTTTCCCATTGGTAACAACCTCAGGGGCACGTCGTTTGCCAACCAGACGTTGACCGTGACCTTGAACGCGGGCGATTTGGACAAGTTGGATGGCATCAGCATTTGGTGCGCTGACGCGAATGCCAATTTTGGCGCAGGGCTGTTTGCGCCAGTTTGATGGGCAGGAGCCCAGGCTCCCTTATCTTTTAAAGTAGCCGGCTACAGCACTTCAAACACCTGGTAAATCGGCCCGCTTGACTCGCGCCGCCCGGTCGCCACAAACAGGGCGCGGTTCAGCCAGGCGTATTTGTCTGACGAGGTTTCAAACACCGGAGCCGTTCGAAAGTAGTACTGCGCCGGGTCCACCAGCTCGCCTTGGTTCAGGCGGTCCATCACGTCTTTCGGGCCATGACGCAAGCCTTTGTAGGTCATGTAAATCAGGGCGCCATCGTCCGTTTGCAGGGTCAGGCGCACGTCCAGGCACAGCACGCCATCGCTGCGCAACAGCAGCCAATCGCCGCCCGGTGCCGCCCTGACTGTGCCGCGCAAGCGCTCGCCCACAAAACTGCCGCCTGCCACGGCAGCAATCTTGCGAACGCCGTAGGGCGTTGGCCCCAAATCTTCAATTTGATGGACGCTGAGGGTAATTTCAAACAGGGCTTTGGTTTGGATCATGGGAACTCTCTGGTTGGGGTGCGACATGCGACAAAGAAAAGGGATTGAGTCGCAATGCCAAGGACGTCTGACTGAGATTGCACACATCATTGTGCTTTGTTCAGTCTCAGTTCGTTTGCTATATAAAACATAGCAAATTATTGATATTATTCCTTAGCTAGAGGCACTTTTTATTCATAATTTGGCAGTTCTGGGCATTTTCTCAAAATCTGATATCACCGGTGATATGAAGTCCTAATTTCCAGTCTTTTCCAGCCTTTTTCAGCCGATACCAGCGGTGCCTCGCGCTTGTAAGTTTGTGGGCTGTCTGCGCGACTTCCGGGCTGGTTCACTCCACCTTCAAAAGCCTATGTCACGCCCTGCCGATCCAGAAGCCTACCTTCACCTGCCCGATTGCCCCGACACCGATGCCGTGCGCGCGGGCTTGATGGCGATGAAATGCATTCCCAGCAACCTGCCACTGCAGGCAGCGCAGAGGCAAGCCGCATTGCAGCAAATTGCGCAAGGCCCCGCCAGTTTTTTGATCATCGACGTGTCCAATTTACGGCCCCAAGCCGCCGAATCTTTGATGGCGGTTTGCAACTATTTGCCCATGGAATTGCGCCCCCAAACGCTGCTGACGCGGCTGGTCGGCGGCCATGTCTGCGAGGAGGAAAGAGCCTGGGCCAAGTCGCTTGGATTTCTGGATTTGGTGGCTGAACTCGACATGAACGACCCCAACGGAGGTCTTCGCATTGCGATGGATTCGGCAGCCCGCTTGCTGGATGTGGCGTCACCCTCGGCGCAATTGTTGGCGCGCTACGTGGCTGCGGCCAATACCAAAACGCTGCCCAAAGTGGCACCCCGGGCCTTGATTCGCGCCCACACGCAACTGTCTGCCGAAAAGTTGGCCGAACTGCTGCAAAACAAACTCACCATTCAAGACCGCAGCTACCACTTTAAAAAGTACCCAAGCTGTTTCGTCGCGTCCGAGGCGGTCGCTTGGATGGCCAAAAAGCTGCAAATTCAGCCGCCTGTGGCCGTCGCGGTGGGGCAAGCCTTGGGCGAATTGGGCTTGCTGTTCCATGTGGAGCATAAACACACGTTTGCGAATGAGGCGTGGTTTTTTCGGCTGGCCGTGTCGCCTTCGGCAGGGCAAACGCCGAACGCCATGGCAATTGACACTGCCATTCAAGTGTTGCGCGAAAAGATGCAAGTTGCAGACCGAACCTACTTGGGCACCGCCTACCCCAAATGCTGGGTCGGCTCGCAGGCGGTTGACGCCCTGTGCACCCACCAAACCATGCCGCGCCACCAAGCCCACCTGATCTTGCACCGCCTCATGATGTCCGGCCTGTTTCGCCATGTCGTCAACGAACAACCCTTTGTGGATGGGAATTTTTACTATCGGTTCAACAGTTGAAGGTTTTGGTGCAGCGCGCAGTGAATAGCGTCTATTGAAGTTGCCCGAAGGTCAAGATCACCCACGGTCCGGTTCCTATCCCGAAAACTAGCGCGGTTGGTGGACTTGATTCAAAAGGACATCGCGAAGGCAGTTTGAGACTTCAGCGATCTCCAAGCTTGGAGGACTATGACTCCCATAGTCCAAGGGTCTGACGATCTCCCCGAAAAAAAGCCCCACAACGCAGCCAGCTGTTTGCAATTAGCCTTATTGACATCTGGTTGTCAATATTCACGACCATGGAACAAAAACTTCTCGATCCAATTTCGCGCCTTGCGCTGCATGTATTCCGAGCTCAGCAGAGTCTCTCTAGTTTGGGAGACGAGCTCGCGGCGCCATTTGGAATGACCAGCGCCAAATGGAAGGTCATGGGCGCTGTCGAACTTTCAGACACGCTACCCACGGCCTCCGGAATTGGGCGAATCATGGGCATGACACGCCAAGCCGCAACCAAGCAAATCGGCTTGCTTGTGGAGCACGGACTTATGACCTCTCACGACAACCCGCTGGACGCGAGAGCTGCGGTTTACACCCTCAGTCCAGAAGGCGAAGCCACTTACACTGCAATTTCTGACGCGTGGACCAAGCAAATCGAGGTTTTAAGAGCTTCAATCAGCGACGAGGACATCGCGAGTGCGCTCAGGCTGCTGGAGCAATTGGTGGTTCACCTGGAAAAAGCACGCACCTCTCCAACGCAAGGCCTCGGCGGCACCTGCAAATCGAAAAGAATCAAAAAATGAAATCACGCGTTCACGCCATTTTTGGCAGCATCGCATTGCTTTGTATTTTCAGTTTTTGGACGTCAACGCTCATATCCGACCTGTTTCTTTCCTAGTCGGCAATCGTCAAAGTCAAAGGCGCAATCTTTCAAGCAATGTGGATTCTGACACCCGCGACGGCTGCTACCGGTGGCAGCGGCTTTGTCCTTGCTAAAAATCGTTCTGGCCAGTTGGTTGAGTCTAAAAAGAAACGCATGCCGTTCATAGCAGTCACCGCTTTATTGGTGCTCTTGCCTTCAGCTTTCTATCTGCACTCAAAGGCACAAGCTGGAGCCTTTGACACCAGCTTTTACGCAATTCAGGCAGTGGCGTTGATTGCCGGGGCAACCAACCTGTGGTTGCATTTCAAAAATATGGTCGATGGGCTGAAGTTGGCTGGCCGCTTACAGTCAAAGAAAGTAGCAGGCTAGTCATGTGGCTGACCTCTTTCTGGTCGAGTAGTCTGCGCTGTTTCAACAACAGGGGCCACGTCCTAATTAAGGCTCGGTCTGGATGCTGTGGTGTCCGTGGCAGTTGTGGCGCCAGCCCGCTAGAGCCTGATGCCTTGCAACTCCCGTGTCGACTTGCCCAGTTCTTGGTGCAGAATTTGAAACACGGTCTTGATGCGGGCAGTCTCGCGCAGATCGGGGTGGGTCAGTACCCAAAGTTCGGATGCCAAATCCGCAATAGGCTCCTGCACGCGGCGCAATGAAGTCACGCTGTCTCCGAGGAAGCAAGGCAACACGGCCAAACCCAGTCCATCGGCGCAGGCGCGCGCGATATTGGCGAAACCGTCGATGCGGTAACCCACCTGGTCCAGCGGAATGGTTTTCTGCAGCCACAGCAGTGAGCGGTGGCGTTCTTGCGATTCACCCAGACCAATCCAATGGTGCTCGGACAAGGCGGTCGCGGTGGAGTTTTCAAGGTAATGCGCAGCCCCATACACCGTGAAAGCCAGCGGCGCAATGCGCTTGCCCACCAAATACGCGGGTGGCCGCAGTGTGGGGCGCACGGCAATATCGGCGTCGCGCTTGGACAAGTCCAGCATGTTGTTGTCGATGCCAATGTGCAGCGCAATGTGGGGATATCGGGCTCGGCACAGCGCCAACACTGGGTTTAGCAGCGTTGTGGCAAAGCTGTCCGTGGTGGTAATGCGCACCACGCCGTTGGGTCGCAAATCGCGCCCGGCCACTTTGAGTAACGAGCGCTCGGCGGTTTGCGCCATGGCCGCACCGGCGGCCGCCAGTTCTTCACCGGCTGGTGTTGCCACATAACGGCCTGCAATGCGCTCAAACAAGCGCACACCCAGATCCTTTTCAATTTGGGCAATGCGCCTGAACACCGTGGCGTGGTTGACATGGAGCTTGCGCGCCGCCGCCGACAGCGAGCCCGTTTGGGTGACTGCGGCGACGTAAATCAGGTCGTTAAGGTCATGGCGGTCTTGCATTTCTGTGCATTCTTGCAAATTGAATTTGCAATTTCTTTGAATTTACTTGTCTAAATGTAAAGGTTAGTCTTCAATTTCACTACTTTTAAAAGGAAATTAGCCATGAAACGCACACAGATTCACAAAACCCTGACGACGCTGCTGCTCTGTGCTGGTCTGGGTTTGGTAAGTTTTGGCAGCGCCACAGCGGCTGAGCCGATTTGGGACGGCAATAAGGTCCAGATGCAAAGTGAGAAGTTGGCTGACGGTGTTTTCGCCTACTACGCTAGCGACGCACGCGAACTGAATGCCAAGGGCGGCGCAGCGGCCACCAGCGGCGGCCTGATTGTGGGCAGCAAGGGGGCGCTGCTGATTGAAACCATGCTCAACAAACGCATGAACCAACAGGTGCAAGCCCTCAGCCGCAAACTTGGCGCAAAGCCGCTGATTTATGCAGTCAACACCAGCGCGCACGGCGACCACTCGTTCGGCAATATGTTTTTGCCTGCGTCAACGCGCATTGTTCAGCATGCCAACACGCGCATCTATATCGACAAACATTTGGGTGATGACAAAGCCTTCATGATCAAGAACTTTGGCACAGGCCGGGGCATTGAGGAAATCAAGGCACGCACCGGTGATATTTTGGTCGCACCCATGGCCACAGTGTCGCTGGACTTGGGCGGCAAGGTGGTGGATGTGATCGACTTTGGTTTCGCGCAAACTGGCGGTGACCTTTGGGTGTGGGAGCCGCAATCGAAGGTGATGTGGGCGGGTAACCCCATCATCGCGTCCAAGCCCGCTTTGCCATGGTTGCTGGATGGCCATTTGGTCGCCACCCTGGACACCCTGAAGCGTGTGTATGCATTCTTGCCCTCTGACGCCCGCATCATTCCCGGCCATGGCGTCGCCATAACGCGTGAAGACATAAAGTGGCATATCGACTACCTGGCCAGCGTGCAAAAGAACGTGCAAGCGGCTGTGGACAAGGGTTTGACGCTGGAGCAAACCGTGGCGCAAACCACCATGCCCGAGTTTGGTGGTTACGCCTTGTTTGGCTGGGTCCACCCCGGCCTGAACGTGCCCGCTGCCTATCGGGATCTCAGCAAAAAATAGTCACTTTATTCAAGGAGAATTCCTTGGCAATAGAAGTCGTCACCGGCAAGGAAGCGACGATCCATTTCAATGCACAGAAGTGCATCCACTCGCGAAGCTGCGTGCTGTCGCACCCGGACGTGTTTGTGCCTAATGTGGTGGGTGCCTGGATTCACCCCGATGCGCAACCCGCAGCAGAACTTATGCGTATTGCGCAGAACTGCCCTTCGGGCGCCATCACGGTGGTGCGCCACAGCGCGGGCGCAGAGGCTGCTGCCGACTCTAACGGGCTTCCAATCGTCAACACAGTGCGTGTGCGCGAGAACGGCCCGCTCGCCGTGGAGGCCGAGTTGCTGATCAATGGCCAGCTACAGGCCAATCCGCGCGCCACACTGTGTCGCTGTGGCCAGAGTCAGAACAAACCGTTTTGTGATGGCAGCCATGGGGCAGCGGCCTTTGTCGCGACCGGGGAGCCAACCACGGCGGCTTTTAGCGCATTGACGCTTCGATGCGGCCCGCTGGATGTGCAGCCCGTGCCAAACGGCCCCTTGCGCGTGGTGGGCAACCTCGAAGTGGTGAGCGGCACTGGGCGTACCTGCAACAAACTGAGCGAAGCCTATCTGTGCCGCTGTGGCCAAAGCAAAAACAAACCCTATTGCGACGGCAGCCACAAAGCCACAGGGTTTGAGGCCCTGTGAACAAGCATGGGCGAGATGGCAGAGGAAGGCAGGAACGCCAACATCAGTATTGATTCAACTCTTTCGGGCTACGTTCCACCTGCGGTAGCTTAAATAAATAAAGATTCTGCTACTTATTAAATAGCAGAACCCTTAATGCCTAACGGCGTGTAGTGGCTCCTCGACCTGGGCTCGAACCAGGGACCTACGGATTAACAGTCCGGCGCTCTACCAACTGAGCTATCGAGGAACAAGCCTTAGATTATAGCGCGAGTTTTGGCCCATGCCGCTTGGATGGCTCGGTCTAATTTGGCGGCCACAGCTTCAGGTTCAGGGGCGCCCACAATGGCACGAACAAAAGCCACCGAGCCGACTTTGCAGGCCAGGACTTCAGGCAGACGGGACTCATCGATGCCGCCAATGGCAACCAGCGGGTAGTCGCGCATCAATTGGGCATAGGCGGCCAGGCGGCCAACGCCTTGTGGCGGCGTGGTCATGCGTTTCAAGGTGGTGGGGTAAACCGCACCCATGGCGATGTAGCTGGGGCTGAAAGCGTCGGCCTTCAGCATTTCTGCATAGCCGTGGCTGCTTAGGCCCAGGCGCAAACCCGCCTTGCGAATGACTTCCAAGTTTGCGGATGCCATGTCTTCTTGCCCCAAATGCACGCCATACGCCCCAGCGGCGATGGCGGCTTGCCAGTGGTCGTTGATGAACAGCAAGGCGGGCGTGCCTCGCACCGCTTCGACGGCAGCAGCAACTTCGCGCTCAATGGCGCGGGCGTCGTCAGACTTGAAGCGCAATTGCAGGGTGGGCACACCCGCTTTTGCCATGCGGGCCACCCAGGCGGCATCTGGCAGCACTGCATACAGGCCTAGGCTTTGGGGACAGGCTGCAAAGGCATTCTTTCGCGGCCATGGATTCATGCCAAAGTCGCCCGGCTCGCTAGGCCAAAGCGCTGCATCAAAACTGCCTGTCCGGTCGCTGGCAGCTTGCCAAGCGATGGCGACAGCTCGAGCATCAGAATCAATGAATCCCATGTTCAGGCAGGCTTGTTTTGCCGCTTGGTAAACGGGCGGGCAGTCAGCGGACTTTTCCGAGCTGCCTGCTGAGGTGGCCAGTGCCATTGCATCGCCATGCGCGGCTGCAATGGCCAGCGCCATGTCATGGAGCGAATTGACGGTCATGGTTGGTGCCAAAAAGGCGTGCCCAACACTGGCGTGCTGGCTTGGGCAGATGTTTGCTCATTCATGGCTCCCGCCAAAAACGCGCTGCGGCCTGCTTGCGTGGCAGCGGCAAAGGCACTGGCCATGCTGACCGGGTCTCGCGCCAAAGCCACAGCGGTGTTGAGCAAAACGGCGTCAAAACCCCACTCCATCACCTGGCAGGCGTGGGACGGTAGCCCCAGGCCAGCGTCCACAATCATGGGTACGCTCAGGCGCTCGCGCAACACGCGCAGGGCGTACGGGTTAATTGGCCCCTTGCCAGTGCCGATGGGTGCGGCCCAGGGCATAATGGCTTGGCAACCCACATCGACGAGGCGCTGACAGAGCACCAAATCTTCGGTGCAATACGGCAAAACTTTGAAGCCATCTTTGATCAATTGGCTGCAAGCAGATACCAGGTTCAGCGTGTCTGGCTGCAAGGTGTAGTCGTCGCCAATCAGCTCAAGTTTGATCCACGCGGTGTCAAAAACCTCGCGGGCCATGTGCGCGGTGGCAATGACCTCTTGAATACTGTGGCAGCCCGCCGTGTTGGGCAGCACCGGAATTCCCAGCTTGCGCAGCATGTCCCAAAAACTGTTGTCGGCGGAGCCGGTTTTTCCGGGTTCGCTGGCTGACAGATTTTGGCGGCGCAATGACGCGGTCAGCATGGCCGGCTTTGACGCGCTCACTGCAGCCTCCAGCACCTTGGGTGACGGGTAGCGGGAGGTTCCAAGCAGCAAGCGGCTTTCAAACACCTGGCCATAAAGAACCAGGGGATCTGCCGCGGGCAACGAACGGTTTGACGGCGGTGAATTCGCTGAATTCTGAGGAGTAGCGGGCATTTTCAAAATTTTGGGGTGGTCCGGGCCTTAGCCACCCGTGACCGGACGGATAACTTCAATGCTGTCGCCTTCGCACAAAGCGGTGCTCGCGTAGGCGGATTTGGGTACAAACTGCATGTTAACGGCGACGGCAAACGGCGGGGTGGGCATCACCTGCAAAACCAGGTCGGACAGGCTTGCGCCCTGCTTCACTTCGAGGCTGACTTTGTTGACAGTGAGCTTCATGGTGGGGTGATCTGCAAGTCAAATTCATCGGCCAAGGGCGACGCCTGGGTTTGAACCCATTGCATGGCGACATCGAGGATGGCCGGAGCCACCAAAAAGCCGTGGCGGTAAAGGCCGTTGATTTGCAAGGTGCGCGAATTCAAGGCGCGAACCGACGGCAAATTGTCAGGCAAAGTGGGGCGGCATTGCGTGGCAATTTCTAGAATGCGAGCTTCGGCGAAACCGCTGTGCACTGCGTAAGCGGCGCTTAGCAGTTCCAGGGTGGAGCGCACACTGGCGGCGGACCGATCGTCAGATTCAATCTCGGTGGCACCCACCACATACAAATGATCTGGTTTGGGCGCAATGTAAAGCGGGTAGCGCGGGTGCATCAAGCGAATGGGGCGTTTCAGTTGCAATTCAGGCGCGTACAGGCGAATGACCTCGCCGCGAACGGCGCGCAATTCAGACCAGTCTGGACGGGCACCCAGCCCACGGCAGTCAAAAAGCCAATCGGTTGCGCCGTGTGCACCCGTAGAAAAATCTTCCAAACTGCGGGGGGAGTTCCAATGCAGATCAACCTGCAATATTTGCAGTTGGTGGAGCAGGGCGTCGAGCAATTGGCGGTTGTCAAGCTGCCCTTCGCCCGGCAAAAAATACCCTTGTGCGAATCGCTGGGCCAAATCGGGCTCCAGTTCGGCAATTTGGGCTGCATTGACCATTTCAGCGGGTTGCAAAACGGGCACTTGCGTCTGAGTCGCAGCCAATTGCCTGGCAAATCGGGCAGCTTCTGCAGCATCTTGCCGATGCCACACGACCAGCGTGCCCGATTGCTGAAAAAACACTGGCAATGCAAGTTGCGACAGCAACTGCGGCCAGCGAGACAGGGCATAGTGCCCCATGCGCACGACATTGGATTCCGTCACCGCGGATTCAGCCAAGGGGGCCAGCATGGCGGCTGCCACCCGTGCGGCTGAGCCCTGGGCGTCTGGGCCTGCTGCGTCGAACACAGTGACGGTGTGGCCATTTAGTGCCAGCTCGCAGGCCAGCAAACGGCCCATTAGCCCCGCGCCCAAGACGACGCTTCGGGGTTTCGTGTCAAGGTCAATCATGAAATGCACCGATAATTTTCACTATGGAAAATTCTATGGTGCCCACTTTGCAGCCAAGCTCGACCCCGCCCAACGCACAAAAACGCTACCCGCGCATTTTGACCATTGCCGGGTCTGACAGCGGCGGTGGTGCAGGCATTCAGGCGGACCTTAAAACTTTTGCTGCATTGGGTTGCTACGGCATGACGGCCATCACCGCCATCACGGCGCAAAACACCTTGGGGGTGACGGCCATTCACGGCGTGCCGCCCGACATTTTGAAGGCCCAACTGCAGGCCGTTTTGGACGATATTGGCGTAGATGCTGTGAAAATCGGCATGCTCCATTCGCCAGACGTGGTGGACGTGGTGGCCTGGGCGATTGACCACTACCAAATTAGCCAAGTGGTTCTGGACCCGGTCATGGTAGCCACTAGCGGCGACACGCTGGTGGGGCAAGACACGGTGCAGGTACTGGTGCGCGAGCTGTTTGGCAGGGCTTTGGTGGTCACGCCGAATCTGGATGAGGCGGCTTTGTTGCTGGGGCGCCCGATTGGCGATGCAACTCAATTGGATAAAGCGGCCATCGATTTGCTCGCGCTGGGTGCGCGAGCGGCTTTGCTGAAGGGCGGGCACCTTGCTGGTGACATTGTGGTGGACGTGCTGGCCCAGCCCAATTTGCCTCACGCACCCCGGGCACCCCAATTGCTTCATTTGCGCTCCCCGCGCATTGCCAGTCGCAATGTGCATGGCACGGGCTGCACTTTGTCGTCGGCCATCGCTTGTTACTTGGCGCTGGGTGAGAGCTTGCCGGTTGCCGTGCAGCGCGCGCGCGCCTACATTCTTCAGGCGATTGCACAGGGCGCGAACATCACCACCGGGCGTGGCCATGGCCCACTGAACCATGGTTTTGCACCTATTCCCATGCAGGTGTTGTCGGCGGCTTGAGGCCATGTTTGGCGTTGCGAGCTTAGGTCGTCCGTTGGGTTGTCAGCGCGGTTGCCGGCCGAGTGAGCCAAGCCAGCAACACAGTGAAGGCTAAAGTTGGCAAGGCCGAGCCCAACGTGGGCGCCCATTTGGCAATGGCGTGGTACATCACAATGCCTGAAATCCACAGCGCAGCTGCCGTCCAGTCCACCGATGTGCGGTTGACGGTGACGGGTGTCGCGCTGACGCCAAATCTTCCCAAAATCACGCCGTAAAGCGGTACAAAGACCGAGCTCAGCATCAGCAAAAACGGCTCCAGGCTGTGCATGGGCAACACCAATGCCAAGCCTGTGCAGGCCACCACGATGCCAATGCCCCACTGGCGAATGGTCCAGTTGGGCAGCACACTGTGGGTGGACACAGCGCCTGAGTAAACGTCGCCGTAGGCATTGTCAATTTCATCAAACAAAATCAAGCCCAGTGCAATCAAGCCGCCTTGGGCCAGTAGCAACGCGGTGACCAAATCGGTGCCTGGGGTTGCCACGCTGACCACCATGACGCCCAGGGCATAGCACCAAATATTGGCCGCGGCGTAGCCAATCCAGGTGCCACGCAGCGCCGATGCGCCGTCTTTGCCGTGGCGGGCATAGTCTGCAATCAGCGGGAGCCAAGACACGGGCATGGCCATGACCAAATCCATGGCCGACAGCATGCCCATGCCGCCTTTGCCAGGGTTGGCCCAAAATTCACCGAAGCCCTTGGCGACAATTTGGCTGCCGAATTGCCAGGTCAACCACAGCAGCGACGCCACCACCAAAGGCAGCGCAACGCGGCTGATGAGTTTGCGCACAGTGGTGAGCATGGACGCGGCGATCAACGCGCAAAGCACCCCGCCCCAAATTGCCGTGGTGAGCAAGCTGCCAGTGAAGCCGCTCAAGTCTAGCCCGAACGATTGCTTGGCAATCGCCGCTGTTCCATCGCGCATCACCACCAGTTCAAACGTGGTCCAGCCGACGAGCTGCACAATGTTCAAGAGCACCGGTAATTTTGAAAACGCGCTGCCATAAGTGGCATTCATGAGGCCAGCGCTGGTCAGACCGCTGTCGCAGCCTAGTTTGGCAGCCCAGGCCAGCAAACCCGCGCCAATTAACGAACCCAACACGATGGCAATGGCTGCGTCGCGCGGGCCGACTGCTGGCACCAGGTAGGCCCCAACTTGCATGACCAGCAGGCCCACCCCCAAACTGAACCAAAGGGCCATGTGCTGGGAGAAACCGAAAACGCGGTCCCCCACTGCGACCTGTGAAAGGGCTAAATTGCCCGATGATTTGGCTGTTGTGTTGACAGTTGCCACGCGCTTGCTCCAGGCTTAAAAATGGCAGGTCGGCATCATTGGCGGCAAACGGCGAGTGGTGTGAAACCCTGGCACGTTGCTTGAACAAGCTTCCCTGCGCGAGAATTACCTCAATCAGGTTCAAAGGGACTTTCTCAGTCGGCACACCAAGCCTTGCTTGACATGCCAACACCCCTAGCGGATGTGACTCAACGAAGTTGAACTACTGTTGGATTGTACTGAAGCGCGAAATGCAGGTCTGAGGGCGGCCAGACCACCCGTTTGGCAAGTGTTTAGCGCTCAAACACCGGCGTCTCGACCCCCAAAACCTTGTGCAGCTTGGGCGAGGTCGTGGTGTATTGCAGCATGATTTTTTTGTCCGGAAAAATGATGGCGGTGGCACCAAAAGCGGCCAAGGCGCATTCATGAAATCCGCTCAGAATCAGTTTTTTCTTGCCGGGGTAGGTGTTGATGTCGCCCACCGCAAAAATGCCGGGCTCGCTGGTGGCGAACTTCTCGGTGTCGACTTTGAGTTGCCTGCGCTCAATGTCCAGGCCCCATTCGGCGATGGGGCCGAGTTTGGGCGACAGGCCAAAAAATATTAGCAGCATGTCCAAAGCGACTGTGCTGGTGTCGCCATCCACTCAGGTCACGGTGATGGTTTTCATGCGATCACCGTCGGCCTCAAAATCGGTGACTTGACCCACCTTGAATGTCATTTGCTGGGCTTCGCACAAAGCGCGCATTTTGGCAACGCTTGCCGGCGCGGCAGCAAAACCGTCGCGCCGATGAATCAAGGTGACCGATTTCGCGCGGTTGTCGCCGTCTTTGGCAAAGTCAAGCGCCCAGTCAAGCGCCGAGTCTCCACCGCCCAAAATCACCACATCCTGTTTGGCAAAGGCTGCGCGGTTGCTGACTTTGTAAAAGACCTGCTGGGTCGGGCTTGCCGCTGCAAATTTGTCAACGCCTTCCAGGTTCAGTAAGCGCGGCTGAAAGGCGCCCATGCCCGCGGCAATGAAAATGGTCTTCGTCATGAAGCGCGTGCCAGCGGAGGTTTCGAGCAAAAAACGGCCATCGGTCTGTTTGGCAATCGTGCTGACTTCTTGCGAGTAATGAAACGTGGCACCAAACGGCTCGATCTGCTTCATCAGGTTGTCGGTGAGCTCCTTACCCGTACACACCGGAATGGCTGGAATGTCATAGATCGGTTTATCGGGGTACAGCTCGATGCACTGACCGCCAGGGTAGGGCAGCAGGTCGATGATGTGCGCCTTGATTTCCAGCAGGCCCAATTCAAACACCTGAAACAGGCCGACCGGCCCGGCGCCGACGATTACCGCGTCGGTCTCAATCAATTCAATGCTCATTCCAATGCTCACTCGGTACTCAGGTTAATTTAGCGCTCAAGCAACGGCAACTTGCCCGTTTTATCTTTCCAGTCGTCAGCGTCGATGGGTGGGATTTTGCGCTTGGTGATGCTTTTCCATCCCGACAGACGCGCCAGTTCGGCGTTGAGTTTTGTCATGTGCAATTGGTCGGCGGGCACATCTTCTTCGGCATAGATGGCGTTCACGGGGCATTCAGGAATGCAAACGGCGCAGTCAATGCATTCGTCCGGGTCGATGGTCAAAAAATTGGGGCCTTCGCGAAAGCAGTCAACCGGGCAAACGTCGACGCAGTCGGTGTACTTGCATTTGATACAGGCTTCAGTGACGGTGTGGGTCATTTTGATTTTTGAGGCTGAAAAGGGGAGGGACGAAGCAGATTTTATGGGCTTTTCAAAGCCCTCTGATAAAACCCCTTCTTGGATAATTCTTGCGTCCAATCCCGCAAGATATCCCGCGACAACGCCAGTGACATTTTCCGCAGGTCAATTGACCAGAACTGCGCCCGAGGTTTTGTGCGAGGCCGTGTCCACCAACACCATGGCACCCAGCACCCGCGAGCGAGCGTAGGGAAGGGTGGCCACAGGCTCTTGCAGGCTCAATTCCACATGGCCAATGTCGTTGGGGCCGAGCGCGGAGGCGGCTTCTTCAGCCAAGGTATTGACATTGAGCTTGTGAACGATGCGTTTGACCTTGGCTTTGACCCAGCGGTGGCCATGCAGCGCCCAGTACACGCGCCCTGCAATTAACGGCTCGTCATCCATCCAAGCGACCGTGGTCGTCAACTCGCGGCCCATGTTGAAACGGCTGGCAACGCCGCCCGCATCTGGCTGGGTCTCAAAACTATCGGTGGACGCAGTCTCAATTGATTTTTCAGCGGCATTGGCATCGCCCTTCGCCAGCAACCAGTCGCCGCGCGACACATCCACTTCGCGGTCCAGCACCAAGCCTGCGCTGTGGCCCGCCACCACGTTGCCAGGCACGCGCACATGGTTCAAAACCTGCGCGACCGTCGCGGTGCGGCCACTGGGCATTACCGACACGGGGTCGCCCACTTTGACTGTGCCTGTGGCAACCCGACCCCAAAAAATGCGCCGCCCCTGGCTGGTGTCGCTGCTGGCTGAAAACTTTTCGACCCATTGAACCGGGAATGAAAAGGGCACCGTAACTTCAGCAACAGTCGCTGGCAGAAGCTCCAGAATTTGCAGCAGACTGGGCCCTTGGTAGCCGCACCAGGCAGCGTCTGCCAACGCACCCGCAGGAATGCCTGGGGCTGCGCTGGCAGAATGGCGATCCACCACGTTCCAGCCCTTCAGCGCTGAAATAGGAACGATGGCGTTGACCGTAATTTGCCCAGCCTTAGCAAACGCCGTCAGCGCTTTGCTGATGTTTTGAAATGCCAGGGCTGCGTTGGCCACAGCGTCAAGTTTGTTCACCGCAAACACCATGCTGGGCACCCGCAGTAAATTGCCCAAAAGGGCGTGCCTGCGGGTTTGCACCAGCAGTTCAAGATTCGGGTTTTGCCAGTCAAGCTTGGTCGCATCGACCAGCACCACGGCCGCGTCGGCGCTGGAAACAGCCGTCACCATGTTGCGGGTGTACTGCTCGTGTCCTGGGGCGTCGCCAATGATGAATTTGCGCGACTCGGTCGCAAAATAGCGGTATGCCACGTCTATCGTGATGCCCTGCTCGCGCTCTGCCGACAATCCGTCCGTCAACAAGGCCAAATCAGTCTCGCCCTGGCGCTGCACCCCAGCCAAATGGTCCTGCAACACCGCCTTGCTGTCCACCAAAAGCCGCCCAATCAACGTGCTCTTGCCATCGTCCACCGACCCGCAAGTGATGAATTTCAGCGCGGACTGGGTGTCAATTTGAACAGCAGTGACCGCCGTCGCGGTACCAAAAGGTGGTGAGGTTACAGCATTTGTCATAGTCAAATCTCTCAATTTATAGGCCTGTCTTCATGGCCCCATTTCAGAAACACCGTGGAACCGGCTCTGCCGGGCCACTGGTGTTGCCCCCTGCAAGGGGGAAAGCGTCTACACGAAGTGAGTAAGCCGGGGGGTGAGCCAAAGTCCTCAAGGGGGAAAGCGTCTACACGAAGTGAGTAAGCCGGGGGGTGTTAGAAATACCCGTCCTTCTTGCGCTTCTCCATAGAAGCCTCAGACGTCTTGTCATCCATGCGGGTCGCGCCTCGCTCGCTTACGTCTGCTGACAGCGTTTCAATCACGATGTCGGCAGCCGAACTGGCCAGGCTCGGCACGGGGCAAGTGCAGGTGATGTCACCGACGGTTCTGAAGCGCACGTGGCGCATTTCAGCGGTTTCGCCGGCTTTCAGGGGGGTGAGCGGCGTGACTGGCACCAACAGGCCTTTGCGCTCCACCACTTCGCGCTGGTGCGAATAGTAAAGCGACGGCAGGGCAATCTGCTCGCGGTCGATGTACTGCCAAACGTCCAGTTCAGTCCAGTTAGAGATCGGGAACACGCGGAAATGCTCGCCCTGCTGCAGGCGGGTGTTGAACAGCGTCCACAACTCGGGGCGCTGATCTTTGGGTTGCCATTGGCCAAAGCTGTCGCGGTGGCTGAAGATGCGTTCTTTGGCGCGGGCTTTTTCTTCATCGCGACGGGCGCCGCCAATCAGCGCGTCAAAGCGAAATTCTTCAATCGACTCCAACAGCGTGACCGACTGGTGCACATTGCGCGACTCGCCCGGGTGGGCGAGACGCACCGTGCCGCGCTGCATGGAATCTTCCACGTTGCGCACAATCAGCTTGGCGCCGAGCTCCTTGGCGCGTGAATCCCGAAAATCGGTCACTTCCACAAAGTTGTGGCCTGTGTCGATCATCAAGAGCGGATACGGAATGTTGTTGGCTCCAAAGGCCTTTTCAGCGCATTTCAGCAGCACCAAAGAGTCTTTGCCGCCTGAAAACAGCAAGGCGGGGCGCTCAAACGACGCTGCCACTTCGCGAAGGATGAAGATGGTTTCTTCTTCCAGGGCGTCCAGGTGCAGGTTGCTTAACGTTGCCAGTCCGTTGGGTTGGGGAATGGCCCCAGGTGCGGCCGGGTGCAGCAGTTCAGTTTTCAAACGGGCATTCATGCAATGGCTTTCTCGGGTAATTTTGACGTTTTTGACGTATTTGATGGCAAGGCGGCAGGTGCAGCATGCAATCCGCACTCTTTGGCCGCCTCATCCTCCCACCACCAGCGGCCTGACCTGAAGTCTTCGCCCAAGCTGATGGCCCGGGTGCAAGGTGCGCAGCCGATGCTTGGAAAGAACTGGTCGTGCAAGGGGTTGTAAGCCACCTGGTTGATGTCAATGTAGTGCCAAACGTCGCCCCAAGTCCAGTCAGCCAGCGGGTTGAGTTTGACGCGCCCGGTGGCGGCGAAGTCGCTGGAATCGACCAAAGGCACGTCGGCCCGTGCACCCGACTGTTCGCGCCGCAGCCCGGTGATCCAGGCCTTCTTGCCTGCCAAAGCTCGCTCCAGGGGCTCCATTTTGCGAATGCCGCAGCAGGCTTTGCGCAGCTCAATGCTTTTGTACATGGCGTCTTGGCCTTCCCGCGCGACAAACTGAATGGCTTGCTCAGCAACTGGTCGGTACACGGTGACCGGCGCGCGTGACGTGGCTTGCAGAGTTTGAAGCACCTGCAAGGTTTCGGCGTGCAGCATGCCAGTTTCCAGCACAAAAATGCTGATATCCAGCGCCAAGCTGTTGATCAAATGGCTCACCACCATGTCTTCTGCGCCCAGGCTGGAGGCTTGGGTGATCAAACCCTGGCCCGTAGCACTGGCCGGGTCGGCGGCGTAATCTGCCGCGGATTGCTGCAAAAGTCCTTGGGTTTGGGCCAGCTTGGCGGCGAAATTGCTGGATGCGCGGGCGTTTTGTGCAATGGCGGAGTTTGCAGTTGGTGTGGGTGAGGTGGCTGAAGCAGCCTGCCCCGGCAAGGCCGAAACTGCGCCGGGGAGTGACGAAACAGAAGACACCAGAGACACCGGGGGCGAGTCGTTTTGCATCATGCCGCCACCGCAAACAAGGGCTGGGTGGTCACCGCATCGCCCTGGTAAAACGCGTTGAAACGGTCGAACTGCGCCTGGGCGAAGGCCAAATTTTGGTCTTCGCGCAGCACAGCCGCATCAAACCCGGCGCGTTGCATTTGCACCAGTTGGTCCACCAGCACATCGCCGTTCGCGCGAATTTCGCCATTGAACTTCATGCGCCTGCGCAACAAGAAGGCTTGGCTGTAGGCGCGGCCATCGGTGAATTTGGGGAAATGCAGATCCACGCGGGAAACGCCGTCCATAGCCAGTTCCAAGGGGTTGATATCACCGGTGATATCAAGTGTCTTGCCGATGCCCTTAGAAACGCCTGAAATGCCATTTTCATGGTCATTTAGGCCTATAGCTCTCGAATCTATTGCCTCATTAGCTATTAATTTAATAGTAATTTTCATGACGCTGCAAGCTCCGCTTCGGTTTCGGTGGACTTCGCGGTGTGCACAGAACGGCCCGTGCTCACGCGGGCAGCATTGGCGGCCAGTTTGAAGGGCTCTGCACCGACACGGCGCAAGGTGGCAATGAAGGTTTCGGCCTGGTTGGCTGCGCTCACGCGTTCCCGCCGGTACGTGTCCAAAATCGCCTCAATCACATCGCTGACCTCATCTGCCGCAAACGAAGGACCAACCACTTTGCCCGCAACCGGCAAGCCGCTCAAGGTCGAGCCGTCAGAGCCGCCCAGTGACACCTGGTACCACTCTTTGCCGTCTTTATCAACACCCAAAATGCCGATGTGTCCGCTGTGGTGGTGCCCGCAGGAGTTAATGCAGCCGCTGATGTGCAGGTCAATCTCGCCCAGGTCGTGCAGCTCGTCCATGTCTTGAAAGCGCTCGGTGATGGCCTGTGCAATCGGCAATGACCGCGCGTTGGCCAATGAGCAAAAGTCTCCGCCAGGGCAGGCAATCATGTCAGTCAGCAGGCGGATATTGGGTTTGGCAAAGCCCAGTTTGCGGGCCGCACGCCACAGCTCGGGCAGTTGGTCGCAGCGCACCCACGGCAGCACCAGGTTTTGGTCGTGCGTGACGCGAACTTCACCGGCGGAGAACTCATCGGCCAAGGCGGCGGCACCTTCCAGTTGGCCAGGTGTGGCGTCGCCCGGTGCGTAGCCTAGGCGTTTGAACGAGAGCGTCACACAGCGCAAATCGGGGTTTTTGTGCGGTGCGACGTTTTGCGTCAACCAGCGGCTAAATTCCACGTCGTCTTCTGCGGCGGCACGCAAGATGTTGGCGATTTTCAGTTCGCCGTCTTTGCGGTTGCAGGTTAATTTGGGCGGCACGAATGATGCGCTTACCCGGTCTAGTTCCGCTTGGGTGATGGTGTGCGGTGCGCCGTCTTGCGTCAGAATTTGCTGGTATTCGGTTTCGACTTCATTGGTAAAGCGCGCGCCCTCGGCCTTCACCAAAATCTTGATGCGGGCCTTGTAAATATTGTCGCGCCGACCCCAGCGGTTGTACACGCGCACCACGGCTTCCAAATAATTAAGAATTTGGTTCCAGGGCAAAAAGTCCCGAATCTGCGTGCCAATGATCGGTGTGCGGCCCATACCACCGCCCACCAAAACCCGAAAACCCAGCTCTTGCGCGTCGTTTTTGATGACATGCAAACCCACGTCATGCCAGTACGTGGCGGCGCGGTCTTCCAAGGCTCCGGTGATGGCGATTTTGAATTTGCGTGGCAAAAAGGCGAATTCGGGATGCAGCGTGCTCCATTGGCGCATGATTTCGGCAAACGGGCGCGGATCGGCAATTTCGTCAATCGCAATGCCTGCACGTTCGTCGCTGGTGATGTTGCGAATACAGTTGCCGCTGGTTTGTATGCCGTGCATGTTGACACTGGCCAGCAAGTCCATCACGTCGGCGCTTTTGTCCAGCGGAATCCAGTTGTACTGCACGTTTTGGCGGGTGGTGAAGTGGCCCACGCCGCTTGCCAAAGATTGCAAATCACTCAAACCGGGGTTGGCGCTGTCAATGTTGTTGGCGTCTTTTTTATCGAAATCACGGGCGATTTGGGCGAGCACCCGCAATTGCGCGCTGGACAGCTCGCCATAAGGCACGGCGACCCGCAACATGGGCGCAAAACGCTGCAAATACCAGCCGTTTTGCAGGCGCAGCGGTTTAAATTCTTCGTCACCCAAGGTGCCGGCCAAGTTGCGTTCCAGCTGATCGCGGTACTGCGCGGCTCGGCTCTTTACAAATTGGCGGTCAAATTCTGTGTATTGGTACATGTTGTCTTGTCAGGATTTTCAAAAAAATGAGAGCGCGATCTGCGAGAGCCCAGTCTGTCAGAGGGCGATGAGTTTCAGGCCAGCGTAGGCCAGCAGCACCGACAGCAAAGCGCGAATCACCCGCTCGGGCGTGCGGGCCATCAGGTGCGAGCCGATCCAGATGCCGGGCAGCGAACCAGCCAGCAGCTTGGCCAACAGCGGCCAATCAACCGACCCCATTGACGCATGGCCCATGCCCGCCACCAGCGTCAGCGGCACGGCGTAGGCAATGTCAGCGCCCACAATGCGGGACAGTGGCAGGCGTGGGTACAAAATCATCAAAACTGTGACGCCAATGGCCCCTGCGCCGACCGATGTCAGGGTGACCAGCGTGCCAATCACCGCGCCAAACAACAGTGGCAGGCTCCAGTGGCGGGGCGTGGCGGCCAGAATCTCCTGGCCCGCCGCAACACTTGCGGGGGCAGTTTTGCCGCGAACCGCTTTGTACAGCGTGGCGGCCGCCGTCAGCAACAGCGCGGCGCCCAAAGTGCTGGTCATGATGCCTTGCACTTGCGGGTCAGCTGGCCCCAAGGTGTGCAAAACGTACAAGGTGATGAGCGCCGCCGGAATGCTGCCCGCAGACAAATGCAGCACAACCCGCCAGTCAATGCGTTTGGCACGGGCCAGTTTGACGGTGCCACCCATTTTGGTGAACGCCGCAAACAACAAGTCGGTGCCGACCGCCAAATAGGGCTTCACACCGAAGAAGAATATCAAAATCGGCGTCATCAGCGAACCGCCGCCCACGCCTGTCAGGCCCACCACGAGGCCGACAAAAAATCCTGCGAATACAAATGCCAAGTCATACATAAGCCGCGAGTTTGCCGGGTTTGGCTTATGTCGCAAACTACATTTTTATGATTTTGTTATGCAAATTGGGAATATTGAATGCAGCAAGGGCGGGTTTAGGGTTGGTATTGATGAGGGTTCGACCGCTGCAAGCAAGGGCGCTTTGCTTTGCGGCAACTGATCGAGAAAGGCCAAGGCAAGTACGAGTTTATGGTGGCCGTTGACACCCAAAAGCACTTGGTGGGCGCGTTGATTGCCGTGTTGGAAACCCACATTTTCAGTAGCCAGCTCACGGCCAGTGTCATGCGCTATGACGTGCTGCCTGACAAACGCATGGGCGGCCACGGCCTGCGTTTGCTCAAAGCATTTGACACTTGGTGCCAAAGCCGCCAAGTTACGCCATGGGCGCTGCGTACTCAGTGACCAATATCAGCAGCAATGAGAAGCTGGCGCTTTGGTGAATGCGTCTTACCTCGTGGTGCCCTGGACCGCTTGCAAACACGTCATCAGCGTGGATGAGCGTGGCTTTGCCTCCGCTAAGACGCTTGAAATTCAAGCCGAAGCAGGTCAGAGATATTTTGTGGAATACGACTCGTCCAAAGGCTTGTTGCTGGGCTGGGGCTTGACATAACTTCAAAATACATAGCAAACTATTGAATAGATCAGCGAGCTAGAGGCCGCTTTTAGTGAAATTTCAAGCGGCAGATTGAAAAATTAACCCGCAGGTTCATTTTTGATAAATCAAAGCCAATTGCCCCCTATGCCGCACCAGCTACTGAATAAAGACGGTTCATGCCAAATTGTTCCGGTGCGGTTGTGGTTTAGGGTGGGTGCTCTAGGGTCTGGTATTGGCGAGACTACGCACCTTGACGAAAATTAAGCCTTCACAGGCCTTTTGCAAATTGGCAGATTTCAACTTCAAATAAAACAATGTTTTCTTACCCTTGCAATTTCACTAAACGCGAAAGCAAAACCATGGAATTCTCCAATCTCCTCTCCTCAAAGTGGAAATCTGGGTTTCGCCATGGCCTGTCCCTTTCGGTGTTGATCGTCTTGTCCGCCTGCTCAACGGTACAGGGTCAGGGTAGTGCAACTGCTTCGGTTACAAAATACTCCGCCCCAGAACCGACGACTCCTCCAAATTTGAAAAATATGGCCCCATCAGATGCCGTATTGGAGTTGATTCAAAGAGTCATGAAGGCCGCTAAAACCGGAGTGCTGATGAACGAAGAAGCAACATTGAAAACGCTGGGGCTGACCATGGTGCCCAGCACAAAACCACTTAGCACACGGCAAATCCTAACGGGTATTGCTGCGCTGGATGATGACGAAGAGGTGCGGATTTACTACGGGGTCAATCGAGATCCTTTGCTCCCGCAAACCTGGGCGTTTTCAATTCGCTCGATTAGCCGACTTTTTTGCATTGAATATTCGAACGTTGAATCGAAGCTCGGTGCTCCTCACGGCGCAGTATTTCCTTTTCATGGACAGGAAAGTGGTGGATGGTATTCCTACTTTATCTACGCAGACGGCGAAAAAGTAGAGGCATCTTTCACTTATGCACGTGTCAGTGAGACTAAACGGTGCTTAAACCATTTGTCGATTCGTCCAAGCAAGCGGTAAATAAAAGGAAACTGGGGTCAAAAAGGAAAACGGGGTCACAAGAAACCGGGGTCAGGTTTCAATACTGTTCGCTTAACAAGTTATCGCAAACTTTGTTTTGGGCGACAAAGGCATCGGCCCAAGAAGTGCGGGCGAATAGTCGAGGTGCTTGCCTGGCAATTTTGACGGGTCATGGCTGGCATAGGGTGAGTGCCTGCGCTTGACTATTCTTGGGTTGCAACGGCCACGGCTGCTGGTGCAGCGCAGCGTAGAGGCCTCCTGCAGCAGATTCTTGAACCAGCGTTTGCGCAACCGGGGGCGCTCAGGGGGGAAAGGCCCCGGAGCGGGGTTGTGAGCGGCGCATCAACTGAACGTGCCCCGTGAAGGACAGCCGGCGCTGCGCCAGCTTGTGCTCGCTGGCCGTCTGGTGCATCAGCCAGCACACCGCATAGTGCGCCAACACCCAGCCAGAGAACTCCTGGCGCACCCCGTCAGGGGTTTTGCTGCGCAGCGTGCGCCTGCGCTGGGCCAGGTGTGTCTTGAGCTCATCAAACACCGACTCCACCTCCCAACGCTCGTGGTAAAGCGTCGCCAACTCAACTGCCGGGGCCAGCACTGGGTCAAGCAGGGTGCTGAGCAATCGATACCGCGCTTCCCCCACGCCCGCGCTGGCGACACCCGGCAGCTCGTAGTCAATCACCCGCACGCTGATCTCGCCGATGCGGCTTTTGCGGGATTTCACATCAGGGTAGATGACGCTCAGGTACGAGCCATCGTCAAGCGCTTTGACCACGGGCAATTGCCGGTTTGCCACGCAGCGCCAAAGCAGCTGTGCCCCGGTGGCGCTGGCCGCCTTCCAGCGCTCGTAGCCGGTAAATCCACGGTCTGCCAGACACAACATGTCCGGCCCCAAGTGGGACAGCAAGGGCTTGCAGACCTCCCACTCGACCGTGCGATAGGGCCCCAAGTTGGCCCCCAAGATGGCATGGGTTGCGCATTCGACCAGCACCGCGCATTGCGCTTGCGGGTAGGCGGCCCGTCCGGTGCGGCTGTCGGGTCGGCCAAATTCGTCAGCATTGGCGGCTTCATCGGGAATTTCAAAGTTGCTGCCGTCCATGGCCACCAGGCGCAGCCCCGCGTAAAACGCGTGCGGCTGCTCTTTGGGGCTGGCCA
Organism: Rhodoferax sp.; assembly: GCA_031431035.1. GTDB lineage: Bacteria > Pseudomonadota > Gammaproteobacteria > Burkholderiales > Burkholderiaceae_C > JANYCG01. Next base: position 30,622 of record JANPCR010000323.1, read on the forward strand.
GTGCCACGCACGCCTTTTGGGCCAGCGCTTGCAGGGGCGCGTAGCCGACTTTGCGGCGTGCCGCACTGATGGATGACTTCGCCACCGTGGCGACGGCTTGACCGTCCTGCACCCAGGCGAGGCCTTGGGCTACAACAGCGAAGACTTCTTCATAAGCGGCCTCAGGGTACAAACTCAAGGCCATACAGTAGTAGGTGGTCACCAAAGCCGTGACGCTGCGCTGGCGTTTGCTGTTGACGCCGTGCAGGTCAAGCAGTTGATGCACCAACTCAGGCGGGTAGACCCGGGCCAGCAAGCTCGCGCTGAGGTAGTCGCTCAGTCGGATGCCGTCGCCCAGTGTCGCCTTGGTTCGTGCCATTGATCGCTCCTGTCTGAAGGAGGTTCGAATATAGTACGGTTTTTACTTAAACGAACAGTGTTGAGACCTGACCCTAATAACTCGCGGGTCCTTACGGAGGCAAAAGTGTCGATTTTCTTTACAATCAGATCCGGCACCTCAACGCCACCTCACCGCCAAGCCGTTGATTTTTAACGTTATTCTTGCGAGGGGGGGGCTGGCTCATATCTTGCATGCCTTGTTACAGTCATTCACCTTTTTTAGGAGAACAGCATGAAGTTTTCGAAGTCCTGGGCGGCTGCGGCTGCCATGGTGGTTTTGTCGGGAGCGGCGCAGGCTGCCTTGGTCAACCGCGGCGGCGGCATGATCTACGACACCACGCGCAACCTCACGTGGCTGGCGGACATGAACTTCGCCAGCACCAGTGGCCACAACGGCACCGGTGTGAATGCCAACGGCACCATGAACTGGGCTGCGGCCAGCGACTGGGCCAACAACCTGGTCTATGGCGGCTTCAGCGACTGGCGGCTGCCGACGCTCAACTCGTCGGACACGAGTTGCACCGGTGTCTTCGGTTTTGGTCTTGGCTACAACTGCACCGGCGGTGAACTGAGCGGCCTGTTCGTCACCGACCTTGGAAACAAAGCTGGCGAGTCCGTGCTGAACCAGGTGGGCGACACGGCCGATCAGATTGCCAACCTGGCCCTGTTCAGCAACGTGCAGTCCGACGTCTACTGGTCGGGTACGGAGTACGCGCTGTATCCCAGCCTCGCGTCGTACGTCTTCCGCCCCAGCGACGGCTTCCAGAACTTCTACTTCAGGCCCGATCCGTTGTATGCCGTGGCTGTGCGCCCCGGCGATGTGGCCACCCGTGTGCCGGAGCCACAGACGTTGGCGCTGGCACTGCTGGCGTTGGGCGCGACGGTGGTGGCGCGGAGAAGGCGGCCACGTTGAATATAAAAACCGGGGTCAGGTCTTTCAATGTTGCATTCGACGACCCCACCGCTCTCGATTCCTGGGCTTGCGGCATCAAAATACCCAAATTGGGTTTATTGAGTCTGAAAACGGGTAATTTTGATCAAATTGTGAAATTTTTTACCTTATAGCTCCCAAATAATATAGATAGTTTGCTATGTATTTTGATGGTTCAAGAACAAAAACTCACCGCGACACATCCGCAAAGTGCGTCAACTTAACGCTGGGTCGATTCGGAAAACTTGCCACGAGCTCTAGCCGACCGCCCATCGCCTCAACATAGCGGCGCATGGTGGACAACAGCATGTCACTGCGCTGCTCCAAACGCGAAATCGTGTCTTGCCCTACACCTAAGGCCTGCGCCAAATCCTCCTGCGTGTGGGATGCCGCCAAACGCAAATCCCGCAAAGTCGCGAGTTCCGCTGCGCGTGATTCAATCTTCGCCCGCCGTTTTGGCGGCAGGGTACCCAGAAGTTCATCAAGTTTTTTTACCACGTTGCTTCTCCTTGTGATCGGTCGACATAGTCTTTAGTTCGGATTTCATCTTTAACAAGTGCTGCGTCAATCGCGTATCTGCGTTTTCAATCAACCGCTTATAAAACAGCCTTTGATCCGCTCCCGCTTTGTTGCCCGCCACCAAAAGAACCGCTTTGCGCACGGGGTCGAACGCAAAAGCGACGCGCCATACGTCTTTGCCATGGCTGAAGCGCATTTCCTTCATGTTGGCATGCTTGCACCCTTTAAGCGTGTCCACGGTGGGCCGCCCAAGCCCAGGGCCGTAGTCGCGCAGCAACACAGCGTGTGCAAGTAACTCATCCTGAACATCTGCTTTCAATCGGTCAAATTCAAGTGCAAATTGATCATGAAAGACAACATCCCAAGCCATGCTAAATTATGACATTAAATCCATAATTTTATCAATAGCGTAGAAAACGTCAACTTCGCATACGACCTGTTGGACAGGCGTACCCAAGTGGTCGGTGGCACCGGGGCCGATGTCACCCTGTTTTTTGTGACAACCTGCTCAAAACCGCCGTCTCCACTGACCTGGCCAGCGCCGTCAAAAGCCTGCACGCCTTTGACATAGATGCCGACAATTGGTTGATTCAATCCAATCGACTCGCAATCGATTCGTGGCACCACTCACAGAGATTGCAAGGGTGTCGATGCCATCTCGGCAGGTGGGTCAAAATCGTCTGTGCGCCACCACCTAAACCGACTTACAGGCCTCACCAGCAATCCCATTTAAATACTATTATTTATATAGCAAACTATTGAATAAATACGAGAGCTAGAGGCATAAAACACTCATAAAATCAGCAAAAATGCAGTTTTATGCGAAAAAAGAACCTGCAGGTTCTTTTTTATAAAACCCCCCCTGTTTTGGCTTAACCGTCGCCAATCGACCCAAATCCGTCCAACTCCGTCCAAACCCCGTCCAAACCCCGTCAAACCGCCCCCAGGTTCGGAACATGCGCCACCATGGCCGACGTGCTTTGCCCCGAACGCAGCGCCGCGGTGAACGCCAGCATGCGGTCGATTGGCAGCTTGGCGCGCAGGGCCAGGGCTGGGTTGACGTGGACTTCATTGGCACCGGTTTCCAGCACGTGGGCCAGGCCTGCCAGGCTGTTCATGGCCATCCAGGGGCAGTGGGCGCAGCTTTTGCAGGTGGCGCTGTTGCCTGCGGTGGGCGCTTCCAGAAAGGTTTTGCCGGGGTTTTGCTGGCGCAGTTTGTGCAGCATGCCGTTGTCGGTGGCGACGATGAAGGTGGACGCGGGCAGCAATCGCGCGGCTTTCAAAATGCCAGAGGTCGAGCCAATGGCGTCGGCCAGTGCCAACACGGCTTGCGGGGATTCGGGGTGGGCCAGCACTTTGGCGCCGGGGTGGGCTTTGACCATAGCGTCAAGCTCAAACGCCTTGAATTCGTCATGCACGATGCAACTGCCTTGCCAACACAGCATGTCGGCCCCGGTTTCGCGCTGAATGTAGCCGCCCAAGTGTTTGTCGGGTGCCCACAGGATTTTGTGGCCTTGGGCCTTGAGGGCGCTCACGATGTCCAAGGCGCAGCTTGAGGTGACCACCCAGTCGGCGCGGGCTTTGACGGCGGCGCTGGTATTGGCGTAGACGACGACCGTGCGGTCGGGGTGGGCATCGCAAAAAGCGCTGAATTCGTCAATCGGGCAGCCTAAGTCGAGCGAGCAAGTGGCGTCCAGTTCGGGCATCAAAACGCGCTTGTTGGGCGACAAGATTTTGGACGTCTCGCCCATGAAGCGCACGCCCGACACCAGCAGCGTTTGGGCGGCATGGTCGCGGCCAAACCGTGCCATCTCAAGTGAATCGCTGACCAAACCGCCGGTTTCTTCGGCCAAATCCTGCAAATCAGGGTGCACGTAAAAGTGCGACACCATCACCGCGTTCTTGGCTTTGAGCAGGTGGCGGATTTTGTCTTTCAGCGCCGTGCGCTCGGACCGCGATGGTTCAACCGGCACCCGCGCCCAGCCCACGCGGGTGGCGCACGCGGGCTGCTCGTATTCGACTTCAATCAAAGCATCTAAAGGAGCGGACATTGGTTAAAAACCCTCAAATCGCATAGAAAAATCAATCGCTTTGACATCTTTGGTCAGTGCGCCGATGGAGATTCGGTCCACGCCTGCTTGCGCCAAAGCCTGCAAGCGGTCGTTGGTGATACCGCCTGACACTTCCAAAATGGCGGGCGGCACGCCCTGGGCTGCGCTAAAAGCCCGGTTGATTTGCACCGCTTGCGTAACGGTTGCCAGATCCATATTGTCCAGCAGCACCATCTTGGCACCGTGCTTCAGGGCTTCTTGCAGTTGGGCCAGGGTTTCGACTTCGATTTCGATGAACTTGGCTTTGGCCGCTACCTGAGACGCATGGGCCAAAACGGGGCCAATGCCACCGGCTGCGGCAATGTGGTTTTCTTTGATCAGCACGGCATCAAACAGGCCGATGCGGTGGTTCACGCCGCCGCCCGTGCGCACCGCGTACTTTTGCGCCAAACGCAGGCCGGGTAGGGTTTTGCGGGTGTCGACAATATGGGTTGAAGTGCCTTGCACGGCAGCGACATAGTTCGCGGTTTTAGTGGCCACGGCGCTCAAAAGCTGCAAAAAGTTCAACACAGTGCGCTCGGCGCTGAGCAAGGCGCGCGCGCGGCCTTCGATTTCAAGCACCACCTGGTCGGGCGCACATTGGCCGCCCTCAGCCACATGCCAGGTCAGGCGGGCCGTGGGGTCGAGTGCGTGCACGGCGGCTTCGGCCCAGGGTGTGCCGCACAGCACGGCGGCTTCCCGCGCAAGGACGCGGGCGCGGGCAGGGCGGTCAATGGCGATCAAACCCGCCGTCAGGTCACCTGCGCCTAGGTCTTCTGCCAGGGCGCGGGCCACGTCAGCCATGGCCAGCGCATGAATGGCGGCGGGCGAAAAATCAAATTCAGCGGTCATGGCGGTGGTGTGGGGTCATTGCATTCGTTACTCTAGTGGACAAGTGGGTACACTGCGCAATTTTGTCACAGCACCGTCTTATGAATTCACCCTCAAAAGCCACAGTTCAGGGATCGAATGGAGGCTCAACGAAGCAATTTGACCTGATTGTCGTGGGCAGCGGCCTGGCCGGTTTAACCGCCGCCTTGCTGGCCCCGCCCACTGCCAAAGTCGCCGTGCTGACCAAGCGCCAGTTGAGCGATGGGGCCAGTGGCTGGGCGCAAGGCGGTATTGCAGCCGTACTGGCCGAAGGCGATACCTTTGAAGAGCATATTCAAGACACCCTGGTGGCAGGCGCTGGCCTGTGCGACCCGGCGGCCACCCGGTTTGTGGTGGAAAACGCGCCAGCGGCTATCGCCTGGCTGCGTGAGCTGGGGGTGGCGTTCACTCTGGAAGAGGGCTCCAAAGACCAGTTGCACCTGACCCGCGAAGGCGGCCACAGCCAGCGGCGCATTGTGCACATGACCGACGCTACGGGCGCGGCTGTACAGCGCACTTTGATTGAGCAGGTGCGCCAACGCGCCAATATTCAGGTGCTTGAGCACCACATGCTGGTCGATTTAGTTACCACGCGAAAGCTTAATCCGCAAAGCACTGAACCCGACCGCTGTGTCGGTTTGTACGCGCTGGACGAAGCCTTGGGTGAGGTCGTGACCCTGGGCGCTGCCAATGTCGTTTTGGCCACCGGTGGCGCAGGCAAAGTCTATCTGTACACCACCAACCCCGACACCGCCACGGGCGACGGCATCGCTGCGGCGTGGCGGGCCGGTTGTGCGGTGAGCAACCTGGAGTTCATTCAGTTTCACCCAACTTGCCTGTTTCACCCGCATGCCAAGTCGTTCCTCATTTCAGAGGCCGTGCGCGGCGAAGGTGGGCGTTTGATCTTGCCCGACGGCACCCGGTTTATGGAAGCGCACGACGACCGGCTGGAACTTGCCCCGCGCGATGTGGTGGCGCGGGCGATTGACTTCGAGATGAAAAAAGGCGGCCTGGACTGCGTTTACCTGGACATCAGCCACCAAAGCCCAGAGTTCTTGCAAAACCACTTTCCGACCATTTTGGCGCGTTGCCTGGAGTTTCGCATTGACATCACCCGCCAACCGATTCCCGTGGTGCCCGCCGCCCACTACACCTGCGGCGGCGCATTGACTGATTTGCAGGGCCGCACCGACATTGCCGGGCTGTACGCCGTGGGCGAAACAGCTTGCACAGGCCTGCATGGCGCCAACCGTCTGGCGAGCAATTCGCTCTTGGAATGCATGGTGTTTGCCCGCGCCGCCGTGCAAGCCATGGCCCAAACCGGCGCGCCCGCGCCCATCAGCTTGCCCGCCTGGGATGCCAGCCGCGTGACCGACGCTGATGAATGCGTTGTCATTTCGCACAATTGGGATGAACTGCGCCGCTTCATGTGGAGCTACGTCGGCATTGTGCGAACCAACAAACGGCTGGAGCGCGCCGCCCACCGCATCGCTTTGCTGCAGGCTGAAATCGACGAGTTCTACCGCCATTTTGCGGTCAGCCCCGACCTGTTGGAACTGCGCAATTTGGTGCAAGTGGCTGAATTGATTGTCAAAAGCGCCCAAAGCCGCCATGAAAGCCGGGGCCTGCATTACAGCCGTGACTTCCCAGAGCTAGGGGATGTTGCGTTGCCGACGGTGCTGCGTTCAAAGACTTGACTGACTTCAATTGATATAAAAATAATAGCAAATTATTGAATGAATTACAGAGCTAAGCCCTTTTTTGTTCAATAATTTATTCGCGAAGTTCAAAAACCATCATTTTACCACAAATGTGGTAAAATGATGGTTTTTGTCAATGCACTAGCTTTTTGAACCTAAAAAACTACAAACCACAAACCACAAACCACAAACCACAAACTACAGGCTGGCTGAAGGTGGCCTCATGCCGTTTTTCGCACTCCACGCAGCTCTTGCATACGTTCGTCAAAATAGCTTTGAACGGTGTAGCGGACTGACAGCACCACGTCGCGGTTGGGGTGCAAGAACAAAGGCATGGAGATGCGCGATTTTTTGGCAGCCGCGCCAGTGGGGTTCAATACCCGGTGAACGGTGGACGGAAAATAGTGGCCCGAGGCTTCTTGCAGCATGTCGCCAATGTTGACGATCAAGAGACCAAAGTCACAGGGCACATCAAACCAGGCGCCATCTTTTCCCAGCACTTGCAGGCCAGGCTCGGTGGCCGCAGGCAAGAGCGTCAGCAAATTGATGTCGCCATGGGCCGCCGCGCGCACGGCGCCAGGCGTCTCGGTGCCTTGCAGGGGCGGGTAATGAAGCACGCGCAGCAGGGTTTGCTGGCAGCCCTCAATCATTTTGGGCAATGGCATGGAATAGCGGGCGCGCACCTCGGGCGGGGAGTTGTCTTCCACCCACTGCAGCAATTCGGCGGCCAGCGCACTGCCTGCGGCGTAGTAACGGCGGGCCGCATCACTGACCTCAGCGGGGTAACGGCCCCACGGAAAGATGTGAAAAAACTCTTTCAGGTCGCGTTGGGCGTGGTTTTTGGCGGTTTCCGAAACGCTGGGAGAAAAATAACCGTCCAGTTTGACTGGGTCTTGCGGGTAGGCATTTTTGGCCTCAGTCGCAAAAAAATCCAACCATTCGCTGTAGATGCCCTCAACCAGGTTTTGTTCGAGCGGGTGATTGCTCAGCACGCCAAATCCTGTTTCATGCAGACTTTTGCAAAAGTCTTTGGCCGCGTTGGGGTGCTGGTAGTCAACGATGGGGAGATGCGTGGCGGGCAAATGAGCGGCGGGAATTTGCATGGCGAGTCCTGCGGTCAGGCGGTTTCAGGTTGGGAATGGTCCGGGCACTTGGATCGTCAAGGTTTGAGCCAGTTGCCCATCAGCACGTCTTCAAACACCTGGTTGCATGCGGGCGCGTTCACTTGCATGCACACCTGGCTTGGCGGAACTGTTTTGCCCCAGCCGGTTTGCGGGTAGTCAATGAATGATTTGCGATCCAGCATGGTTTGGCCCTGGGCAATGCCCTCGGTTGCCACGCGCACGCCGCCCGTGACCAGGGTGAAAAGTTCAGGGTTGGTTAAAAACACAAAAGCCAGCAAATCATGCCCAAAGCAGCCATGAATTTTGGCCACGTGGGGGTACAAATCACTGTAAAAATTAGCATAGAAACCCACCGCATGCAACAGCGTGTCAGTGGCAATGTGCTTTTGGTGCGCCGCTATTTTTTGAAACAGCGCCACCGGCATGATGACCTGGTGGGTCACGTCCAGCCCGACCATGGTCAGCTTCCAGCCTGCGGTGAACACCTGGTCGGCCGCGTGTGGGTCGCCCCAAATGTTGGCCTCGGCCACCGGGGACACATTGCCTGGCTCGGCGATCGTGCCGCCCATCAAAATGACTTCACGAACGAGTTGCGGCAAGCTGGGCTCCAGCTTCAAGGCCATGGCCAAATTGCCCAAGGGGCCGACTGCCACCAAGGTGATTTCACCTGGGTGGGCACGGGCCATGTCCACAATAAATTGCGCGCTGGACCTCGTATCCAGCGTGTTGGTGGTTGCGGCGCGGCTGGCTAAATTGCCCAAACCGTCAGCGCCGTGAATGTGCGCGGGTGGCGTTTCACCAGGTTTGACCCAGGGTTTTTTAACGCCCCGGGTGACAGGTATCGACTGGCCTGCAATGGCCGTCAGGTAAAGCGCGTTCACCGCCGCCTGCTCCACCGTCACGTTGCCGTAAGTGGTGGTGACGCCCACCACGTCAATAGCCGGGTGGGCCAGTGCGTAGTAAAGTGCCATGGCGTCGTCAACGCCGGGGTCTGTGTCGTAGATGACTTTGGATTTCATGGGATGGGCAGAATTTGGGTTCAATGGAGGGGTTCGGGTGCGGGCGTGGCGATTATTTGACTGTTGCGGTCTTCAAAAATTCTACTAGCTCGGCGTGAGTCGGAATACTGGTTTGCGCGCCCGCTTGGGTGCAGGCCAGCGCACCCGCAGCACAGGCGGCGGCCAGCGCGTTCGGCACTGTGTCGCCCCGGCTCAAGGCCGCAACAAAAACGCCGCAAAAGGTGTCGCCCGCAGCGGTCGTGTCAACCGCTTTGACTGAAAAACCGGCTTGGGCAATCAACTTGCCGTCAACCTTTGCTAACGCTCCTTTGACACCCAAGGTGACCACCACGCAAGGCACTTGAAGCCGTTCCAGGCATTCGGTCACGCCGCCTGTGTGGTCGGCCACCACGGCCAATTCGCCCTCATTGACTATCAACAAGTCAACCAGCGCCAGCAGTTCAGGCGGCAGTTTTTGGGCCGGGGCCGCGTTCAGCGCGACTCTGACGCCCTGGGCGTGGGCCGCTTTGGCATAGGCCAACACGGTGGGCAAGGGGGTTTCAAGCTGCATCAGCAGGTGGCTAAAGCCGCGCAGGTCAGGCAGGTCGCCTGGCAGCAAAGCGCCGTTGGCACCGGGTGCCACCGTGATGGCGTTTTCAGCGTCTTCGCTCACGCAAATGAATGCGGTTCCAGTCGGCAAACCTGCCGCGCGTTTGATGTGCAGCGTGACATTCGCATCGCGCAACGACTTTTCCAGCGGCCGTGCAAAGTCGTCGTTGCCCAGCGCCAGCAGCATGTGGGTGGATACCGCACCCGCGCGGGCACAGGCAATCGCCTGGTTGGCACCTTTGCCACCCGGAAACGTCTTGAAGTCAAAACCCAGCACCGTTTCGCCCGGGCTCGGGATGTGCTTGGCGCGCACCACAAAATCAAGGTTGGCAGACCCGGCCACAAGTATCATTCGTTCATCTCGTCAATTGGTATTTGTTGATTGTGCCTTCAGATCGAATCAATCCGCCGAAAGTCACCGTGATCGGCGGCTGCAACATGGACATCACGGCGCATTCAGGGGCGTCTTGGGTCTGGGGCGATTCCAATCCGGGGGCAATTCGCATTGCGCCAGGTGGAGTTGCCCGCAATATTGCTGAAAATTTGGCCCGTTTGGGGTTGGACACCCAATTGGTCAGCGCTATTGCTGACGACGCATTTGGCTTAAGTGTTCGGGAACTTACCCGCGCTGCAGGGGTTGGGGTCGCTGGGCTGACCGTGTTGGCGCAGCAGCGAACCAGCAGCTACGTTTCGGTGCATGGGCGCGATGGCGACATGGCGGTTGCCGTCAATGACATGGGAATTTTGGAGCACTTAACGCCCGAGGTGCTGCAAACGCACCAAAGCTTGATCGCTGAGGCTTCAGGGCTGGTTTTGGATTGCAATTTGTCCGACGCCAGCTTGGCCTGGTTGCTGCAGCACAGCAGCAAAGCGCCTCGGTTTGTGGATGCAGTGTCGGTGGCCAAATACGGCAAGTTGCGGCCTTGGCTGTCGCGGGTTCACACGCTCAAGCTCAATCGGCTGGAGGCTCAAGCCCTGAGCGGTGTGGATGTGGACGGCGTAGCCTCTGCTAAAACTGCAGCCACCCACCTGCGGGCGATGGGTGTGTTCCAAGTTGTAATCAGCTTGGGGCCATTGGGGGTTGTTTGGTGCGATGAAAATAGCCCCGTTGGCCATCAGCCCGTAGTGCGACGCACTGATTTGGTGAACACTTCCGGGGCAGGGGACGCCTTGCTGGCGGGCTTGGTTTTTGCTTGTCTGCAGGGAACACCATTGAACGAAGCGGTCGATTGGGCGATGGCCTGTGCCGAAATTACACTCGAAAGCAGTTCCGCCAACTCGACTGAATTGAGCGCCGCGTCAGTTCGCTCCAGAATGACGGCACTCGCCAACCCAGCTTTCCCCAGGGGTTGACCCTGTACAACGATTTTTCAAAACCCATGTCCACTGAGTTTCTCGATATCGCCCCCGAAGTTCAACAGGCTTTGGCCCATGGCCAGCCGGTGGTGGCGTTGGAATCCACCATTATTTCCCACGGCATGCCTTATCCGCAGAACGTCGCGACTGCCCTGCGGGTCGAGGCTGAAGTGCGGGCCCACGGGGCCGTGCCTGCCACGGTTGCCATAGTGAATGGCCGCCTGAAAGCAGGTTTGGCCGAACAAGACATCGAATTGCTGGGACGCCAAGGCAAAGAGGTGATCAAGGCCAGCCGCCGTGACTTGGCCTTTGTCTTGGCGTCAAAGAAAACTGGCGCGACCACGGTGGCAGCCACGATGATCGTTGCGTCCATGGCGGGAATTCGCGTGTTCGCGACGGGCGGTATTGGTGGGGTTCATAGAGGCGCTGGTGCAAGTTTCGACATTTCTGCCGATTTGCAAGAACTCGCCCATACGCAGGTCGCGGTCGTGTGTGCGGGCGTGAAGTCAATTCTTGATCTGGCGCTGACTTTGGAATACCTGGAGACCCATGGGGTGGCCGTGATTGGCTACCAAACCAAGGTGTTACCCGCCTTTTTTACCCGAAGCAGTTCGTTTTCAGTGGACTACCGACTGGACACTGCAGCGGACATTGCGCGAGTTTTGAATGTGAAATGGGCGATGGGGCTTGAGGGTGGCATGGTGATAGCCAACCCCATTCCCGAGTCTTTTGCGATGCCAGAAAAGCTGATAGACCAAGCCATTGCGACGGCCTTGAGCGAAGCAAAGTCTCAAGGCATTGGCGGCAAAGAATCTACCCCGTTTTTATTGGCTAGAGTCAGCGAGCTGACGGGCGGTGACAGTTTGGCGGCCAATATTGAGTTGGTACTGAACAATGCGCGTCTGGCCTCAGCCGTCAGTGCGGAGCTTGTCATCCTGAAGCGGGGTTAAGGCGTTTTGTCTGGACTGCAATTGAAGAGGGACTGAAGATGCGGCTAAAGAAAGGCAAATTGAGGTAAAGGCATAGGGAAACCCTTGATTGTGGTGCTGACGGGTGCCCGCGACACTTGCTCGAAGCAGGTGCCAGCGCTGCGGTAAATTTGGGTATGCTTGGGGTTTTGCTAGGGTGTTGATTCGTCCCGTTCATTGCATGAAATTGTTTTTTACTTTTTAACCACTTGAAGATTGAGAGAAGCTATGAAATTCAAACCTGTTGCCCGCTTGGGTCTGTTGGTGTCTGCCGTTGCGCTCTGTGTGTCTGCCATGGCCGAGCCGGCTGTGGTTTTTGACATGGGTGGCAAATTCGACAAGTCATTCAACGAAGCTGCCTACCGTGGCATGGAAAAGTGGAAGAAAGAAACAGGAAAAACCTACTTGGATTTCGAAATTTCGAATGAATCGCAGCGCGAGCAAGCTATTCGCCGCATGGCCGAGCGCGGAGCCAGCCCCATCATTGGCATTGGCTTTGGTCAGGCGTCCAGCATCGAAAAAGTAGCCAAAGACTTCCCCAAGCTGCAATTCGCCATCATTGACATGGTTGTGAACTTGCCGAACGTGCAGTCGGTGGTTTTCAAAGAGCAGGAAGGCAGCTTTTTGGTCGGTGCCATGGCGGCTATGGCCAGCAAAACTGGCAAAGTAGGCTTCGTGGGTGGCATGGACATTCCGCTGATTCGCAAATTTCAATGTGGCTACGAGCAGGGCGCAAAATTTGCCAACCCCAAAGCTGAAGTTTTCGGCAACATGACGGGCACCACGGGCGCAGCCTGGAATGACCCGGCGCGTGGTGGGGAACTGGCCAAGGCCCAGTTTGCTAAAGGTGCTGACGTGGTTTTCGCAGCCGCAGGCGGTACAGGTGTAGGCGTGTACCAGGCCGCCAAAGACAGCTCGAAATTGGCCATTGGTGTGGACAGTAACCAAAACCATTTGCAACCCGGCACCATGTTGACCTCCATGCTTAAGCGAGTCGATGTGGCGGTGTTCAATGTGGCCATGGGCCATAAGCCCGGCGTGTCGGTTTTGGGCCTGAAAGAGGGCGGCGTTGATTACGCGATGGACGCCAACAACGCCAAATTGGTCACGGCTGACATGCAAAAACGCGTTGACGCAGCCAAGGCCGACATCATCAGCGGCAAAATCAAAGTGGCTGACTACATGGCCGACAACGCCTGCAAGTTTTGAGTCTTTCATCGACTCTATTGAGAAAAAAGGCGATTTAGGTATCCACTTGTTGCCTGAAACAAATGCCACTGTTGGCACTGGAGGGCCTTTGGGCCCTCCAGCTGTTTTGATGTCGGGCATCAGCAAGCGTTTTGCCGCGGTTGTCGCCAACGACCAAGTCACTCTGAGCGTCAAGGCGGGCACGATCCACGGCATCGTAGGTGAAAACGGGGCCGGCAAAAGCACCCTGATGTCGGTGCTTTACGGGTTTTACCAAGCCGACAGTGGGCGGATTGAGGTGCTTGGAAAACCCGTCAGCCTCAAAAATTCAGACGAAGCGATAGCCGCTGGCATTGGTATGGTGCATCAGCATTTCATGTTGGTGGACACCTTGTCGGCGCTCGACAACGTCATGCTGGGTGCAGAACCGCATTGGTTGCTGATGCGGGCGCGAAGCCAAGTTCGGGCCAAATTGGTTGAACTGATGACGGCAACCGGCTTGCAGGTCAATCTTGACAGTATGGTGGCCGACTTGGCGGTGGGCGACCGCCAGCGGCTAGAGATTCTCAAAGCGCTGTACCGAGGCGCCAAAATTTTGATTTTGGACGAACCCACGGCCGTTTTAACGCCGCAAGAAACCTTGCAATTGTTTGATGTGTTGCGGGTTTTGCGCCAAACCGGCACCACGATTTTGCTGATCACTCACAAGTTGCGTGAAGTGATGGCCTTGTGCGATCACGTCACAGTAATGCGGGCCGGCGGCGTGGTGCAAGAGCTACCAATCGCCAGTGCTTCAATTGAAGGACTGGCCGAGGCCATGGTGGGCCGAAAAGTCAATATGGGCCGTGCCGATGGCGAGCCCAAACGAGTGGGTGACGTGTTGCTGGAGGTCACTGATATTTCGGTGCGCGATTCTCTGAACGTGCTGCGTTTGTCGAAGTTGAACCTCCAGCTGCGCGCAGGCGAAATTGTGGGTGTGGCTGGTGTCTCTGGCAACGGCCAAAGCGAATTGCTGGATGTGCTGTGCGGCTTGCTGCAACCCAGTGAAGGTCGCCTCAAACTCAATGGCCATGAGTTTGCCACGGGTCATTGGCTTGATCCGCTCACCGCCCGCAAGTTGGGTCTGGCTCACGTTCCTGAAGACCGGCACGCACGCGCGTTGGTCATGAGCTTTGCGGCCTGGGAGTCAGCCGTTTTGGGCTACGACGATTTGCCCGAATATGCGCGTTTTGGCTGGATGAATCACCTTCGCATGCGAAACGCGACGGCCAAACTGATGAAGCGATTTGATGTGCGACCACCCAACCCGCAGCTTGTCAGCAGCAAATTTTCGGGTGGCAATCAGCAAAAACTTGTGCTGGCACGTGAAATGGGGCAGTCGCCAAAAGTGCTTTTGGTAGGGCAGCCGACTCGGGGGGTGGACATAGGAGCGATTGAATTCATTTACTCTCAGCTTCGCGCCATGCGAGAGGCAGGTTGGGCTGTTCTGGTGGTGTCCAGCGAGCTTGATGAAATTCTTGCCCTGTCCGATCGTGTGTTGGTGATGAACCAGGGCCTGGTCACTGGCGAACTTTCAATTTCTGAATGCACCGAAGCACGATTGGGGATGTTAATGACTGGAGGCACCCATTGAGCGCGGTCAAGCCCTTGCCAAGATGGGCAGACATTGTTCTGTTGCCCATCGTTTGCCTGGCTGTCGCCTTGTTGGTGGCCGCTGCGGTCGTGGCGTTGGTCGGTCAAAACCCGATCGAAGTCATCACTGTGCTGGTGCGTGGGGCCTTTGGCACGGCACGCGGCATCAGTTACACCTTTTATTACGCTACCACCTTTGTTTTTACTGGGCTCGCAGTTGCCGTGGCCATTCACGGGGGCTTGTTCAATATTGGTGGCGAGGGTCAGGCGATCATGGGCGGACTGGGCACGGGGTTGGCCGCGCTTTGGTTTGCATCCTTTTTGCCCGCCTGGGTGATGCTGCCGCTGATGCTCATTTTTGGCGCTGGGTTTGGCATGTTGTGGGCGGTGGTGCCGGGGTATTTGCAGGCCTACCGGGGCAGCCATGTTGTCATCACCACGATCATGTTCAACTTTATTGCCAGCAGCGTTTTGGTGTACCTGTTGGTCAACCACCTGCGCCCGAAGGGTGTAATGTCGGTTGAAAGCATGCCGTTTGCAGAATCTGCAAAGTTACCGGGCATGCACGAAGCGCTGGCCTGGGTGGGGGTGCAGTGGCCTTCGTCGCCTTTGAATCTCAGCGTGGTTTTGGCCTTGTTGGCAGCCGTCGCGGTCTATCTGTTTTTATGGCACACGCGCTATGGCTATCACCTGCGCGCGGTCGGTTCAAGCCCTAGCGCGGCCGAGTACGCCGGGGTGCATTCCAAACACCAAATTGTGGTTGCCATGGCCATTTCGGGTGCCTTGGCCGGTATGGTCGGCATGAACGAAATTGCCGGGGTCAATGGAAAGCTGCTGCTTGAGTTTGTCAGCGGCGCGGGCTTCACCGGCATTGCTGTTGCGCTGATGGGGCGCAACCACCCGGTCGGTATCGTGTTTGCCAGCATTTTGTTTGGTGCGCTTTACCAAGGCGGGGCTGAAGTGGCTTTTGAGGTGCGGGGCTTTAGCCGCGACATGGTGGTTTTGCTGCAAGGATTCATAGTTCTTTTTTCAGGGGCTATGGCCTACGTGATTGCCAGGCCTGTGGGCTGGGCGCTCGACAAATTGTCCGGTGCCAACGCCTCAGGAGCCACCCATGGATGAGACTTTGCTGGGGGCCATGCTGGCTTCGACCTTGCGGGTGTCAACGCCGTTGATTTTTTGTGCATTGGCTGGGCTTTTGTCCGAGCGGGCAGGCGTGGTGGACATTGGCTTGGAAGGCAAAATGCTGTTTGCAGCCTTTGTGGCGGGTGCCAGTGGGGCAGCATTTGGTTCGACCGCGCTCGCGCTAGCATTGGCGATGTTAGTGGCAGTGCTGCTGGCGTGGATGCATGGGCTGGCCTGCGTGAGTCACCGGGGCGATCAAGTGGTCAGTGGTGTGGCCATCAACATAATCGCATCTGGCATGACCATGGTGCTGGGCATAGCCTGGTTTGCACAAGGGGGGCAAACACCAGCCGTGTCTGATGCCGTGCGCATACAACCCTTGTTTCCCAATGCCGCTGAGCATTTGCGGTCAGTGCCTGTTTTGGGTTCTGTCTTGGGTGAAGGACTGCTAAGCCACAACTTTCTGGTTTATTTGGCGCTGTTGTTAGTCCCTGCCACTTGGTGGTTGCTTTTTCGAACCCGATTTGGCTTGCGACTGCGGGCCGTTGGTGAAAATCCGCAAATGGTGGACTCTGCGGGTCTCTCCGTGGTCGGTTTGCGTTACACGGCTCTCACCCTCAATGGCATTTTGTGTGGACTGGCAGGCAGCTACTTGGTGCTCGCCCAAAGCGCCTCGTTCTCGCACAATATGACAGCTGGACGGGGTTTTATGGCCCTGGCGGCCTTGATATTTGGACGCTGGCACCCAGTTGGAGCGCTGTGGGCTTGTTTGCTTTTTGGCTTTCTGGATGCGGCAGCCATCCGCCTACAGGGAGTTCGCTTGCCGGGTATCGGGGAAGTGCCGGTTCAAGTGATTCAAGCCATGCCCTACGTGCTGACGGTTGTGCTGCTGGCGGGTTTTATTGGCAAAGCGGTTGCTCCAAAGGCACTAGGTCGACCTTACCTCAAAGAGCGCTGATACTTGATGCTTGCGCGATGGGTTAAGCGCCTGAAGCAAAGTGCCAAAACCAGTTACAGTCCACAGCCCTTTGGAGAATTCATGAAATCACTGCCGCCTTCCTTGCTTATTTTTGTCACGGTGACGGCCACGATCGCCGCCACAACCACCGCGTTCGCCCAGCCCAAGCCTATCAAAATTGGCGAAATCAACAGCTATTCCAATATTCCTCAGTTCACCGTGCCTTACCGGCAGGGTTGGCAATTGGCGGTAGAGCAAATCAACGCCTCGGGGGGCCTATTGGGTCGCCAGATTGAAGTCATTGCCCGCGACGATGGCGGAAAGCCTGAAGAAGCGCTGAAACATGCCTTAGAGCTGACGGCCAACGAAAAGGTGGATGTTTTAGCGGGTGGTTTTTTGTCCAACGTGGGCTTGGCTTTGGCTGACCATGCACAAAAAAACAAGCGCCTGTTTGTGGCCAGCGAGCCTTTGACCGATGCCATCGTCTGGGAAAAAGGCAACCGCTACACCTTTCGCCTGCGGGCCAGCACCTACATGCAAGCGGCCATGCTGGTCGAAGAGGCCGCCAAGTTTCCGGCCAAACGCTGGGCAACGATTGCCCCCAATTACGAATAC
>JANPCR010000324.1:0-3761 GCA_031431035.1 Rhodoferax sp.
CGTCCTCGATGCGCTCACTGGTATCCCGCCGGTGACCCCGGATCTTGTCATTCCACAGATAGGACACGGACAGCTTGTTATTGGGCGTGACCTGGTAGGCGAACGCATTGGGCAAGCGCTCTAACAAATCAAACTCACCACCCAGAAACGATAACCAACGCGGCTGGGCCTCTTCAATGATGGAGACCTCAATGCGGTCGATCATGGGTAGCTTCTTGCCTTTCATGTGCTGGGCAATGGCTTGGGAGCGCGCATCGGTGGCGGGGGCCTGCTCGTCAAAAAACTCTTCCCGATAGTTCGGGTTTTTGACAAAGGTGATTTTGGACGACCGCTTCCACTGGTCCAGCATGTAAGGGCCCGTGCCCACCGGATGCTCCATAATTTTGTCGCCGTATTTTTCAACCACCTCACGCGCCACAATACCGCCGGAACCCGGGTCGGCCAACAAGTAAAGCAAGCGCGGCCGCGTTTCAGACGATTTCATTTGCAAGGTGTAGCGATCCAGCGCGCGAATGCCTTCAACCTCTTTGTCGTAGTTGAACTTGGCTCCGGGCTTTTCAGAGTCTTTGCGCAGTTCGCCCATGCCCAGCAACTTTTCCTCGTCCCAGTCGGTGAAAACGGGGCTTTTGGTTTTGGGATCAAAAAACCGCTTGTACGTGTAAGCCACGTCCATTGCCGTCAATTCGCGCTTTTTGCCGCCAAAGGCCGGGTCGTCCGCGTAATAGATGCCTGGCTTGATCTTGATAGTGAAAGTCTTAAAATCAGCGCTGACTTCTGGCAAGGCCGCCGCCAAATTGGGCTTGACCTTGATGGGGCGCGCCAGGTAGTCGTAGCCATACAGCGCATCAAAAATATTGGCATTGATGATGCGCGAATACAAATCTGACACCTGCGCAGGGTCAAAGCCCGTCTCGGCAATCGGAAATGCGTAGCGCAAGACTTTTTCAGCGGGTTTGTCTGCCGATTTACTTTGAGCCGCTGCCGGGCTCAAGCCCGACATTGCTAACCCAAACAGCAGTCCTACTGCAAAAAACCCCTGACGGTACATATTTTTCATAGTCGCAATCACCAATGCCGAATCAAACAGATGGAAGCATAATCGCCCCCGTTGGTATTTTCCATGGGCGTTTCCCCCAGTCAGACAGATTCATATGCTCTCCTACATCCTGCGACGCCTCTGGCAGATGGTGCCCACCCTCTTGGGTGTGATCCTGCTGGTGTTCTTTTTGTTCAAATTTTTTGGTGGCGACCCAGCCGAGGTGATGGCGGGCCTGAACGCCTCGCCCGCCCGGATTGCGTCTTTGCGGGCGCAATTGGGCCTGGACAAGTCAGTTTGGGAGCAGCTTTGGATTTTTATCCAACAGATTTTCACCTTCGAGTGGGGCAAAAGCTGGACCACGAATGAGGCGATTTCCAACATTTTCGCCACCCGCTTGCCCGCCACGCTCACCATCATGGTGCCGATTTTGGTACTGGAAGTGATTTTGGCGATCGTGGCAGGCCTGGCTGTGGCCTATGTGCGCGGCAGCCTGACTGACCGCGCCATCATGATCATCACAACCGTGGCGCTGTCCATCAGCTTTTTGGTCTACATCATTGTGGGTCAGTATGTGTTTGGCTTTTTGCTCGGCTGGTTCCCGGTGCAAGGCTGGAGCAACAGCGTTTGGAAAAATTTGATCACTTATGCGCCCTTGCCCGTGTTTTTGGCGGTGATGGTCAGCCTGGCCCCGCAAACCCGGCTTTACCGCAGCTTTTTTCTCGATGAAATTGGCCAGGACTACGTGCGCACAGCCCGCGCCAAGGGCGTGACTGAAAACAAGATTTTGTTCAAGCATGTGCTGCGCAACGCGATGATTCCGATTTTGACCAACGTGGCCACCGGCCTGCCCGGCGTTTTCATCGGTTCTTTCCTGATCGAGGTGTTTTTCTCGATTCCCGGCCTTGGCCGCGAAATCTTGGTTGCTGTGAACCGCAGCGATTACCCGGTGATTCAGGCTGCCACCGTTTACTTGGCGGCACTCACCATGGTGATTAACTTGATCACCGACGTTTTGTACAAATTTGTTGACCCAAGGGTGACGTTGAAATGAACACTGCTGCAACCCTGGCGCCTGCGGACGCTCCATCTGGTTCACCCGCTGTGTTGAGCGCTTTGCCCAAATCTCCCGGCGTGTGGGCTCAAGCCTGGACGCGGCTTAAAAATGACCGAGTGGGCATGGTTTCGCTCTACGTCGCGCTGTTTTTCATTGGATTGGTGTTGCTTGCGCAGCTGGGTTTGATTGGAAAAAACTGGCAAAAGGAAGTCGGCACGCCTTTTGCCCCGCCACACTTTATTGGCAAGATTGTGGATGGCTCGCAGTCGGCTGTGGTCGAAAAGGTCGCTGGCGCGGCGGTTGACATCAGCGATATCGACCCCCTGGCCCCGCGTTACAAAGAATGGGCAGAGCGAGCGTCCAAATTCACCTCCACCGACACGGTGAAGGCCGACACCCTGCCCTTTGGGGCGGACCAATTAGGTCGTGACGTGTTGAGCAAAGCCATTAAAGGTGCGCAGGTGTCGATTACCGTGGGCTTGGCAGCCGCCCTGTTTGCTACCTTGATAGGCACTATTTTGGGTGCGATTGCGGGCTACTTTGGCGGTGCTGTCGATGACGTTCTGGAATGGGTCTACAACGTTTTCACCGCCATCCCGTACATTTTGCTGATTTTTGCCCTGGCTGCTGTTTTAAAGTCTGGCCCTCTGGCAGGCACCTTGGGCAGCGGCATTTGGACCGTGGTGATTATTTTGAGCCTGGTCGGATGGACCGGCATTTACCGCCTGGTTCGCGCCGAATACATGAAACATCGCGTGCGCGAATACGTGATGGCTGCACAAGCCATTGGCGCATCGCACATGTCACGCATGTTCACGCACATCTTGCCCAACATCAGCCACGTGGTGCTGGTACAGCTCAGTCTTCATGTGGTGGGTTTTATCAAAGCCGAAGTGATTTTGTCGTTTTTGGGGCTTGGGGTTCCCATCGACATGGTCAGTTGGGGCACCATGCTGTCTGAGGTGCAAACCGAATTGGTGCAGGGCAAATGGTGGCAACTGGTTGCAGCCACCGTCTTCATGGCGAGTTTTGTGACGGCCTTTGCGCTGTTGACCGATGCCCTGCGCGACGCGCTGGACCCCAAACTGCGCTGAGCACAGACACCCAAATCATGACAAATTCAACGATTAACTTGGCGACGCCGCTGATCAGCGTGCAAGACCTGCGGGTTTCCTTTCGCATGAGCAAAACCCACACAGCAGACGCCGTGAAGGGTGTGAGCTTTGACATTCCTGAAAACAGCACGGTAGCCTTGGTAGGTGAATCGGGCAGTGGCAAGAGCGTAACGGCCATGAGCATCGTGCGCTTGCTGCCTGACAACGCCATCGTGGCTTCCAGTAGCAAGGTTTTGTACCAGGGGCGCGACCTGCTGACCACCCCGATTGAAGACATGCGCCAATTGCGCGGCAAAGATATCTCGGTCGTGTTCCAGGAACCCATGAGTTCCTTGAACCCGGTGTTCACCGTGGGTAATCAAATCTCGGAAGTGCTGCGCATTCACATGGGCTTAAGCAGCAAAGTGGCCTTGGATCGCACCCTGGATTTGATGACCGAAGTTGGTATACCCAACCCCAAGGAACGCCTGAAGTCTTACCCGCATGAGCTTTCAGGCGGGCAGCAACAGCGGGTGATGATTGCAATGGCCATCGCCTGTGAGCCCAAATTACT
>JANPCR010000325.1:0-13378 GCA_031431035.1 Rhodoferax sp.
TTGAGCCACATGACCCGGCTGTCCATGTAGGTTTCGGTGTCGGGCTCGCCTTTTTTGAGCTTTTTAAGCTGGTTGTAGGTAAGCGACAGGCTGTCTGGCAGCCAGCCGATGGTGCCGTCGGGCACGCGCGGCACGGGTTGGCCCATGGTTTTGCCGGTGGCGACATTCATGACGTAAAGCGATGCGTCTTCTGACCCGCCAGCCGACATGCCGTAAGCGATGAACTTGCCGTCCCACGAGGGGGAAAAGTAGTTGATGGCGTGCGGCACCCCGGTGCTTTTGGCCTGCTTTTCTGTGTCGATCAAAACCCGCTCAGCGCCTTGCAGGCCGTCGCGGACAAAGAGCTTGGACTGGCGCTCGCCCTTGACGCGCTTCAGATAGAAAAATTGCTCGGCTGGCTGGCTGACGGCAGCGTCGGCCAAGGGCAAACGCACCACGCTGCCCACCACGTCGCCGCGCTGCGCGTCCAGGGCTTGAATGCTTTGCAGCAGGGACTCGCGCACGGGCAGGGCGTCAAGCGCCTGGCGGGCCGCGTCGCCCTGCGCCTTCAGCCAAGCTTGCACCTGCGGGTTGCGGACGTTTTCCATGTAGCGGTAGGGGTCTATCACCGTGACGCCGTGGTACTGGCTAGTGACGTTGCGCACGGGTGCGCGCAGCACGTTGTCCCCCAGGGTCGGCGCACCCATGGCCCCCAAAGCAAACATGGCGAGTGAGGCCACGGCAACACGCCGTAAAACGGGTTTCAGGGCTGGCAGCACGGCAAATTCCTCAGAACATAGAGCGTTAGGATGAACGCTTAATTTGCTATTAATAGTATAGCTAATTACTTATATTCTACGAGAGCTAGTGCCATTTTTCAATCATATTTTGAGCTTTCTGACACTTATTTTGTAAAAAAGAACCTGCAGGTTCTTTTTTCGGAATTTGTGCTGTCTTTGCTGTTTTTACGCTGTTTTGGGTGGCAATTCTGTTTGCGCAACCTCGGTTTTGCTCCGATTCGGCCCGTCCCAGCACTGACCCGCAGCAAGTCCGCGCCACATTCGCGCCCCGCTTATTCCCCCAAATTGACCGAATTTCGCAGCCCCGCGCAGTTCGTCGCAAACCCAGCGCACGAGTTTTGGCCCGAAATTACATTCGCAGCCATGGACAACAGCGGGGGAATCGACACCACCCTGCCGCTTGTTTTGCAAACATTCACTTTAGGAGCCGACCATGACCGCTTTTCAAATCAAGTCCCCCAAGTTGGTGGCATTGGCCGCAGCCGTGCTGGTCAGCTGGGGGACGTTCAGCGCAATCACCACCACGTTTCAAGTGGCAGGTTCGCGCGACGCCTGCCTGACGCGGCTGGCGGACGACCGGTGGGGCGCGCAGGGCAGGTTGGCGGCGGTCACTGCAGCCACGGTTGCCCCAGCGGCAGAAGCCAAAGTCGCCGAATCGGGCGTCAAACCGCCTTCTGCCAAGCTGTAAGCTCGACGCATTTCACGCTTTCGACACTCTCTGACCTGATTTGACACTATGAACACTCCACCCCCTGGCAACAGCAAGTCAGAACTCATGGCCTTTCTGCGGCGGCTGAACGCCACCATTGGCGAAAAGGCGGCCACCATGTCGTGGTGGCGCATCTTCGGCTTGATCCTGATCGTGGTGATCGTGAGCCAAATGATTCGTGACATTCTGGATTTGCGCCACGACAAAGAACCCACCGTAGCAGTGACCCGAACCGCCAAAGAGGGCAACGAGAAAGCGGGCAAATCACACGACTGCGAAGGCGATGAAATTCGCATTGGAGGCAAAAACGGTGGCATCGTCATTTGCGATGGCAAACGGGTCAAAAAGTCTGCGCCAGCCCAGCAGACGGCTCCCGCAGCGCCCGCATCACCTGCCACATCCGCTACGCCCGGCGTGCCACCAGAGCCTGGTTCGCCGCCAGCCGCAGGCGACCCTACCCAACCGCCTTCCCCGACAACACCCGCGACACCCACGACACCCACGACACCCACGACACCCACAATGCCCAACTCGTCGCAGGATGGCTCCAGCGACAGCCAAAGTAACGCCAAAGGCAAGGGTTCGGTTCGCATCGACATTGGCGACGATGAAGACGACGAAGACGGCAAACCTTATTCCGGCAGGTCAGTCATCAAACGCACCTTTGGCGGCTTCATTGGCGACCTGTTCTCCATCACCCTGATCGCCTTGTTTGGCTACCTGATTGCGTCCAAAATCATCGTGCGCAAGTCGGCCGAGGCCGATGCCAAAGTGCGAGAAGCCACTGATTCGGCTGACCACGAAGCCCTGCAACGCCAACTGGTGCAAGCCCGCCTCAAGCTCTTGCAAGCCCAGGTGGAGCCGCACTTTTTGTTCAACACCCTGGCGGCGGTGGACTATTTGATTGAAACCGATGCCAAGCGCGCATCCGTCATGCAAAAAACGCTGATCACCTACCTGCGGGCGGCGCTGCCGCAAATGCGCCAGGAGTCATCGACATTGGGGCGCGAGCTGGCCTTGATCCGCTCGTACCTTCAACTGCTGAAGCTGCGCATCGAAGACCGGCTGGATTTTGAAATCACAGTGCCCGCTAACCTGGAATCGGCCGTGTTTCCGCCCATGGTGCTGCAAACGCTGATTGAAAACGCCATCAAGCACGGCATTGAGCCCAAACCCGAAGGCGGCCGCATCACTGTGACCGCTGAAATTGTGGACCAGCAACTGCGTGTGGACGTGAACGACACCGGGGTAGGGCTGCCCGATGGTAATATTTTTGGCAACAGCAAAAACGGCACTGGCCTGGGGTTGGACAACATTCGCAGCCGCCTGGCGCTGCTGTACCCTGGGGCGAGCCGCATGGAACTGCGCTCGGGGCACGAAGGCGGCACCCAGGTGCGGTTGACGATTCCTTACCGGCCGCAAACGCATTCGACCGATGGTTTCATCTGAAATACCATGCAGCCCATGAAGCCCTTCACCGCTCTGATTGCCGACGACGAACGCCTGCTGCGCGAGCAGTTGCAAACCCGCCTTGGCGAAAGCTGGCCTGATCTTGAAATAGTTGGTGTCGCCCGCGATGGTTTGGAAGCCGTGAAGCTGGCCGACCAGCTGCGCCCCGATGTGCTTTTTTTGGACATTCGCATGCCAGGGCTCACGGGCATTGAGGCCGCGCGGGAGATCGTGGCGCTGGACGATTGGCAGGGCGAGGTGGTGTTTGTCACTGCCTATGACGAATACGCCGTGACCGCTTTTGAGCAAGGCGCGGTGGACTATTTGCTCAAACCCGTGGACCGCCAGCGGCTGGACAAAACCGTGGCCAGGTTGAAAACCCGATTGACCAAAACCAGAGCGGACGCGGCTCAAGCCACGGGCGGCGCGCAGGGTTTGCACAAAGGGCCGGCCCCGTCGGTGTTCAGCGCGGCACAAACCAGTTCGCAAGACGCCCTGCTGCAAACCCTGGCCCAACTGCAGCAGCGCCTGAATGCCGACAAAGCCGCCCCCAATCTGCGCTGGTTGCAGTGCAGCACCGGCAGCACCACCAAGCTAATTTGTGTGGACGACGTGCTGTTCTTCAGATCAGACGAAAAGTACACCCGCCTGCAACTGCTCGACCAAGAGGCCTTCATCCGAACCCCGATCCGCGACCTGATTTGCCAGCTTGACGCCCAGCAGTTTTGGCAAATTCACCGCTCCACGATTGTCAACGTCAGCGCCATTGCCGGCGTGCAGCGCGATGAAATGGGCCGCCAACGGGTCAGCATGAAGCAACACAGCGAAGTGCTGGAGGTCAGCCGCAGTTTTGCGCATGTTTTTAAGCACCAGTAGGCGTTTGTAGTGCGCAAAACGGCCGAATACCTTAAAACATGCGAAATTTACCACAATTGTGGTAAATATGCCTTCAAAATGAGCGAAAAGCGAGTTTCTGGCCAAATTGTGAATCGAATAGGCCTCTAGCTCTCGAATAATATGGATAGTTTGCTATATAAATTATAGTAATTTAAGAGTGATTTGCCTGTACGTGCGCACTAAATGCTACATCGACCGACTCCGACACGAACGCGTCAGAGCCCTCGCAGTGGTGTGAAGGCCCTGGGGCCTACCGCGACAGCACCAGCTTCGCCGCTTCCAAGGCTTTGCGGTTTTGCGGGCCAAGGCTGTCAGCGTATTGCACGCTAGCAGCCTTGAACTGGGCTTGCGCATCGTCCGTCTGCCCGCGTCGCGCCGCCACCCGGCCCAGCACCATCAGGGCATCGCCGTGGTGCATGGACAGCAAGGCCGGACCCAGCGAAGCGTTCAACAGACCCTGGGCATCACTTGCATCCTGCTCGGCGGCGTCCAGACGGCCTTGGGCCAAGTGAAATTCCGCTCGGCGCAGCAAGGTTGGCGGCAAGAAGAGCGCGCCGTTGCTGCTGGCTCGAAGCAGTGCCACGGCCTCGTCGAGCAGCTCAGTGGCACGCTTTGCCTGCCCGCGCTGTGCTGCTATCAAGCCCTGCTCGGCACGCAGCAGCCCGAAATGATAGTTGCTGGGCGGCAGGGTGCCTAGGCGCTGGAGGGTCTCGGTGATCAAGGCCGTGGCGGCATCAAGTCGACCCATTTTGCGCAGGATGGCCACACGACTCATGCGTCCCACATTGGCCCCAAGCCAGTGGCCCATACGGTCCATGAACGAAATTGATTGGTCAGAGAAGGCCAGGGCTTCGGGCAAGCGGCCCAGTTGCTGCAAGCTGATGTCGTCGTAGGCAAAACCCGGACCGGTATTCAGCGCATCACCAAGGCCTGAATTGCGGATTTGGCGCGCTTTGTCCGCAAGTGCCATACCTTGCAAGGGGCGCCCCACATAGGCCCACAGGCTGGCCCAGTTGCTGGTCACCACATCGGCAGTCGCTGTATTGCCCATGCGCAACGACGCCAACAGAGCGGCACTGCGCTCATTGCTGCGAACAGCCTCTTCGATTCGTCCGGCGAATTGGTAAGCCATGGCGGCGTGGGACAGCGTGTCGTGCAGTGACATCGGGTCAGGCACCGGCAACTGTTCATTGAGGCGCACGGCCAGTTCGATGCGCTGCACCGACAGGGCCGTGTCACCCATCTCGCGGGCCACCCACTCGCCGGTTTGCAGGCAACTGATGCGGGTAGATACATGGCCAGCGCCGTCGCCCAATGCCTGCAAGCCCCGGCGTGCCGACTCACTGGCCGCAGCGAAATCGCCAGAGATCACTTGCACGGTGGACAAATTACAGGCCACCATGGCCCGTGCCGCGCTGTCGATGGTGGCCGCAGCGTGCACTTCGGCCCGCTGCAACAACTGTGCAGCCAGATGCCATTGGTCGAGCCCCGTCACATGCTCAGCCAGCGTGGCCAGCAGCAAGGCCCGTTGGCCAGCGTCCAGGCCCTCACGCTCATCGATGTAGTGGGCGCTGCGCTTGAGCACTTCCAACATCGGCAAATCGCCCCCATTGGGCGAACCCAGCGCCAAAAAACGGAACAATTCGTTCAAGCGCTGCGCCTTGGTCATCTCTTGCAAGGCCACATCACGCTGGGCCACGGCAGCCTGGGCCAGGGCATCGGCGCGGCGTGTTTCCTCCTGCGCCAATGCCGCACTGCGTTGCGCTTGCCAGGCCATGGTCAGCGTCCCGGCGAGGCCGGCCAATACCGCCACGGTGGCCAAGCCAGCCAGCGCCACGGGCAGCCGGTTTCGCCGTACAAACAGGCGCGCACGCTCGCTCAAGCTGGCTCGCCGCGCAGCCACCGGGCGGTGCTCCAGGTGGCGCTGCAAATCGTCTGCCAGGGCCTGCACACTGGCATAACGCTGATCGGGTACGGCCGACATGGCGCAGGCCAGGATGTTGTCCAGGTCACCGGTCAGTAACCGCGCGTCCAGCGCCGAAGCGGTGGCCGCACTGGCACGGCGTTGCGGGCCTTCAGTGGCTGCACGCAGGTAGGCCAGCGGGTTGGTTTGGCCATGCAAGCCACTGGGGTGCTGGGCAGTGAGCAGCACAAACAGCACCACGCCCAGGGCGTACACATCGGTGGTCACGCCCAGCGCACCGCTTCCGAATTGCTCGGGCGCAGCAAACTCGGGCGTCATTGCAAAGCCACCGTCGCGGGTCAGTTGCGCGGCTGTGTCTTCGTCCAGCAGCTTGGCGATACCGAAGTCAAGCAATTTGATGGCGCCCTGCGCGTCCACCAGGATGTTGGACGGCTTCAGGTCGCGGTGAATTACCAGCAGACTGTGTGCCGCGCTCACCGCAGCGAGCACCTGCAGGAACAAGCGGATACGGGCATGCAGCGTCAATCGCTGCGTGTCGCACCATTGGTCAATGCGTTGGCCACCCACCCATTCCAGTACCAGGTAGGGCTGGCCATCGGAGGTGATACCAGCGTCCAGCAACTGCGCGATGCCGGGGTGGCGCAGACGTGCCAGCAGGGCACCTTCGCGCCGAAAACGCTCCTGCATGGTCTGGTCGCGATGCCCTGGTTTGAGAAATTTGATGGCCGCGTCGCCCTCATAGCGGCCGTCATGACGCTGTGCCCGCCAGACCTCGCCCATGCCTCCCTCACCCACTGGCTCGCACAGCTTCCAGGCGCCGACACGTTCACCCGGCTTCAGATGCATGCTGGGCGCAGGTACATCGGCTACCCCCTGCAAGAAACCGTCGTCCTGCGCAGCCGCATCGGCTTGTAGCAGCGCGCGCAGTTGCGCTGCTGCGCTGGGGTCGTGCTGCGCCAAGCCCTGCAAGCGCGTCTCGCGCTCGGGCAGGGGCAAAGACAAAAGCTCATCCAGCGCTACCGACAGAACGCGCCAGCGGGCAGCATCAAATGGCAACATAGTAGGGGCGTGGGCGGCTAGAAAATGGACAGGAAACTTTCATCCCATGAAGCCAACTGCGCCACGGGTTGGGGCAAGTATGGCATGGGCGAATGACGCTGATCAAGCGCCGCATTTACCATTTTGACCACTTAGAGTGCCAGATCAATTTGAAACAGCGCTACGCAATATGTAGCAATGCATTCAACCGATGTTTGGGTCAGCTGCCTTTCTCACCCAAGTTTGGTGGAACCGCCTACGCTAGGCTCAACGGCCCTGCGACCGGGCGGGGCGGCAAATCCACACCGAAATTTTTCGGCTGATGTCGGCTTGCTCCTCAAAGTGACCGCCCTGGCGTAGTTCAATTTTACTACAATTGTGGTAAATTTATGTGAATATGCCCAGAAATCGGCTTTGAACAATAAATGTGAATTAAATCGATTTCCAGATCCCGAATAATATAGATAGTCTGCTATGTTAAATATAGCTAATAGGCGACGCACTCATTGGTCGAAATCCGGCCGACTCGTCAATTGAGCTCCGACACTGATTCCTACGGCGGCTTAGGGCGGCCTGTTCGTCATAGAGGCAACTGGGCTTAAGCGCTGCGCCAATGTGATCCGGTTGGCTGGGGCTGCGCCGTTTTGGTGCCGATGTTTAACTGGGCTGGGCGCCGAGCTTGGGCTGACATTTGCCGTTTGTCCAAAAATCCAATGTGGGCACCCACTCGCTTTGTTGAAGAGCAGATTAGCTGACTTTATACAGCCGGGTTAATTTTCGGTCGACCGCACTGGTTTTTGTTAAGAGATGAACATCAGATTCGGCAAATGACTCACGGAATCGTGTCGCGCAGAACTTTCTGTGTCAAGAAATCGTGGAATTTTTCTACTTCTTCCCACTGCGGAAAGTGCGCTGAATTTTCAAACCAAACCCACTCTTTTTGCGGAGCCACTAAGCGTGTGAAGTAGTCATTCGATACCTTGGTAGGTGCCAGGTAGTCATAGCGCCCAGCTGCAAAGTAAACAGGAACTTTCACCGCAGGAACCGAGGTGTTCAAGTCAACTGAAAGTAGATCCGGCAATAGCATCTTGAATGCTTTCTCCGAAGCACCGGTAAAGCGCAACTTCTCGGGCCAAGAGTACTCAACGGCGGAAATCATCCAACCAACGCGGTCAAACTTCTCGGCGCTGTGCCACAGCGCACCAAAGTCCATCAGCCAGCGACCATGAGTTTCTCGTTTCGATGTGCTGTCGTTCCCCACATAGGGCGGTCTGCCAATCTGTTGCAGATCGCGCGACGCCGCGGCGCTATTGCGACGAGCAGCCTCAAGAAGCAGGAAGTCGTATCCGGCAAGCAAGCCTTGCGAATAGTTGGCGATCTGCCCAGTGCTAACAAAGGCTCGATACAAGTCAGGTCGTCTGTGAACCGCCTTCATTCCGACGACGCTGCCCCAGGAGTGGCCGACGAGTATCAAAGACTTTTGATCAAAGCGCTTGAGCAGCAGCTCAGTTAGTTCCACCGTGTCGGCAACGATCTGGTTCAGGCTCATTGAGGCGGCAGGGTCAATGCTGTCCGCCGACTTGCCAGCGCCACGCTGATCCCATTCCACGACCACAAAGTCTTTTTCTAGCAAGCGATTGAGTCCTACGGTTGCCATCTCCGCTTGGCCTGGACCACCGTGAACCTTAAGCAATATGGGGTTACTGGCGTTGTTGCCGCGAATCAATATCCACTGGGGCGCTCCGCCGAGGTCAATGCGCTCAAGTTTGGCAACACTGCCACCAAGTGGTGCCCCGCTGACGTCGACAATAGGTCTTGTTTCGTATGAGCTACAGGCGCATAAGCTGCACAGGGCCAGGAACAGAGAGGCGACTGTCTTCCAATGTTGATCCATTTTCGATTTCCCTGAAACGTTGGCTGGGTGGTTTGATGTTTACGACGCACGACTTGGAATTGATCTTGCCCCGTTTCCACGGGCAGATCTGCGTATCTTGAGTGTGTGGTGACCGCGCTCTGAGTCCGCTCGTAATGTATGTGGCGGTGCGGGCTTGCCGTCCCTCGCCAGTGCAGGCTCAGTCGTGCGGGCTGCGTGCTGTGCTGCATGCTATCCAGTGCCTCCACAAGGGGGTGCCGACCAAAACGAGTTACTCCAATTTCAGCTTCTGCGCCATGACTACGCGCTGGTAGATGGACAATTCGTCGCTTACCTGCTTCTGGTATTCCTCGGTGGAGTTGCCGACCACAATGGCGCCCGTGGCTTCGATGCGCCCTTTTACACTAGTGTCGGTAATGGCGGCCCGCACCGCAGCATTCAACTTGTCGACTACCT
This sequence comes from Rhodoferax sp., assembly GCA_031431035.1. GTDB lineage: Bacteria > Pseudomonadota > Gammaproteobacteria > Burkholderiales > Burkholderiaceae_C > JANYCG01. The sequence goes on from JANPCR010000325.1 coordinate 9,126, forward strand.
CCTTTGGCGTTCCTTTGGGCGCAGATACACCCAGAAAGGACATGCGGTTCACCGACGCAAGCCCCACTTCGGCGAATGTCGGCACATCTGGCAGATTGGCCAGGCGTTTCGGCGCCGCCACGACGATAGGAATCAAACGCTTCTCTTTGATGAACGGCAGCGCAGAGGGAAGGTTGTCAACAACAATTGGCAATTGCCCGGCAACGACATCGTTCAGCGCAGGACCAGAGCCGCGATAGGGAATGTGGGTGACATAGACCTTGGCCTTGCTTTTGTAAAGCTCGGCCAGCAAATGGCCAACGGTGCCATTGCCAGCGGTGCCAAAGCTGTACTTGCCAGGGTCTTTCTGAAGTGTGACGAGAAAGGCTTTGTAGTCTTTGGCAGGAAACGATGGATGGACAGCGATGACATTGGGCGTTGCAGCGACGTTGCTGACGTGGACGAAGTCTTTGATCGGGTCGTAAGGGGTAGCGGGGTTGATAGCCGGGTTGGCGGCCATTGTTGATACCGAAGACATGAGCAGCGTGTAGCCGTCAGGTGGTGACCTGGAGACTTCCGCCGCGCCAATTGCCCCGCCAGCACCTGCCCTATTTTCCACAATAACAGGCTGACCCAAGGCCGCGCCCATCTTCTCGGAAAGGGACCTCGCCAACAGGTCGGTGGTGCCTCCGGGGGCGAAAGGCACAACCAGGCGCACCGGTTTGTTGGGGTAACCCTGCGCAGCCGCTAGTCCGGGCAGCATTGCCGCGACAAAGCTCCATGCAAGAAGTTGAAGTCGAAAGCGTGTCATGGGTTTTCTCTGATTTGAAATGAGAATGGCAACGGGTTGAGTCGGTTTGACGTCGAAAGGTGATTGGGTCAAAAACTCCTCAAATCACTGAATTCCCGAATCCTCGAATCACCGAAACCCCGCCACCGCCAGCGCCTTGGCCGGGTTGATCAAAGTGCGCCGACCATCGGCGGTTTTTTCTGCGGTGCTTTTGATCAGGCCAATCACCTCGATAGGCGTCAAAATTGGGTTCACGGCCAGCAGTTTGGCGGCCAGATTGGCCACTTGTGGCGCGGCCATGGACGTGCCTGAAAATGCGACGCGGTCGCCACCGGGGACAAAGCTGTCCACCTGGTAACCGTTGGCATGCACGGCCACGGTGGGGCCGTAGCTGGTGAAGGCGGCTTCGTCGCCCGACTTGTCGACCGCGCCCACGGTGATCAGGTTGGGCAACACGATGCTGGCGGGGTAGGCTTCGTTGAAAGTTGCGTCGTTGCCGCTGTTGCCGGCTGCAGCTACAAACACAATGCCGGGCGCGGTGGCCATGGCGGCCTTCAAGCCGTCCCATCGGGCCTGAAAGTACCCGCGCGCCAGGGTTTTGCGCTCGGCCGCGTCTTTGCCAATGTTGCATTGCTCAAGCGAGGTTTCGTATGATTTCACTTGGCCTCCCCAGCTCATGTTGGCCACCTGAACGCCGGTTTTCTTCATGAAATCGACATAAGCGGCAATCGCGCGCACGCCGCGTGCTTCAAGTTCGGGCGTGGGGCAGGGGTCGGGCAGCAAAGTGTGGCCAAAGCCGATGCGCGCGTTGACCAGGCGCGCATACGGGTTGCCTGCCAGCGCGATGCCTGCCACGTGGGTGCCGTGCTGGTAGTTGCCGGTCAGGGTTAGCGCCTCAATGGCATTTTTGTAGTCAGCAGGCTTCAGGCCCGACAAGTAGGTTTTGACCTCAGTGGCTTCGCTGCTTTCAATGTTGGCCTGCGCGTCTGACAAGCCTTTGCTGCGGTTTTGCATTTGCACCAAGTTGGCTTGCACCTCGGGCGTGATGGGCAGCAGTTCGGTGTTGGCAGGCAGGCTGTACTTGTCAAACGCAATGAAACTTGCGTCAACTCTGCCGCTGGTGTTGACTCCCGAGCTGGCGACGGCGGCAGTTAGGCGTTGCTGGGCAAACAAAGCCGGGTCCACGCCGCTGTCCCACACGGCCAGCACCACAGGCTTGAAGTCGCGCCCCGCAGGCAGCGCAATGTCGCGGGCAGCCCAAATGTTGGGCTTGTCTGCCTGATTGGCCTTAAGGTAAGCGCCGTAAGTGGCGACCAGCGTGTCTTTCAGGGGCAAAACATAGGTCAGTGCGTACTGGCTAGACACCAAAGTGGGGGCCATGTCAGAGCTAAGCGCGCCGGTTTGCGCCGCAATGGGTTGCAAAACTTCGCGAATCCGCCCGGTGATGAGCCCTTCGCCCAAAAACTCGGCAGACGCCTTGAACCGCATGACATCGTTTTGCACCACGGCAAATGGCATGCCGTTGAGTTCGGTGCGAATGAAATTGGCCACCTCTTGCTTGTAGGCGGCCGAGTCGCGCGAGTTGTGCTTGAGCGCGGCGGCAGCGGCGGCACGGGTCACCAGGCCCGACATCAGCTTTTCAGCGGGCTTTTCTTGCAAGACCTTAATTTGCGCCGCGAGCGCCAGCGCGTCGGTGTAACGCCCCTCCAGCATGGCGACCTGGGACAAAAGCCCTAAATACTGGCGCTGGGTGGCAGTTTCAGCAATGTCAAACTGCGCCAACACACCTTCCTGGTCTTGCTTGAGTTGTTGCACCAAAGGTTTAAAGCGCACCGGGTCGTTCATCAAAGCGACCAGATCGCCGCTGACCGGGTAACTAAAGCGTGGCAGGTCCGCTGCGCGTTCGATTCGGGTTTTGCTTGCCGTACCCGCTGTTGCTGCCGAAGCCGCTGCATCTTGCGCGGCTTGTGGTGGCGCACTGGCGCAGCCTGCCAAGCCAGCCACCAGCAGAATTACATAAATTGGGTTGAGTCGATTATTCATGGCGAAAAGCCACATCAAAGTGGCCAGTATCAGGTTAAAAATCTGGGCTCGTATGCCTGTGCGGCTGCGTGCGCCATTGTGAGCGCACTTCGCATGGGGCGTGTCGTGAGGCTAAAACCGCAATGTCTTTGCCAGGGTCGTACCTCAATATCAATGCGCTGTGGCCGCGTTGTGCCCTTTGGGAATCGCCCCCAACAACTGCTTGGTGTAGGCGTGTTGCGGACGGTTGTAAATATCGTCAGAGCTGCCTCGTTCAACAATCTCGCCCTGGCTCATCACCAAAATCTCGTCGGCCATGTACTTCACCACCGCCAGGTCGTGGCTGATAAAGACGTAGGTCAGGCCAAATTCTTCTTGCAAATCGAGCAGCAAGTTCAACACCGTGGCTTGCACGCTCACGTCCAGTGCACTTACGCTTTCATCGCACACGATGATTTCGGGTTGCATGGTCAGGCAGCGCGCGATGGCAATCCGTTGGCGCTGCCCGCCTGAAAATTCGTGCGGGTATTTGCCAAAGGCTTCGGGCGTCAGACCCACTTTCTCAATCATCGCCAGCGCTTTGCGGGCGCGGTCGTCGTCGTCCGTGCCAATTTTGTGAATGCGCATTGGCTCTATCAAAATCTGACCCACCGTGAAACGCGGGTTCAAACTGGCGTAGGGGTTTTGAAAGATGATTTGAATGCGGCTTCGGTAAGCGCGCATTTGGTTGGCGTTGAGCAAGGCCAAGTCTTGGCCTTCAAACATGATGCAGCCCGCCGTGGCATCGGTCAGACGCGTCAACATCATGCCAACCGTGGTTTTGCCAGAGCCAGACTCGCCCACCACGCCCAGTGTGCGGCCTTTGTGCAGCGAAAAGTCAGCCTGTTTCACGGCGGTGAACACGCTGCGTTTGAACAAACCAGTTTTTAGCGGGTAATCTTTTCGCAGGCCCCTCACTTCAATCAGCGGTGCACCGGTGACCGGCAGGCTGATGCGTTGCTCGGTGCTGATGGCGCGTTTGTTCACAATGTCATCGATCACCGCCAAGCGGCGCGGGCGCACATCCAGGCGCGGGCGGCAGGCCAGCAGCGCTTGGGTGTAAGCGTCTTTGGGCGCGCCAAAAATGGTGGCCACATCGCCTTTTTCGCGCACTTCGCCGCTGCGCATCACCACCACTTGGTCTGATATCTCGCCCACCAGGCCCAGATCGTGGCTGATGAACAAAACGCTCATTTTTTGGCGTTGCTGCAATTTGGCGAGCAGATCAACAATTTGGCGCTGTACGGTAACGTCTAGCGCAGTGGTGGGCTCATCTGCTATTAGTAATTTGGGCTCACAGGCGATGGCCATTGCAATCATCACCCGCTGTTGCTGCCCGCCTGAAAGCTCATGCGGGTAAGACTTCAGGCGTTCCTTGGGGTTGGGTATACCAACTTCGGTCATCAAATCCAGGGTGCGATCC
>JANPCR010000326.1:0-6832 GCA_031431035.1 Rhodoferax sp.
AGCAGGTGACCCCGCGCCGCGTTTTGCCCCGTGAAGCCGCCCGTGATGTCACGCACCTTGTCACAACCCAGGACGGGCAACGCCATACCCGCTAAAAAATGCCGCCGTTGCATCAGTGCCCCGCTACCTTGCCCCACTCGGCTTCGTAAGTGGTGACCAGCACCTGGTTGGACAGCCGGTTCACCTCAGCGGGGACTCGCGCCATGTCCAACGGAAAGTCAAACAACGACGGCAGCGTTTGCAGGTTCAAAAACCGGAGTTGCGGCGCAAGTGCGGAGGGCATGCGCCACGGCCTGCGGCTGGCAATGACAAACCCCCACTCGCCAAAGCTGGGCACATTGGCGTGGTAGGGCGTCGCTGTCAGGCCCACGGATTCAATGGTTTGCACGACCGTCCAGAAGCTTTGGCGTGCGACCAGCGGTGAGGTGGTTTGAATCACGGCATAGCCACTGGCCGCCAGGTGCTGATCGAGCAGCGCGTAAAACGAATTGGTGTAAAGCTTGCCAATGCTGAAATTGGTCGGGTCGGGGAAGTCCACCACAATAACGTCAAAAGTTTCAGTGGTTTGCTCCAGCCACTGAAACGCATCGGCATTGATGACTTTCACTTTGGGTGACTTCAAAGCGTTACCGTTCAACGCGAGCAAGGTCGTCTGGGTTGAAAAGAGTTGAGTCATCGCCGGGTCTAGCTCGACCAGGGTGATCGACTCGACGCCGGGGTACTTCAGAATCTCGCGCACGGCCATGCCGTCGCCGCCGCCCAGCACGGCTACTTTTTTTGGGGAACCCGCACTGGCTGAACCCGGAACACTGCTGGAGGAATTGGCAATGCCACTGGATGATTTGGCAATGCCGCTGGCATAGGCCGCCATCACCGGGTGCACCAGCGCCTCGTGGTAGCGGTATTCGTCACGCTCGGCAAATTGCAGATTGCCATTTAAAAACAAGCGGTGCCCTGCCTTGCCGTTCGTCACCACAATGCGCTGGTAAGGCGACTGCGCGGTGAACACCACACTATCCTGGTAAAACTTGTCCTCGGCCAGGGTGGTGATGTGATCGGCCCCGGCAAACGCGCCACCCAGCAGCGCCAAAGTCCCCAAGCACGCTGCCGCATGAGACGCGAAGTGCCGCAGCTCATGGCGAAACAGCCATAGCGCCCACAAGCCGACGGCAGCATTCATCAACCCAAAGAGCAAGCCAGTGCGGATTAGTCCTAAATGTGGTACCAGCACCAGCGGAAAAGCTACCGACACGGCCAGTGCGCCCAAGTAGTCAAAGGTCAGCACCTGAGAGACGAGATCCTTCAGCGCCACATTGCGCTTCAAAATACGCATGACGAGCGGAATCTCCAGCCCTACTAGCGTTCCTACCGCGAAAACCAGCCCGTACAGTAAAAACCGAAACGAGCCCGGGGCGTAGGCATTTGCAATAAAAAGCAATGCGGGGAGCAAACCACCAATCAACGCCACCAACAGTTCAATGCGCAAAAAGTGCGCGGGCAGTTGGCGTTCAAAAAACCGGGACAAGTAGGAGCCGACCCCCATGGCAAACAGGTAGGCACCGATGACGGTGGAAAACTGCAGAACCGAGTCGCCCAACAAGTAAGACGCCAGCGCGCCAGCCGCCAGTTCATACACCAGCCCACAAGCGGCAACCACAAAGACCGAGGCCAACAAGGCGACCTCGACCGGGCCAGCATGGGGCGCAGCCCCCGAGAGCTGCGCCGTGCTCGGCTTACTCATCCATGGATAGCCGCTGCGACGATGATGCTAATGCCCAGTGACATGGACGCCACCACCAGCGCCAGTGCGACGTTTTGTTTTTCAACAATTTCTTCCCACAGGTTGTAAGGAGTCACCTTGTCGATGATCACAAAACACAGCCAAAAAATCACCACGCCAATCAGCGCGAAGAGGATGGAGCCGAGGAAAGCGGCGGGTTTTAGCCATTCAAGTCCCATAAGGATCTCCTTCAAATAAATCTGGTCAAAAAACTACTTGTGTCCGCCGCCGCCCGAGAACCCGCCAAACGAGCCCCCTGACGTGCGACCGCTGCTGGCGGCGCAGTTTTGCGTGTTGGGGTCGCAATTGGAGCGGGAGCAGCGGCTCATCAAAAACAGAAAAAACAAAATGATCAAAATCACAATGATGATGGTGCGAATGCTCATGCCATTCAAAGCGCTGGCGGGCGAAGCATCGCGTTTCAACAACTCTTTTTTATCGTCCAGCTTGAAGGCTTTGGCCACGGCATCGCTGTCAATCTGGGCGCCCACAGACCAAGTGACTTCGTTGGGTGTTCGCTCCATCGACAGCATGCTTTTGCCACTGGCAAAGTCGCGGTTTTCGGAGGTTTGTCCGCGCGTAACCTGCCAGTAAAACTCGCCCGCCAGGTAATTGGTCTCGGCCCGGTAGTTTTCTTTAAGCTGGTAGCGCTGGCCCAAATAGGTCGCTGAACGCCCGCCCTCAGCCATCACCGGGGCACCGGTCGCAGGCTTGACAACGCTCCAGCCTTCGGTTGAATCCACTAAAAACGTAAAGCCGCGCTTGGTGTTGTAAAGCAGGTACTCGCTCCAGCCAAATTGCTCGCTCGGGTCACTGGGGTCTGTGCCCATGCGGTGCTGAAAACCCACCACTTGCCACTGTACGCCTTGCAACTGCCCCGAGGTTCCCAATTTGATCAAGGGCTGAACAGGCTCGGACTGAATGGCGTGTTTGAGCTCGCCGCCAATGCCAGCGCTGATGTCTATCAAGCTGTTGCAAGACGCGCAGGTGATGCTCTTGCTGGTATCCAGTGTGACTTGCACCGAGGCGGCGCAATTCGGGCAGGCAAAGTGTCGCCCCTTTTCATCCTTGGCAGATTCGTCTTTCAAACCGGTCAGTTGCAGGTCTTCGAGCAGCACGCTGCCACCCATCGACAAAGTGGCAGGCTGGGTGCTGTAGTCAATTGACAGCACTTCCCCGGCGGCGCTGGTTGGGGCTGCCGCAGCGCTGGCACCGGTGCCCAATGATTTTTCGAGCGCTCGCCCAATGATGCTGTCTCGTGCAACACCTGCGGGCGGCGCTTCGCCTTGGCTGCGCAGTTCCACAACCGCAAATTCTTTGCCCAACTCGGGCAGGCGCGGCAACTCGCCCTGCGCCGATATCAACATCACCAACTGGTTGGACGCCACGCTGAAGGCGCGGCCGTTGATGCGGGTGGTTTGGCCCAGCCTGAAACTCGCCGCAGCGGGCACGTCGGGCTGACCATTCAGCGGTGTCGTGAAAACGTAAGCGCCGTTGTCCTCGCTCAAATAGGCCGAACTTCCATCGGCCAGCATGGCGTGCCATTCAGTCCAAGTGCCTTCTGCGTACTTGTACTGAAGTCGCCCAACCAACGTGAAAGCGGTTTTGCCGTTGGCCCGCGTCCAGACACCGCTGGCTTGCAGTTGCAGTGGGCTGTGGTCGTCAAACAGCTCAGCCATTTTGCCGATGCGCGACAGCACATCGCCATTGCGCACGACCGTGCTTTGGCAATAGCCGCAGACCGCATGGGTCGATTGCGCACTTAAAAAGTTGACGGGCGCACCGCAGCCAGGGCAAGGTGCCCGTTAGCTGCGTTGGGGGGAGTCAGTGGCCACGAGTAAGGGAATTGGCGGTCGCCCCGAGCCCTTAAGCTTTGGTCAGGGCAACGTTGATGCGATGAAGGGTGAAGAGTCCGGCCTGCTCGAAAGCCTAGATCAGCTTTTTAAGCAGTTCAGCCTTCTTCGTGTCAAACTCATCTTGAGTCAAGATGCCTTTGGACTTCAATTCGCCCAGCTTTTCAAGCGTGGCCATCACGTCCTCGGCTCTCACGCCTGTGATGGCGGTCTGTGGTGCCGCGCCTGCTGCCGCCGCGCCGCCGCCTTGCAGACCGGCGGCCAAGTTTTGCGCCAGTACTTGCCCCAGCGCCACGCCCGCACCCAGGCCCATGGCGTCGCCTGCAATGCCGCTGCCGCCACCGCCGCCTTCGGCAAATTTTGGAATCGCCTGAGCGGTTTGGTACTGCATGAACTTGCCCATGTCGTTGCCCACCATGCCCATGCCAATTTTTTGATCCAAAATCTTTTGCAGCTCTTCAGGCAGCGAAACGTTTTGAACCGTCATGCCTTCAAGCTTCAAACCGATCTTGGCAAACTCTGGTGACAGTTGCGCAGTCAAGGCCGCTGCAAAAGTGAGCTGGTTGGACGCCAGGTCAAGGAATGGAATGCCGCTGGAAGCAATGGCGTTGCTGATGTTTTGCAGCACCAAGCCACGCAACTGACCGTCCAGGTCGCTGGCCGCGTAGCTGGCACGGGTGCCTGAAATCTCGGTGTGAAACAGCTTGGGGTCCGCCAGGCGGAAGTTGTAATTGCCAAACGCGCGCAGCCGTACGGCACCAAAATCTTTGTCGCGAATGGTGATGGGCTGTGGCGTGCCCCATTTTTGGTCGACCTGTTGGCGTGTGCTGAAAAAGTAAACCTCACTCTTGAAAGGCGACTCAAACAGCTTGTCCCAGTTTTTCAGGTAGGTCAGCACAGGCAGCGTTTGCGTGCTGAGCTTGTGGGTGCCCGGGCCAAACACGTCAGCCACTTTGCCTTCATTCACAAACAGAGCCACTTGCGATTCGCGCACCGTCAGCGACGCGCCATTTTGAATCTCCATGTCGGCCATGGGGAAGCGCCAGGCCAAGGTGCCATCGGACTCTTCGGTCCATTGAATGATGTCAATAAACTGTTTCTTGATGAAGTCCATCAGCGCCATGGTTAGCTCCCGGTAGTTAAAAACGAACAGTAATGATACCCGTCTCAGGTGCGAAACGGCCACAAAACAGGGGTTGCTTTTTTATAGGCCTGGTAAGCTGGGTCTTGCCCCCAGCGTTTGTTGGCATGGGCTTCAAGCATGGGCACACCGCTGACCTTGGTTAGCAAGACAACTACAAAGGCGGGCGAAATCAGTGCAACCCATTGCCATCCGTGCAATTGAGGCACTGCGCACACAAACACGCCCACCCACAAAATGATTTCGCCCAAATAATTAGGGTGGCGCGACCAAGACCACAGCCCCGTCTGAATGAACCGCCCCCGGTTGCCAGGGTCCGCCTTGAAGCTGCGTTTTTGGGTGTCCGCCACAACCTCCAGACCAAAACCAATGAGCCAAAGGATGAACCCCGCCACGGTGAATGCGCTGACGGGGTGCGGCCCCGGCACGGTGGTCACGATCAACACAGCGCTGAGGGTCAGAAAAACCCACAGACCTTGTAAAGTCCAAGCCATCAAAAAGCGCAGAAAGACGGGTTTGATCGCGTCAAACCGATGGTCTGCCCCATCTTTGTGAATCCGCAATGACAAAAACGCGCCCAAACGCAGCGCCCACACAGCGCACATCATGAGCAGCAACACGTCTGCGGCGTCAAGCGGTGGGCCCAGCACGGCCACCAATGCCAAAACCGAAAGGTAGGTGATGCACCCAGTCAAATCGTAAAATTTTTCAGTCTGCAAGGCAAAGGCGGGCAAAAAAGCCAACCATTGCATTGCAAATGCCAGGGCAGCGCAGAGCGCCAGCAGTGGCATTGCGCCAACTCGAATCGAGTTTTGCCCGCCCGCCCAAGCGACACCCGCCGCAACGGCCACAGCAAGCAGCGCGGTGACCGCAGAAGTTAAATTGGCTTTTTTCATGATGCGAGCCATGGTATCTTGTTGGTATAGCGCATGCCTTGTTTCGCGTATTTGTCGCGCACCTTTTTATTCACCATGCTCACGCCACAGCAACAAAACTTTTACAGGCAGCACGGTTACCTGGCCCTGCCAGACTTCAAAACACCAGCAGAGCTTGCCAGCGTGCGTGTGCGCGCCGCCGAAATCGTCGAAGAGTTTGACGCAAACCAAAACCGGTCGATCTTCACAACCCGCGAGCAATCAAGAAGTGTCGATGACTACTTCATGGCCTCGGCAGCCAATATCAGCTGCTTTTTTGAAGAGGAAGCGTTTGACGCCAACGGCTTGTTGAAGCAGCCCAAAGCCCAGTCGATCAACAAAATAGGCCATGCATTGCATGATTTGGACCCCGTGTTTGGCCGATTTTCACGCGGGCCGCAATTGGCCGCGCTGGCATTCGACCTGGGGCTACAGGTGCCGCAAGTTTGGCAGTCAATGGTCATCTTCAAGCAACCGCGCATTGGTGGCGAGGTGGGTTGGCACCAGGACGCTTCCTTTTTTGACACCCAACCCATCAGCGTCACAAGCTTTTGGTTCGCGCTGGAAGACGCCACCCTGGACAACGGCTGTCTTTGGGTCCAGCCCGGTGGTCACCGTAGCGCATTGCGCGAGCGGTTTGTGGCCACTGCTGGCAGCCGCGCTGAAATGCAGGTTTTAGACACGACACCATGGCCAGATCAAACCCAGGCGATTGCACTGCCCGTGCCAGCGGGCACGTTGCTGGTGTTGCACGGCCTGCTGCCGCACTACAGCGCGCCCAATCGGTCTGCGGTGTCGCGCATGGCGTACACCTTGCATGTGACCGATGGGCGCTGTGTTTATTCAGCGCAGAACTGGTTGCAACGCGAGCCTGACCTGCCGATTCGCGGGTTGGAGTGAAGTTGCGGTGTGAATGCCCCGACGACCCCTGCCGGGTCGGTCAGGTGGCGGACCCGATTTGAGCGGCAAAAGTCTTGAAACCACGCAGCAGCATTTCGACCGAAACCGCCACCAAAATCAAGCCCATCAGCCGCTCTACCGCCGTCACAAAGCGCTCGCCCAGCACCCGCTGAATGCGCTCGGCCAGCACCAACACCACGGCGCAGACCAGCATGGTCACGCTCAAAGCTGCAATCCACTCCAT
>JANPCR010000327.1:0-7501 GCA_031431035.1 Rhodoferax sp.
GCCTGGAGACCGAAAACGGCCGCGTGCGCACCTCACTTGCGCAAATTGAAGTGCTGGCCCACCACGATGGCTTGACGGGGCTTCCCAACCGCTTGCTGGCGCGAGACCGCTTTGAGCAAGCCGCATTGCACGCCACGCGGAACCATTGCAAGGCAGCGCTGCTCTTTCTGGATTTGGACAATTTCAAGACTGTCAACGACACTTTAGGTCATGTCGGCGGCGACGCGCTTCTGTGCGAAGTGGCGGCGCGGCTGGTCAAAGCCATGCGCGCCAATGACACAGTCAGCCGCCAAGGCGGTGACGAGTTTTTGATTGTCCTGAACGACCTGCCCGACGCTGACGCGGCCGCTGCATTGGCCATGAATCTGGTCGAACAATTGGGCCTGCCATTTCAGATTAGCGGCTATGAAGTCAGCGCCACCTGCTCGCTTGGCATTGCCCTGTACCCCGACAACGGTGACAACTTTGACACCCTGCTGAAACATGCCGACATGGCCATGTACCAGGCCAAAGACTCAGGTCGCAACGACTACCACTTTTTTGACGATGCCATGCATGCCAACGTGGCCCAGCACATGCAACTGATTGCAGCCATGCGGGCGGCCCTGGCGAACGGCGAATTCAGCTTGGCGTACCAACCCCAGTTTTCCTTGAAAGACCAACGAGTGGTGGGGGCTGAGGCACTGTTGCGCTGGAAGCACCCCACACTTGGCAACGTGTCGCCAAGCATTTTCATTCCGCTGGCAGAAAGCAGCGGCCTGATTGTGGAAATTGGCGCTTGGGTGCTGCATGAAGCCTGTCGGCAGGCCAAGGCCTGGCAGTTAGCGGGACTGTCTGACATGCTGGTGGCCGTGAACGTGTCGCCCGTGCAGTTTCGGCGTGAAGGCATCGAACAAGAAATATTGAAGGCGCTGGAAGCCGCTGACCTGGCCCCCAACAGCATCGAGCTGGAATTGACCGAGTCTTTGCTGGTGGCAGATGCCATAGCCTTGAGCGACATGCTCGGCCGCTTGCGTGCCGTCGGCCTGCGTTTTTCAATTGACGACTTTGGCACCGGGTATTCGAACTTGGGCTATTTGAAGCGCTTCAAAGTCGAGCGCCTGAAGATCGACCAGTCGTTTGTGCGGCGCATGAACACCGACGCCGATGACGAAGGCATTGTTCGCGCCATCATTCAAATGTCTCACAGCCTGAAACTCGAAGCCGTGGCCGAAGGTATTGAAGACGCCGTGACCTTGAAGCGGCTCACAGAAATGGGCTGTAATTTCGGCCAGGGCTTCCATTGGTCGCCCGCTTTGCCTCCTGACGAGTTTTTGCGCTTTGTAAGGCAGCGGGCCTGAGCTTCGTCAGGGCCTGGAGCGTGCCGACAGCGTGTTCCATTGCGTCCACTTACCAGCATAGTGCGCGCCAACTCGGTAGGTGTTTTGTTGCACCCGCAACGTGGTGGCCATGTCGATGCCATAGCCACCCCCCATGGCAAACGCCACCGGAATGCGTCGCGTCCAGCACCAGTCCATCACCCGGCGGTCCCGCGCCTCCAGGCCGTCGTAGCTCAATTTAAGCCGACCCAGACGGTCGCCCTCATGCGGGTCTGCGCCCGCCAAGTAAAGCACCAAGCCTGGCTTAAAACGCTGTTCCAACGAGTCTAGCGCTTGCTCCAGCGCCTGGAGGTAGGCGGTGTCCTGGCATCCATCGGGCAATTCAACATCCAGGTCACTGGCCTCTTTGCGAAACGGGAAGTTCTTGGCGCCGTGAATCGACAGGGTGAACACGCTGGGATCGTGTCGAAAAATATGGGCCGTTCCATTGCCTTGGTGAACGTCCAGGTCAATGATTGCAACTTGCAGCGGCTTGGTCTGCCGACCAGTCAAGCGCGACCACTCGGTTTGCATCAGCCGCGCTGTGACGGCCAGGTCGTTGAACACACAAAACCCGCCGCCTTTGTCAGCGTAGCTGTGGTGCGTGCCGCCCGCCAAGTTGGCCGCAACGCCGCCAGGCAGGGTGGGACTTGCGGCAAGCCCTAAAGCGCATCGCGCGGCCTCTACACTGGCACCGACCGACCGACGTGCCCGCTCGGCCATCGCCTCACTCCACGGAAAGCCAATTTCACGCATCAGGCTCGCTGCAACATCGCCCGTGCTGATGCCTTGAATGTAGCCAGGGGTGTGGCAAAGCGCCAGTTGCCCATCGGTTGCTGCCGGCGCGACATTCAGCGCAACCTGCGGCAAACTGGACTCTAACCAGTCGCGCAGCAACCGGTACTTGCCCATCGGGAACCGATGGCCTTCGGGCAGGGGCAGAACAAATTGGTCTGCATAAAAGGCTTTCAAAACTTCAGGCTTTCAAAGCTCTACACCAGCAAAACCCTAACCTTGCTCGGTCTCGTCGCCCGCAGGCCAGTCGCGAATGTAGGCTTTGAGCATTTTGTTCTCGAAGTTCTGACCGTCCACCACAGCTCTGGCTACGTCATAAAAACTGATCACACCCATCAACATCATTTTGTCCAGCACGGGCATATAGCGTGCATGGCGGTCCAGCATCATGCGCCGCACCTCGTCCAGCTCGGTCTCCATGGTGCAGGTTAGCGGGCCGTTGTCCATCGCCTTCCAGACCGTGGTAGTACCGACTGTGCCGCCATTTTTGACAATGGTTTGAATCACCTCGCGAAAGCTCAGCATGCCGACGACCTTGCCATGCGACATGACCACCAACGAGCCAATGTCGTTGTCGGCCATCACGCTCATGGCCTGCGACAGTAGGTCTTCCGGGGTAGCGGTGTAGAGCGTTCCGCCTTTGACGCGCAAGATATCGCTGACTTTCATGGTCTCTCCTTGTTGCTCTTCAGAGCATGAACAGTGGTTGTGCTGAATATAGCTCACAATGGCTTTGCACAAGCTGCTGACCATTGACCCATATCAACCTCTGGAGCCCCCATGCCCGGCTATTCTGACCCCGGTTTTGACACCCTCGCGCTACACGCAGGTGCTTCACCCGACCCCGCAACCGGTGCGCGGGCCGTGCCAATCCATCTGACCACCTCCTTCGTGTTTGAATCCAGCGACCACGCCCGCTCGCTCTTCAATCTGGAGCGCGCAGGCCACGTGTATTCGCGCATCAGCAACCCAACCAACGCCGTGCTGGAGCAGCGCGTGGCCGCGCTGGAAGGCGGCATTGGGGCCATTACCACCGCCAGCGGCCAGGCCGCGCTTCATCTGTGCCTGGTCACACTGATGGGCGCAGGCTCTCACATCGTGGCTTCCACCGCGCTGTATGGTGGCTCGCAAAACTTGTTGCACTACACCATGCGACGTTTTGGCATTGACACCACATTCGTCAAGCCGGGTGACATTGATGGATGGCGAGCGGCGGTTCGCCCCAACACCAAGCTCTTTTTTGGCGAAACCGTCGGCAACCCCGGATTGGACGTGCTGGATATCCCCACAGTCAGCACCATTGCACACGAGGCGGGGGTTCCGCTGCTGGTCGACTCAACCCTGACCTCGCCTTGGCTGATGCAACCGTTTGAACACGGCGCTGACTTGGTCTACCACTCTGCCACCAAATTCCTGAGTGGCCATGGCACCGTGATAGGTGGCATCGTGGTGGACAGCGGCAATTTTGACTGGGCGAAAGCCCACAAGGTCTCCGGGAAATTTGCCGAATTGGCAGCGCCCTACGAGGGCTTTCACAACATGGTGTTCACTGAAGAATCTACAGTTGGTGCGTTTTTGTTACGGGCGCGGCGCGAAGGCTTGCGCGATTTTGGTGCTTGCATGAGCCCACACTCAGCCTGGCTGATTTTGCAAGGCATTGAAACACTGTCCCTGCGCATGGAGCGGCACATGCAAAACACCCAGAAAATTGTGCAATTTTTAGCCAGCCAGCCTTTCGTTGCCCGGGTTGGCCACCCCGCGCTCGAATCACACCCAAGCCATGCGCTGGCCCTCAAACTCCTACCGCGCGGGGCGGGTTCGGTTTTCAGTTTTGATTTGAAAGGCGACCGCGAGCAAGGCAAAAAATTTGTGGAATCGCTCAAGGTGTTCAGTCATTTGGCCAATGAAGGCGACTGCCGCAGCCTTGTGATTCACCCTGCCAGCACCACGCACTTTCGCATGAGTGACGACGCACTGGCTGCCGGTGGCATTACCCAAGGAACAATTCGCTTGAGCATTGGGCTGGAAGATGCCGACGACTTGATCGACGACTTGAAACGCGCTTTGAAAACCGCTGAAAAATTGAACGCCAAAACGGCTAGCAAGGCGGGCGCGTGATGCAAATCGAAGTAAAAGGGTACTCCACGTATTGCTATACCGGCGGCAAAGCCATAGACCCCAAACAACCAACGGTGGTGATGATTCATGGCGTATTGAATGACCACAGCGTCTGGATTTTGCAAAGTCGCTATTTGGCCAACCACGGCTGGAACGTGTTGGCAGTTGATCTGCCCGGCCACTGCCGAAGCCAGGGCGAAGCACCTGTCTCGGTCGAAGTCGCGGCTGATTTCATCGCCGCCTTGTTGGACACACTTCAAATTGAGCGAGCCGCCTTGGTTGGGCACAGCTTTGGGTCATTGATTGCGTTGGAGGCTGCAGCCAAACTGACAGACCGAGCGACCCATCTGGTGATGGTCGGTACGGCGTTTCCGATGAAGGTTTCTGATACTTTGTTGGACGCCGCCCTCAACGACCCCGCCAAAGGCATCCAGATGATCAACGTGTTTTCACGCTCCACCATGGCGGCACCGCCATCGGCATTGGGGCCAGGAACCTGGGTATTTGGCAGCAACAGCGCGTTGAATCAACGAGTTTTAAAAAGCAACTCCGACGTGAATGTGTTTCACCGTGGGTTCAAAGCGTGCAATGACTATGCCAATGGCTTAGCCGCCATTGAGCGGATCACCGCTCCAATTTTGTTTGTACTGGGCGGACAAGATCAGATGACCACCGTCACTGGGGCCCAAAGCTTGATCAATCACGCCAAAGAAAAAAGCAAAACCGCAAAAACTGTGGTTTTACCTGTAGGTCACCACCAAATGACTGAAGCGCCGGAAGCCATGCTTGAGGCGCTAAAGAAATTTCTAAATCACTGAATCAGAACATCTGGACTCAGCCAGCGAGTCCAAATGCCCGCTTTGGCCGACAAACTTAATTAAGTCAAGTCTTTGATAGTTTTGCTAGGCCCGTTGGTTTTCACCGACTTGATGCCGCCATCGCAACTCGACTCCGAGGCATACATCTGACTGGTGCCAATGATCTGATGGTTCCCCGCCTTCAAGTTAAAGTAAGGCCGACCGTCCTTAGCCGTATTGCGTGCGTAACGGGCGTCATCAGCGCTGTTTTTCTGAACCGACTCGATGCCGTTGCTAGCAGACGCTTTGGCTTCGTACTGTTCGCTTCGAAGAATCACTTCATTGTTGCCAGCCTTCAAAACGAAGGAATACTGACCCTTGTCAGATTTGGTGAGTTCATACCATCCAGCCATAAAATTGCTCCAAAAATTAGGTTGAGGAATCCTCATAATAACCGTGGCAAAAATGCTGTCCAGTCCCAAATGCTTGGGCTGCCGGGCTGTGGCGGCTGAGTGACACAATCCAACCTATGATCCAAGCCGCTGCATTCGTTGCGACAACCCCCATGTCGCCAGAACGCGCAGCGACAATTGCCGCTTCGTTTGACTTGCGCAATTTGCCAGCTGATTTCTACGCCAACCCCTACTCGGTGTACGAGCTTTTGCAGAAGCAAGAACCAATCAAACCCATGCCCGACGGCTCCTATTTCTTAACGCGGTATGCCGATTTGGTGGCTATTTACCGGGATGCCCAGACCTTCAGTTCTGACAAAAAAGTGGAGTTTGAACCCAAGTACGGGGCGCATTCGCCTTTGTATCAGCACCACACCACCAGTCTGGTGTTCAATGATCCACCGCTGCACAGCCGGGTGCGCAAACTGATCATGGGGGCCTTGAGTCGCCGCGCGATTGACGATTTGGAGTCCGGATTAATTGCACTGGTTGACACGCTACTGGACACGATGCAGGCCAAAGGCGGTGGTGACTTGATAGAAGACTTCGCCTCAGCCATACCCGTTGAAATCATCGGAAACTTGCTGGGCGTCCCGCATGCAGACCGTGGGCCATTGCGGGCTTGGTCGTTGGCGATTTTGGGCGCTTTAGAACCCAAACTGAGCGAGGAGCAGCTGGCCCTGGGCAATCTGGCCGTTGACCAGTTCACCCACTATTTGAAAACCTTGGTGGCAGAGCGGCGCAAACACCCAGGCGATCCACAGCACGACGTGTTGACCAGGCTGATCCAGGGCGAGCAGCCGCACAACCCTGGGCAGGCCAACGCGCCTGATTCAAACCAAACCCTGAGCGAAGTTGAATTGCTGCAAAACTGCGTTTTCATTTTGAATGCAGGGCACGAAACCACCACCAATTTGATCGGCAACGCCCTGGTGGCCTTGCAGGAGTGGGGCAACGCCAAAGCCAGTTTGCTTTCAACCCTGTCAAATGGTCGGAATGGCGCCCAAACGCCACCAGAAATCGACGCCACCCTCAATCTGGCGGTCGATGAATTTTTGCGCTTCGAGTCCTCCAACCAGTTGAGCAACCGCAGGACCACCCGCGCTTGCAGCGTAGGCGGTGTCGATTTACCCGAGGGCAGCTTGCTGACCTTGTGCATTGGCGCTGCGAACCGTGACCCCGCGCAGTTTGACAATCCTGGATGGCTGGACTTGACACGGGGCGATGAACGGGTGGGCGCTGCTTCCAACCGCCACCTGGCCTTTGGATTTGGCATTCACCAATGCGCTGGTTTGAGCCTGGCTCGTCTTGAGGGTCGTATTGCAATTGGACGGTTTTTGCAGCGCTTTCCACATTACCGGCTTGCAGCGCCGCCTGTGCGGGGCGGACGGGCCAGATTTCGCGGATTTTTGTCGGTACCGTTTGCGACCCATTGAGTCCGCATTGGCAAGGGAAAATCTGGAGCGCCAAATTCATGCAGCGTGTCAGAATGAAGAGGACACACTCACCCCAACGTTTTGGAGTCCCCATGAAATTTCTGAATTCTGTCGGCAAGGTCATTTTGGGCAGCCTGGTCTTCGCCATCAGTGCCCATGCACAAAACATTTCAATCGCAACCGGCGGCACTGGCGGGGTTTACTACCCGATGGGCGGCGGTATGGCGGCCATTTTGTCCAAACATGTGCCGGGCATGCAGGCGACGGCAGAAGTGACTGGGGGCTCTGTTGACAACCTGAAACTGATTGGCAGCGGCAAGCCGTACATTGGTTTGGTCATGACTGACGCGAGCCAAGACGCTTACCGTGGTGAAGACAAGTTCAAAGGCAACAAAGTGCCTTTGAAAACTCTGATGATTTTGTACCCCAACCGCATGCACGTGGTCAGCGTTGAAGGTCGGGGCATCGCCAAAATGGCCGACCTGAAAGGCAAACGCGTGTCAACCGGATCACCCGGCAGCGCTACCGAAGTCATGGCGTTTCGC
>JANPCR010000328.1:0-17841 GCA_031431035.1 Rhodoferax sp.
CTGCTGCACTGCGCGTCCTTGGTGCATGACGACCTGCCCTGCTTTGACGATGCCAAAACCCGTCGGGGTCGGGCGTCGGTGCACTGGGCTTTTGGCCAAAACCTGGCCGTATTGGCAGGCGACGCACTGATTGTGTTGGCATTTCAAACTTTAGGCCTTGCCGGCGGCAAGTCCCCTATGCGAATGGGCGCCGTGCTCGGAACTATCGCCAAAGGCGTTGGCATGCCCAACGGCATCGTGGCCGGACAGGCCTGGGAATGCGAGTCCCGAGTGTCGCTGGTGGACTACCAACGCGCCAAAACTGGCGCTTTGTTTGTGGCTGCCGTCAAAGCAGGAGCCCAAGCGGCGGGGGCCGACCCAGCGCCTTGGCAGGAATTGGGTGAACGCCTGGGAGAAGCCTACCAAGTCGCCGACGACATACGCGATGTTGCCGCCGACCCTGATCTGCTGGGCAAACCTGTCGGTCGTGATGTCGCCCTGGGGCGGCCCAGTGCGGCGATTGAATTGGGTCTGGTCGGCGCACTGGAGCACTTCAAAGCGCTGATCGCCAAGGCCAGTGCCTCGGTGCCAGATTGCCCCGGTGCGCCGCAATTGCGTGCCTTGGTTCAAATGGAGTCCGAACGGCTGGTGCCCTTGGCCATGTCGGAGGCGTTGCTGAAATCGGCGGCGGTGCCCAGCATTTGACCAAGTCCTTTGCAGCGCACCATAAACAGTGCCATGCATGGCGCTGCGGCGCAAGGAGGCGGCAGCTTGATTGACCGCTGGACCGACCGCTGGTTTGGTTTGCGCAACCGTTTGCTGGCCAATCCAGACTTTCACCGATTCGCCTCAGCGTTTTGGCCCACCCGTTTGATCGCCAAACGCCGTGCGATGGATCTGTTTGACCTGGTCGCCGGCTTTGTCTACTCGCAAGTCTTGCTGGCTTGCGTTCAGCTTGATTTGTTCGATGTGCTCGCCAAAGGACCCCAGACCCTGGTCGCTTTAGCCTCGCGTCTGGGCCTGACAGAGGTTGCAACTGAGCGCCTGCTGGTCGCTGCGGTGTCGCTTCAGTTGATCGAACGGCGCAGTGGCGGGCGCTATGGCTTAGGGCTGCTAGGTGCACCCATGGCCGGTAATGCAGCCTTGGCGGCCATGGTTCGGCACCACAGCGCACTGTACAGCGACCTGGCAGACCCAGTGGCGCTGCTGCGGGGTGAGCCTGGCAGTACCCAATTGGCTGGCTATTGGCCCTACGCAGGCGACCAGCCGCCGCACACTCTTAAAACTGAGCAAGTGGCGGAGTATTCCGCATTAATGTCGGTGTCACAAACTTTGGTTGCCCGTGAAATTTTGGACGCCTACCCGCTGAAACGCCACGCGCATCTGCTGGACATTGGCGGCGGCGAAGGGACTTTTTTGATGCAGGCGGCAACCTGCTCTGAGCGACTCCAATTGTCGTTGTTTGACCTTCCTGCCGTTGCTGCACGCGCCAATGAGAAATTAACCGGGGCGGGCTTGGGTGGCAGGGCGTTCGCCAGCGGGGGCGATTTTTTCAACGACCCCTTGCCACCAGGCGCCGACATTGCCACCCTGATTCGGGTTGTACACGACCACGACGACGACCGGGTGGCCATTTTGCTGAAAGCAGCCCACGCCGCGCTGGTCCCAGGCGGAACCTTGTTGTTGGCAGAGCCTATGGCCGCGACCCCAGGCGCGCAAGCCATGGGTGACGCCTATTTTGGGTTCTACCTGCTGGCTATGGGCCGAGGCCAGCCCCGATCAGCTGAGCAACTCACCGCCCTGCTGCACAACGCTGGTTTTGTTGACGTGCGCATGCTGCCCAACCGCATGCCTTTGCAGACGCGAATTCTCCTTGCGCAATCACGGCATTGATGAATACCCTAATAAATTACTGTAAATTTAAGTTGACAACTTTTTTAGTCAATTTAAACTGACACTATGAATCGGATTTCGAGCGACATTGTGAACGCCATGGCGGTAGTTTTAGAACGGCCAGAGCATTTGGTATTGAGCCGCTTGATTTTGACCCAGCCTACGGCTGACGATGTCGTGGTCGATATCGACTGGAGCGGCATCAGCACCGGCACCGAAAAGTTACTGTGGTCGGGCCGCATGCCGACCTTCCCTGGCATGGGTTATCCCTTGGTACCGGGCTACGAATCTGTGGGGCGGGTCAGCGCCGCCGGTGCCAATTCGGGCCGCAAAGAGGGCGAAATGGTCTTCGTCCCTGGCTCCAGTTGCTTTGGCGAAATTCGCGGCCTGTTTGGTGGCGCTGCCTCTAGGCTGGTGGTTCCGGCAGCCCGCGCACTGAAAATTGACGAACAGCTGGGCGAGCAAGGCGTGCTGTTTGCACTGGCTGCCACGGCCTACCATGCCAATTCCGCCCCCGGCACTCAGCAGCCTGACTTGATCATCGGACACGGCGTTTTGGGCCGCATGATTGCGCGCTTGGCCGTCGCGGCTGGCGCTGCCCCCATCGTCTGGGAAACCAATCCTGGCAGACGCGCAGGTGCAGTCGGCTACGAAGTCATCGACCCAACAACCGACACCCGTCGCAACTACAAGTGCATTTGTGACGTCAGCGGAGACAGCTCCCTGCTTGATTCCCTGATTGGCCGCTTGGCCCCTGGCGGCGAAGTCGTATTGGCTGGCTTTTACGACCAACCGCTGTCCTTCGTTTTTCCACCTGCCTTTATGCGCGAAGCACGAATCCGCGTGGCAGCGCAATGGCAGCCCCAAGACTTGGTTGCGATTCGCGAAATGGCCGAATCTGGTCGGCTGTCTCTTGACGGGCTAATTACCCACCGCAGTGATGCGTCAGATGCCGACAAGGCCTACCGCACCGCTTTTGGCGACCCAGCCTGTTTGAAAATGATTCTCGATTGGAGAGCTTGCTCATGAGTTCCAGCACCATCCCTGCAGTAGCCCCCGTCACCTTCATGATGAAAGACAGCCTTCGGGCCGAAGCTGCCATAGAGCCGTCACCGGTGGCAACGGGCCCGGTCACCAAA
Organism: Rhodoferax sp.; assembly: GCA_031431035.1. GTDB lineage: Bacteria > Pseudomonadota > Gammaproteobacteria > Burkholderiales > Burkholderiaceae_C > JANYCG01. Next base: position 3,012 of record JANPCR010000328.1, read on the forward strand.
GAAACCCAAATCATTGCAATTTATGGCAAGGGCGGCATTGGCAAGAGCTTCACCTTGGCCAACTTAAGCTACATGCTGGCCCAGCAAGGCAAAAAGGTTTTGCTGATCGGCTGTGACCCAAAGAGCGACACAACGAGCTTGTTGTTTGGTGGTCGGGCCTGCCCGACCATCATTGAGACCTCGTCCAAGAAAAAACTGGCAGGCGAAGCTGTTGCCATTGGTGACGTTTGCTTCAAGCGCGATGGCGTGTACGCCATGGAGTTGGGCGGCCCTGAAGTCGGGCGTGGTTGCGGCGGACGGGGCATCATTCACGGCTTTGAACTGCTTGAGAAACTTGGCTTTCACGAGTGGGGCTTTGACTACGTGCTGCTCGACTTTTTGGGCGATGTAGTGTGCGGCGGTTTTGGCCTGCCGATTGCCCGTGACATGTGCCAAAAGGTCATCGTCGTCGCCAGCAATGATTTGCAATCACTGTATGTGGCCAACAACGTGTGCTCGGCCGTTGAATACTTCCGCAAACTGGGCGGAAATGTGGGCGTGGCCGGCATGGTGATCAACCGCGATGACGGCACTGGCGAGGCCATGGCCTTCGCTGAAAAAGTTGGTATTCCTGTGCTGTCCGTGATTCCAGCGAACGACGACATTCGGCGCAAAAGCGCCAGCTACGAAATCATCGGACGGCCTGACTCTCCTTGGGGCCCCATGTTTGCCGAGCTTGCAGAAAACGTGGGCACATCGCAACCCATTCGGCCAAAACCCATGACCCAGGACGCCCTGCTCAGCTTGTTTTCAGCCGACAGTGTGGGACGCAACGTGGTGCTGGAACCCGCTACCCAGTTCGATATGTGCGGCAAGACTGAAAACAAAAAAGAGACGCTTGAAGTCGTCTACGACGAAGTCTGAGCACCAACTTCATGTCCGCAGTCATTCCAATTGTTCCGGCTCAGTCCTTGGCTGTGCCTACCGCCATTGAAGGCGATGGCATGGGATGCCATTCTGGCGGCGACACCATGCTGGCGGCTGCCAAGTCGGCAGGCAAATCAGAAATTTTGGATCAATACGCCAAAGATTACCCGAAAGACCCTAAAGCCGGACCCCACGACCAACCGCAAAGCATGTGCCCCGCATTTGGTGCTTTGCGAGTGGGATTGCGGATGCGCCGCACAGCCACTATTTTGTCAGGCTCGGCTTGTTGTGTTTACGGGCTGACCTTCACCTCACATTTTTACGGCGCCAAACGCAGCGTGGGCTACGTACCGTTCAATTCAGAGTCATTGGTCACTGGCAAGCTTTTTGAAGACATTCGCGAGGCTGTTTATAAGCAAGCAGACCCAGCGCTTTACGACGCCATCGTCATCATTAACCTATGCGTTCCCACGGCAAGTGGGGTGCCGTTGCAAATTTTGCCAAAAGAAATCAACGGGGTGCGCATCATCGGCATCGACGTGCCTGGCTTTGGTGTGCCAACCCACGCGGAAGCCAAAGATGTTTTGGCTGGGGCCATGCTCAAGTACGCCCGCACCGAAGCGCTGGCAGGCCCGGTGCAAGCGCCGCGCAATGGCAAGTCCAGCAAACCCACCATCTCGTTGCTGGGCGAAATGTTCCCGGCTGATCCGGTCATCATTGGTCGCATGCTGGAGCCCATGGGTCTGGCGGCAGGCCCTGTCGTCCCAACCCGCGAGTGGCGCGAGCTGTACGCCGCTCTGGATTGCGTCGCCGTTGCAGCCATTCACCCTTTCTACACCGCCAGTGTCCGTGAGTTCGAAGCGGCAGGCCGCACCGTCGTTGGATCAGCTCCTGTCGGCCACGACGGTACCGAAGCCTGGTTGCAAGCGATTGGCAACGCGGCCAATGTGCCGCAAGCCCAGATCGACGCTGTCAAAAACATGATGTTGCCAGCCATCAAGGGCGCTTTGTCCAAGATGCAAATCAAGGGACGAATCACGCTAAGTGGCTACGAAGGCTCTGAATTGCTGGTCGCCCGTTTGTTGGTTGAAAGCGGTGCCGACCTGCGCTATGTGGGCACAGCTTGCCCCCGTACCGTCTGGAGCAACGCTGACCGAGAGTGGCTGGAAGCCAAAGGCGTGCAGGTTCAGTTCCGTGCATCACTCGAACAAGACTTGGCCGCCATGCACGAATTCAAGCCTGATTTGGCGATTGGCACAACACCGATCGTGCAGGCCGCCAAAGAGCTTTGCATTCCGTCCTTGTACTTCACCAACCTGATTTCTGCCAGGCCTTTGATGGGGCCTGCAGGTGCGGGTTCCCTTGCAACCGTGATCAATGCAGCCATTGGCAACAAATCGCGATTTGACGAAATGAAAGCCTTTTTTGGCAACACCGGTACTGGACACGCTGCAGGCGTGTGGGAGCCTGCGGCAGGGGTACCCCAAGACCGGCCCGAATTCAAAGCCGACACCAAGCGCCAGGTGCTGAAAATGATCAAGAAACGCAAAGCTGAGGAAATGATCTGATGCTAGTTCTGGACCACGACCGCGCGGGTGGCTACTGGGGCGCTGTGTATGTTTTCACTGCGATCAAGGGCTTGCAGGTGGTGATTGATGGCCCAGTAGGGTGTGAAAATTTGCCAGTGACATCGGTGCTGCATTACACCGATGCCCTGCCCCCGCATGAACTGCCGATTGTGGTGACAGGATTGGCTGAAGAACAGTTGGGTCGCGAGGGCACCGAAGGCTCAATGCGCCGCGCCCATGCAGCGCTTGACCCTGACCTTCCGTCTGTCGTGGTGACTGGCTCTATCGCCGAGATGATCGGCGGCGGCGTCACCCCGGCTGGCACCAATATTCAGCGTTTCTTACCGCGCACCATTGACGAAGACCAATGGCAATGCGCAAACCGTGCGATGTATTGGTTGTGGTCTGAATATGGCCTTCGCGAAGTTCCTGCCCGCAAGCCATTTGCTGAGCGGCCAGCCGGTGAAAAGCCTCGCGTGAATATCATCGGACCTTGCTACGGCACATTCAACTCGCCCAGCGACCTGGCAGAAATACGCCGCTTGGTGCAAGGCATTGGGGCTGACATCAACATGGTCTTCCCGCTGGGCAGCCATCTGGCCGATGTCTCCCGGTTGGTCGAAGCAGATGTGAATGTTTGCATGTACCGCGAATTTGGCCGGATGCTTTGCGAGGCGCTGGAAAGGCCGTACCTGCAAGCGCCCATTGGCCTGCACAGCACCACCAAATTTCTGCGCAGCTTGGGCCAATTGCTCGGACTTGACCCTGAGCCGTTCATCGAGCGCGAAAAGCATTCCACCATCAAACCCATTTGGGACTTGTGGCGTTCGGTCACCCAGGATTTCTTTGGAACTGCCAGTTTCGCCGTCGTGGCCAATGAAACCTACTCTCGCGGGATTCGGCATTTCCTCGAAGGCGAAATGGGGCTGCCCTGCAACTTTGCGATCGCGCGCCGTGCTGGCGAAAAAACCGACAACGCGGAAGTAAGAAGGTTGGTGGCTGAAAAAACACCCTTGGTACTTTACGGCAGCTACAACGAACGCATGTATTTGGCTGAGTGTGGTGGCGGCGGCATGATGAAAACCACGTTCATTCCGGCCTCGTTTCCGTTGCCAATCATTCGACGTCACACCGGCTCGCCTTTCATGGGCTACTCGGGCGCGACTTACATCATTCAAGAATTTTGCAATGCCCTGTTTGATGCGCTCTTCCATATTTTGCCGCTGGGCACTGACCTTGACCGAGTCGATCCAACGCCCGCAAGGCTTGGCGAGCAAGAAGGTCGCCCGTGGGATGAAGACGCCCAAGAGCTGTTGAATGACTTTGTAGAGAGCGAGCCCATCCTGGTGCAAATTTCAGCCGCCAAGCGCTTGAGAGACCGCGCCGAGCGCGATGCAAGGACGGCCGGCGAAGAGCGGGTGACCACCCAGCGGGTCAACCAGTCACGCGATGCGCTTCGCCAAGGAGTTGCCGCATGACCGCCACCGTTCGTTTCAACATCGTTATTGCGAAACCAATTCAAGAAATCGGCCAAATTCTTTGGCCGCAACCAATGTCGCGACATCCGTCGCGGCAGCCCCACCGCGGGGAAAATTTCGCGGCAACTGCCGAAAGGCATCTCAGGAGAAAGCACTATGGCTGATAACAGCAAAGGCTCACTGTCCGGCTTAACGGATAGCGAAGCCAAGGAGTTTCACGGCATCTTCATCACCAGCTTCATCATTTTCACGTTGATTGCTGTCGTTGCGCATTTCCTTGCGTGGCAATGGCGTCCGTGGCTTCCTGGATCAAGTGGCTATGCCTCCATCATCAACGACGCCAAAGATGTGACCCTTGCGTACATCGGTGTCGCATTCAACGTTTAAGGAGACTTCAACATGTGGCGCGTTTGGACTTTATTTGATCCTCGCAGGACGTTGATCGCCCTGTTTACTTTCTTGTTCGCACTGGCACTGGTGATTCACTTCATCTTGCTAAGCACTGATCGATTCAACTGGATCGAAGGGACTTCCAAGGTTCGCAGTGCCCCAGGGCAAATGTCGGCAATGCCTGCACCTGCAGTCGCTCCGAAGCAGTAGTTTGGTTCCGGCAGACATAACAAGGGCAATCAGCCCTTGCTATGTCTAACAATTAACAGGCAAGGAATTTGCCCAGCTTGGCAAATTCAGATTCGAGGGCTTGAACATGGCCATGCTCAGTTTTGAAAGAAAGTATCGCGTACGTGGCGGAACCCTCATCGGTGGGGATCTGTTTGATTTCTGGGTAGGCCCGTTTTATGTCGGCTTTTTCGGAATCACCACGATATTCTTCGCGGTTGTCGGAATCATGATGATTCTTTGGGGTGCATCACAGGGGCCGACATGGAACCTCTGGCAGATCAGCATTGCGCCGCCTGATTTGAGTTACGGCCTGGGAATGGCTCCTCTCATGCAAGGCGGGCTTTGGCAGTTGATTACAGTGTGCGCCATTGGCTCCTTCGTGTCGTGGGCACTGCGAGAGGTTGAGATTTGCCGAAAGCTTGGCATGGGGCTGCATGTTCCCTTTGCCTTTGGCGTTGCAATTTTTGCCTATGTGACTTTGGTGGTCATTCGACCCATGTTGATGGGCGCTTGGGGACACGGATTTCCCTACGGCATCATGAGTCATCTGGATTGGGTGTCCAACACGGGCTACCAATACCTTCACTTTCACTACAACCCGGCGCACATGCTGGCGGTCAGTTTCTTCTTTGCGACGACATTTGCCCTCTCTTTGCATGGTGCGCTGATTCTTTCGGCGACCAACCCAGCCAAAGGCGAGACCGTTAAAACCGCAGAGCATGAGAACACTTTCTTTCGTGACACCATTGGGTACTCCATAGGAACCTTGGGCATTCACCGCTTGGGACTTTTCCTTGCTTTGTCTGCTGGGTTCTGGAGCGCGGTTTGTATCGTCATCAGTGGACCGTTCTGGACACGCGGCTGGCCCGAATGGTGGAGCTGGTGGCTGAACCTGCCCATCTGGCATTGATTTGGCATCCATCCCAACTGTCTCATCGTTGCGCCCCAAAGGCTAGGAATACAAAAAATGGCAACAGAATATTTGAATCTATTTACCCGGGTGCAGGTGCAAGCGCCCTCTTACCCTGGTATCCCTCTTGAGCGCGGAAACAAGGAGCGCGAGGGCCCTCCCGTTCACATTCACCTGCTTGGCAAGATAGGCGATGCGCAAATTGGCCCGATTTATTTGGGTTGGTTTGGTTTGGCGTCCCTGATTTGCTTCTTGATCGCCTTTGAGATCATTGGCCTGAACATGTGGGCCTCGGTCAATTGGGATCCCATTCAGTTTGTCAGGCAGTTTTTCTGGCTGGCTCTTGAACCCCCGGCTCCCGCCTACGGACTCAGGATTCCACCGTTGAACGAAGGCGGCTGGTGGTTAATGGCAGGTTTCTTTTTGACGGCGTCGCTGTTGCTTTGGTGGGTGCGCATGTACCGCCGCGCTCGGGCCTTGGGCATGGGCACACATGTGGCCTGGGCCTTTGCCGCCGCCATTTGGTTGTATTTGGTGCTTGGTTTTATCCGCCCTGTGCTGATGGGTAGCTGGGGTGAAGCGGTGCCATTTGGCATCTTCCCGCACCTCGATTGGACGGCTGCATTTTCCATTCGATACGGCAACCTGTTCTACAACCCGTTTCACATGCTATCGATTGCATTTTTGTACGGTGCCACACTGATTTTTGCGATGCACGGTGCAACGATTTTGGCGGTCAGCCGATTCGGCGGCGAGCGCGAGATCGAACAAATCGTTGACCGAGGCACTGCATCTGAGCGGGCTGCCCTGTTTTGGCGCTGGACGATGGGTTTCAACGCTACGATGGAATCGATTCACCGCTGGGGCTGGTGGTTTGCGGTGCTTTGCCCATTGACCGGCGGCATTGGCATTCTGCTGACGGGCACCGTGGTGGACAACTGGTACCTGTGGGGTGTGAAACACCACATTGCACCCATGTACCCGCCCGTCTTCGCGCCCGTGATAGATCCAGCGCTGCTGCAAGGAGTCAAACCATGACGATACAAAAGCTGCATTTGGGTGCTGCCGTAATTGCGTTAAGCGCTTTGTTATCGGGCTGTGAACGCCCACCGATTGACACTGTGCAACGTGGGTACCGTGGCACAGCGATGGTAGAGGTCTACAACCCGCGCACACTCGCTGTTCAAGCCCCTGGCAACCAGCCGCCCGCCATGACACCAGCCACCGCAGGTGCAGCTGATGGCCCCAAATCGGGTCAGGTCTACCAAAACGTGAAGGTGTTGGGCGACACAGGCGTTGCAGAGTTCACCCAGCTCATGATTTCCATGACCGCCTGGGTGTCTCCCAAAGAGGGCTGCACCTACTGCCACGCTGCCGAAAATTTCGCCTCTGACGCCAAGTACACCAAGGTTGTAGCTCGGCGTATGCTGGAGATGACCCGCCACATCAACAGTGACTGGAAAACCCACGTCGCTGGAACCGGCGTGACCTGCTACACCTGCCACCGCGGTGAGCCCGTGCCAGCCAAAGTGTGGTTCACGCCAGAACCGCAAAAGCAGGCCAAGGGCATGGTCGGCAGCAATGCGGGGCAGAACTCTCCAGCCACGACCGTTGGGTTAACTTCCTTGCCCTACGATCCCTTCACGCCCTACTTGTTGCAAGCCAACCCGATTCGCACTGCCGGCACAACGGCATTGCAGGTTGGTAACAGGCAATCCACCAAGCAGACTGAATTCACCTATGGGCTGATGGTTCACATGTCGGATTCCCTGGGGGTCAATTGCACGTATTGCCACAACACCCGATCTTTTAGTTCGTGGGATCAAAGCACGCCGCAGCGCGGCACTGCGTGGCATGGCATCAACATGACCCGGGATCTGAACGTCAACTACCTCGTGCCGTTGACGTCCACATTTCCAGACGCTCGCCACGGCCCGACCGGAGATGTTGCCAAAGTGAATTGCGCAACCTGCCACCAAGGCGCGTTCAAACCGCTCTACGGCGCCAAAATGCTGACCAACAATGACGCATTGACCGGGTTCAAAACAGTGGCTGCCAAAGCTGAAACTGGCCTGCCTGCAACCATTGCAACGGCTGAAGGGGCCACCGTTTTTTTTGGTCTGGGTTCTTCGAGCATTGCAGGGGACGCTGTGGCTGCCATGAAGGTTCTGATCGACAACTTGAATGCCAACCCTGCCGTGAAGGTCAGCATCTCTGGCTACCACTCGGCAACGGGCGACCTGAGCCAAAACCAGGAACTTGCCAAAAATCGGGCGATTGCAGTGCGCGATTCGCTTCGCTCTGCGGGCTTGGCTGAGGGGCGTTTTGAGTTGCAAAAACCTTTGTCAGCCGAAGCCAATCTGTCGGGTGAAGACCCAGGCTCCCGGCGCGTTGAGGTGCTGGTCAAAAAGTAGCGCACTGCGCACTTCACTGAAAAAGGCGGCTTCAACCGCCTTTTTTCATTTCAGAGACAATCCAACCCAACTTTTGACACACTGAGTTTGCTTGTGGCTCACCAGTGCGGCGCAGCCTGTTTTGTCAGATTCACTTAGCCTAACTTCCACATTCAAATCATGATCGTCGAACGCATCTGGACTGGCAACGCCTACCGCAATTTCAATTACCTGATCGCCTGCCGCGAGACGGGCGAGGCCTTGGCCATTGACCCGCTGGATTCTGAAAAGACCTTGGCCACAGCCAAAGTCAAAGGCTGGCAAATCACCCAAATTCTGAACACCCACGAACACCATGACCACACGGGTGGCAACGAGGCCGTGGTCGCGGCGACAGGTGCCAAAGTGATTGCGCACCACCAGGCAGGTGGAAAAATTGTCGGCATGAGTCGCGGTGTGAAGGCGGGTGACGTGATCAAGGTTGGCAAAACCGTCGAGCTTGAGTGCCTGGACACGCCGGGCCACACGATGTGCCACATATGCTTGCTATCACACACCGAGCAACCGGCGCTTTTTTCTGGCGATACGCTCTTCAACGCAGGCGCGGGCAATGTGCACAACGGCGGGAATGTGAACGACTTGTACGCCAGTTTTGCGGGGCAACTTGCCCAACTGCCCGAGAACACATTGGTATACCCAGGCCACGATTACATCGAGACCAATCTCAAATTCACACTGGCCCGCGAACCGGACAACGCCGCTGCTGCGGCCTTGCTGGCCAGGGTGGCGGGACACGACCCAGCCCAATCGGTGGTGACAACGTTGGCCCAAGAAAAGCAGCACAACACTTTTTTGAGACTGGATAGCGCCAGCCTGATTGCCAAGCTCCGCGAGAATTTTCCTGATTTGGCGCCTCAACTGGATTCCAAAACTGTGTTCACCAAACTTCGTGAGTTGAGAAACACCTGGTGACTGGAGTGCCAAGGCGCTGACTTCGCGCGGACTCTGGCAGCGCTGAATTGCCTCAGCCGTGCATGGCGTGTGATGTTAAATTGCGTGAGGCATCTTGTGTCATGTCATATTGATTGCTATAATATATATAGCAAACTATCTATATTATTCGAGAGCTAGAGGCTAATTTAATCAAAAATTTGATAAAACTCTGGTTTTCAGAAAAAGTCATATCACCGGTGATATGACTTTAAAAAAACTCAGCGCTCCGCCAGGTAATGTTGCGTGGTGACCGCGACACCTTCCAATTGCAAAGCCCGCACGTGGTCTTCGAGCTCCTGGTCGGCCAAAGTGGCGCGAGAGCGCTGGTGCAAATAGGCGGCCCAGGAGTTGACGATAAAGCGCTCCACAAACCGCGATGGGTCTGCCATGTCGCTGTAAATTCGCCAAAAGGCAGCACCGTCGCGCCTGCGGGGCGCACGCATGTGGCTGATGGTTTCCAAAAACAACGCCGTGTCTTCAATTTTGATGCGGTAGGCGATTTCAACTGCAATCGGCCCTGCCTCGGGCGACGGCTCATTGGTGATGAACAGCTCATCCCCCGGAATGGCCTGGGTCACGTCTTGCATTTCACCCATGCGCAAAGGGAATTTTTTAGACAACAACATCCCCGACAGCATGGCAAGCGAGGCCAAGCTCAACGCAAACGGCAACCCCACCAAATCCGACACAGCACCCCAAACCGCAGAGCCCAAAGCCAAAGACCCCAGGGCGCTGAGTGTGTGCATGGCCACTGCCCGCGCTCGCACCCAAGGCGGCACACTGGTTTGGGTAGCAGTGTTGAAAGTAGACATCACCGAACTCCAGGCCGCGCCGCCAAAGAACAAGGCTACATAAACTGGAATGGCCCACCGTGAGAAGGCGGCAATCAACATCACCGCCGCAAATACGAGGCAGCAGCACGCCACCAGCCGCTCCAATCCAATACGAGCCCGAATGCGGGTGATCACCAACCCCGCAGCCACGGCACCTGCGCCCAGGCAACCCATCAACAAACCAAACCCGGCGGCACCCAGCCCCAGTTGGCGTTGCCCAATAACCGGCAGCAGCGCCCAAAGTGCAGAACCCGCCAAAGCAAACGCCATGGTGCGCACCAGTTGCGCCAACACCGTGTGCGAATGCCACGCAAAACGCAGTGCACTGAGCATGCCGCCCCACAAGCGCTCAGGGGGCAAACGCGACGGCGGATGGGCCTTGGGCGGGAACAGCCGGATGGTTTGGATCATCACCAAGGTGCTGACCACGGCAAAGGCAAAATTCCAGGACCCGCCGACGGCGGCGTACACCAGTCCGGCCAAAGTTGGCCCCAACGCGCGCGCGGCGTTGTAAGCGATTGACACGATGGTGATGGCCTGGGGCAGCTCATCGCGTGGGATCGAGTCGCTGACGGTGGAGTTCCAGGCGGGCGACAGCAGCGCGGTGCAACAACCCGACACAAAAATCAAAAACAGCAAGGTGGCTGGGCCAGCAATACCCAACAAAAGCAAGGCGGTCAGCAGCGTTCCCACGGCGACCTGCACGCTCAGCGCGATCAAAATCAGGCGACGCCTGTCGGTGATATCAGCCCACACCCCAGCGGGCAATGAGAGCAAAAACATGGGCAAAAACACGGCGGTTTGCACCAACGCCGCCAAAAATGACGAGCCCGTCAGTTCCACCACCATCCAGGCGGCGGCCATGGCCTGCATGGCGTTGCCGACAAAATAAACGCCGCCGCTGATCCACAGCGCCCGAAACTGGCGGTGGCGCAGTGAACTCCAGATGGAAGGACTTACTTGAGCCATTTCTGCATGAGCTGTGCCTGCCCCGCAGCCGACCCCAACTGGTAGCCCGCAAAACCGAATCGCGCGTAGGCCCGAATGGCCCCCGTGTTGCCCTGCAGCACCTCCAGAGTCATTTTGCAGGCATCGCGGTCGCGGGCAATGGCTTCGCACAGTGCAAGCATTTTGTCGGCGATACCCCGGCCTCGGTAATCCGGCAAAACAGCCACGTCATGCACATTGATCAAAGCGCGGCAAGCAAAGGTTGAAAAGCCTTCCAGGCAGTTGACCAAGCCGACCGGTTTGTCCGCGTCGTAGGCCAAAACACTGAACGCTCCGGGTCGGGCAGACAACTCTGGCACCAGCCGTGCTTTGGCAAAGTCGGTCAAACCCTCGCCGCCGCCCATGGGGTCATGCGCATAGGCGTCCAGCATGTCGATCAAGGCCTGGGCGTGCACCGCGTTGGAAAAATCGACACGGATGACCGTGATGGCGGAATTTTGTGGCAAATGAGGCTGGGACAACGGTGAACTCCATTGAAATTGATATTGAGGTCGAAATTGAGTTTGGCCAAGTACCGAAGGCACCCGGCGCAGCCGCGCAAAGTCAGGGTCTGAGGCAGTTGGCAATGCGTTCTGCACAGGCGCGGGCTTGCGCCGCGTCGCGTGCTTCAACCATCACCCGAACCATGGGTTCAGTGCCGCTGGCGCGAATCAAAACGCGTCCTGTGCCGCCCAATTCGGCTTCAACAGCGCTCGTTTCAATCGCCATTTGGGCATTGGCTTTCCAGTCTTGCCCAGGCGTCAAACGCACATTGATCAAAATCTGGGGGAACAAGGTCACATCCGACAACAATTCGGCCAAGGTCTCACCGCTGCGAAGGCACGCCTGAAGCACTTGCAGCGCCGACACCATGCCATCGCCCGTGGTGTGCTTGTCCAGCGCCAGCAAATGGCCCGAACTTTCGCCGCCTAGCAACCAGCCGCGTTTTTCCAGCTCTTCAAGCACATAGCGGTCGCCCACTTTGGCCCGCACCAATTCGATGTCTTTGGCCTTCAATGCCAGTTCAACCGCCATGTTGGTCATGAGTGTGCCGACCACGCCGGGTACGCCATTTGCTGCGGCACCGGGCGCTTTTCTGGACAAACGCTCTTTCACCATCAAATACAAAATTTCATCGCCGTTGAACAATCGACCCTCTGAGTCCACCACCTGCAAGCGGTCAGCGTCGCCGTCCAGCGCAATGCCAAAGTGGGCGTGGTGCTGCTTGACGGCAGCCACCAGGGCTTCTGGGTGGGTCGCCCCCACGTCCAAATTGATGTTCAAACCATCGGGCGCGCAGCCAATCGAGATGACCTCGGCACCCAACTCATGAAACACTTTGGGCGCGATTTGGTAGGCTGCCCCATGCGCCCCGTCCACCACAATTTTGACGCCCTTGAGCGTCAGGCTGTTGTCAAACGTGCTTTTGCAAAACTCAATGTAGCGCCCGGACGCATCATCAAGCCGCTTGGTGCGCCCCAGGGTGGCCGAATCTGCCCACACAGGCGCTTCATCCATGGCGGCCTCAACTGCTTGCTCCCACACGTCGGGCAACTTGGTGCCTTGCGCGCTGAAAAATTTGATGCCGTTGTCTTCAAATGGGTTGTGGCTGGCGCTGATCACCACGCCCAGCGACGCGCGTTGCGCACGGGTCAGGTAGGCGACGCCCGGCGTGGGCAAAGGGCCCAGCAAAACCACATCGACGCCTGCCGAGTTGAAACCACTTTCCAGAGCGCTTTCAAGCATGTAGCCCGAAATTCGGGTGTCCTTGCCAATCAGCACGGTGGGGCGTGATTCGGTTTTTTTGAGCACCCGGCCCACCGCATGGGCCAAACGCAAGACGAAGTCGGGCGTGATGGGCGCTTGCCCGACTGTGCCGCGTATGCCGTCTGTGCCAAAGTGTTTTCTAGTCATCGTGTGGTTTTTGAAATCGGGGAAAACACCCAGTTTACAGGCTGACTCCTCGCTAAATAGGGCCAGCCTCAAAATGCGGTCAGTGAGCGCCTGCAGGCCACTTCAGGCCGGTATTTCAGCCCGCGTCACCCAGTCCAAAACAGTCAAAGCCTGCGCCGTTTCGCGCACATCGTGCACCCGCACGATGCTGGCGCCGCGCTGGACAGCCAGAACTGCTGCGGTCACGCTGGGCACCAGCCTGCCCCGAACATCCAGCGTGGCGATGGTTGCCAGCGATGGGCTGGTGGCCCCGGCCAACGATGATTTTCTGGACCATCCCAACAACAGCGGAAAACCGCAGGCTGTCAATTCGCGCTGTCGCGCCAGCAGTTCAAAATTCTGCTGCACCGTCTTGCCAAACCCGATGCCGGGGTCGACCACCACGCGGGCCGCTGCAATCCCCAAATCCGCGAGCTGTTGCGTCACCTGCGACCAAAATGCCAGTATCTGGGGCACCACGTCGCCCGTCATGGGCTGGATTTGCATAGTTTCGGGGTTGCGGTGCATGTGCATGACGCACACCCCGCAGGCTGGATGCTGGCTGATCACCTGCAACGCGCTTGGGCCGGAGGGGTCAGCCTGGGCGTCTGCACTGGCCTGCAAGGCACGAATGTCGTTGATGATGTCTGCCCCCAAATCGAGCACGGCGTGCATGACTTGGGGCTTGTAGGTGTCTACCGAAATAGGGATACCGAGCTTGACCGCCTCTTTCACCACCGGCAGCACCCGCGCCAGCTCTTCTTCCAAGGACAGCGGCGTCGCCCCCGGCCTAGACGATTCGCCACCGATGTCCAAAATATGCGCCCCCGCCTTCAGCAAGGTTTCGCAATGCTGAACCGCAGCTTGGGTCGATTTGTACTGCCCTCCGTCGGAAAATGAATCTGGCGTAACGTTGACAATGCCCATGACCCGGGGCTGGCTCAGATCGATGGAAAAACGGGTGGTTTGCCAATTCATAGGAAATTCCTCCAGACGGCATTGTCTACCTAACGCTGGGTAACGTCGGGCACGGCTGCGCGACGCAAGCTCCCTCCATTCACCTTAATGACTTGATCTTCAACGTTGCAAAGCAAAAGGGGCAAAAAGCCCCTTTTGTGTTTGAAATGACTTGCCGATCACTCGGCCCAAGAGCCCCGCTCAACAGGCCTTAAGCCGTCGTAGGAGCCGGGTCTACCGTGACCACTGGCGCACCCCCTGACGGGCCACTGCCCGATGCGGGTGGCACCCGAGGCGTCCAGTCTTTGGGGGGACGCGGCTCTTTGCCCGCCATGATGTCGTCAATTTGCTCCGCGTCAATGGTTTCCCACTCCAGCAGCGCCTTGGCCATGGCATGCATTTTGTCTTTGTTGTCTTCAATCAGCTTGCGCGCCTGTGCGTACTGCTGGTCGATGATTCGGCGCACTTCCGAGTCGACCTTTTGCATGGTCTGCTCGCTCATGTTGGTGGTTTTGGTCACTGAACGACCCAAAAACACTTCGCCTTCATTGTCGGCGTACACCATGGGGCCTAGGGCCTCCGTCATGCCGTACCGTGTCACCATGTCGCGAGCGATTTGGGTAGCCCGTTCAAAGTCGTTGCTGGCACCGGTGGTCATTTGGTCCATAAAGACTTCTTCGGCAATGCGGCCACCAAACAGCATGCTGATTTGGCTCAACATGAATTCACTGTCGTAGCTGTAGCGGTCTTGCGCAGGCAAGCTCATGGTCACGCCCAAGGCACGGCCACGGGGAATGACGGTCACCTTGTGCACGGGGTCGCACTTGGGCAGCAGCTTGCCAATCAGGGCGTGGCCCGACTCGTGGTAAGCCGTGTTGCGCCGCTCCGTCTCGGGCATGACCATGCTTTTGCGCTCTGGGCCCATCAAAATTTTGTCTTTGGCTTTTTCAAAGTCCTGCATCTCCACCACGCGGGCACTGCGCCTTGCGGCCATCAAGGCGGCTTCATTGCACAGGTTGGCCAAGTCAGCGCCCGACATGCCCGGTGTACCACGCGCGATGACACCTGCGTTGACGTCTTGGCCCAACGGCACTTTGCGCATGTGCACGTTCAAAATTTGCTCACGTCCGCGAATGTCTGGCAAGGTCACGTAAACCTGGCGGTCAAAGCGGCCTGGGCGCAACAGCGCAGCGTCCAAAATATCAGGGCGGTTGGTGGCAGCCACCACAATCACGCCGACGTTGGTCTCAAA
>JANPCR010000329.1:0-5714 GCA_031431035.1 Rhodoferax sp.
GGCCTGAAACGCCAAGGCTGCCCCCTGAAAACTGGTCTCGATGCTGGCGGGCATTTGCAAGGCTGCTTGTTCGTCTTTGATGGCTTGTACGGCCTCACCCAATGAGACACTAGGCGCGGCGTTGAATGAAATCGTCGCCGACGGAAACTGCCCTACGTGGTTAATGGACAGCGAGGTGGGTTTTTCGATCACCCGGGCCACGCTGTTCAGCGGTATCTGTTTGCCCGAACTGGACGGCACGAATAGATTGGTCAGCGCTTGCGGGCCAACTTTGTACTCCGGGGCTATTTCCAGCACCACGCGGTACTGGTTGGACTGCGTGAAGATGGTGGAAATGAGGCGCTGACCGAAGGCGTTGTACAGGGCGTTGTCGATGCCCGCCACAGTCACCCCCAGCCGACCTGCTGCTGCGCGGTCAATCTCTACGTAGGCTTGCAGCCCTTTTTCTTGCAGGTCGCTGGTCACGTCAGCCAGTTGAGGCAAGGTGCGCAGGCGCTCAAGCAGTTGCACCGTGGACTTGTTCAATTCGTCAATATTGGGCGACGAAAGCAAGAACTGGTACTGGGTTTTTGCAATTCGGTCTTCAATAGTCAGGTCTTGCACAGGCTGCAAAAAAAGCTCAATACCGGGCACCGATTGGGTGTTTTGGGTGATTCGACGAATGATGGAGGCAATGTTTTTGGAATCGGCGTCACGCGTTGCTTTGGGTTTGAGGTTGATCAAAAACCGCCCTGCGTTCAGGGTCGTGTTGGCCCCATCGACCCCAATGAAGCTGGACAGACTTTCTACAGCGGGGTCTTTCAAAATCTTTTCGGCCATCAATTGCTGGCGCTCGGCCATGGCCCCAAATGAAGTTGCCTGTGAGGCTTCGGTGATGCCCTGAATAACACCTGTGTCTTGCAGGGGAAAGAAGCCTTTGGGCACTACAAAATACAGCCAGGTGGTCAGTGCGACCGTGACGGCGAAGACAAACAATGTGGCAACCTGGCGGTCCAGCACCCAATTGAGCATCTGGCCGTAACGGTGGATGGTGGTGTCGAAAAAGCGGCCGGTTGCGCGGTACAGCCAGCCGTGACTCTCTTCGGGGGTGTGCTTGAGCAGGCGGGCGCACAGCATGGGTGTGAGCGTGAGCGACACCACAGCTGAAATCAATATGGCAACTGCCAGGGTGATGGCAAATTCATGAAACAAGCGGCCCACCACATCGCCCATGAACAACAGGGGAATCAGCACGGCGATCAGCGATATCGTTAAGGAGATGATGGTGAAGCCAATTTGCTTGGCACCTTTCAGGGCGGCTTGCATGGGTGGTTCGCCCGCTTCCACATAGCGGGCAATGTTCTCGATCATCACGATTGCATCGTCCACCACAAAACCAGTTGAAATGGTCAAGGCCATCAATGTCAAATTGTTGATGGAAAAGCCTGCCAAGTACATGATGCCAAAGGTGCCGACCAACGACAAAGGGACGGCAAAGCTGGGAATCAGGGTGGCAGACGCGCTGCGCAAAAAGACAAAAATAACGGCCACTACCAATGCAATGGCCAGCATCAGCTCGATTTGCACGTCTTTGACGGATGCGCGAATAGTCACCGTGCGGTCGGTCAGCACCTGAACGTCAATGGCTGCGGGCAAGGTGCTTTGCAATTGGGGCAACAAAGCCTTGATGCGGTCAACCGTTTCGATCACGTTGGCACCGGGCTGGCGCTGAATGTTCAAAATCACCCCTGGCATCGCGTTTGCCCAGGCCGCCAATCGGGTGTTCTCGGCGTCGTCCACGATGTTGGCTACGTCAGTCAATCGCACCGGTGAACCCGCTTTGTAAGTGACGATCAGGCTGGCGTATTCAGCGGCTGATTTCAACTGGTCATTGGCGTCAATCGTGGACGCGCGGGCCGCGCCATCAAAGCTGCCTTTGGCTTGGTTCACATTGGCGGCGTTGATCGTCGTGCGAACGTCTTCCATCGACAAATTGGCCCCGGCCAACGCCGAGGGGTTGACCTGAATGCGAACGGCGGGTCGCCTGCCACCCGCGATGGACACCAAGCCCACGCCCGGCACCTGCGAGAGTTTGGGGGCCAATCGGTTTTCGACCAGGTCATGAATGCGGATCACCTGCAATGACGGCGAAGTGATAGCCAGCGTCAAAATAGGCGCGTCTGCCGGGTTGACCTTGCTGTAGGTAGGTGGCATGGGCAAGTCGGTGGGCAGCAAGTTGGCTCCCGCGTTGATGGCGGCTTGCACTTGCTGCTCGGCAACGTCCAAAGTGACATCGAGCGAAAAACGCAAGGTGATGACCGACGCACCACCCGAGCTGGTGGAGGACATCTGGCTTAACCCCGGCATTTGGCCAAACTGGCGCTCCATCGGGGCAGTGACGGCGGAGGTCATCACATCCGGGCTGGCCCCAGGGTAAAGCGTGGTGACCTGGATGGTGGGGTAGTCCACCTCAGGCAGTGCCGACAAGGGCAGCAGTCGGTAAGCAAGTGCCCCCGCAATCAGGATGGCAACCATCAACAGCGAGGTCGCCACGGGGCGCAGAATAAAAAGGCGTGACATGTTCATGGCAAGGCCGCAGGCTCGACTATTGGCTTTGCTGCTGTTGGCGGCGCTCACGCAGTTGCTGGAAGAAGGCGCGGCGTTCATCGGCCGTCATTTTGTTGACGCGGGCAGCCTCTTCAGGCGGCAGGCGACTCATCACCGCGCGAACCCTCTCCTGGGCTTCTGGGGGCAGGTTGTCGATCCAGGCGGAGGATGCGGGCGCGCCCGTGGTTGCTGCGGGTTTCGCGTTGGTGGATGGTGAAGCTGGCGCTGCTGGGGCCGTCTGACCCGGCGGGTCAGCTGATGGATTTGCAGATGGATCGGCCGAAGAATTTCCAGATGAATTGCCTGAGGGGCGGGCTGATTTGGCAGCACTTGCGCCAAGGGCCGGTGCATCTGCTGCGCGGGTCGGTGCCGCAGCTGTGGGCGATGCGCCAGGGCGGCTTGCTCCACCTGCTGCGCCTGGGCCGCCAAAACCGCCCCCGCCGCCTGGCCGCACCGCAGGCGTGATGACCTCCACCTTAGCACCGTCGCGCAGGCGATCAGCGCCGTCAGTCACCACTTTGTCGCCAGCTTCCAAATCGCCCTGCACGCTGACCCAGTCACCCTCGGTCGTGCCCAGGCGAATGCGACGGATCGACACACTGCTGTCGGCTTTGACCACGTACACAAAGGTGCCCTGTGCGGCACGCTGCACGGCCGTGGAGGGAACGGACAGCGCGTCTGTCAGCGTGTTGACTTGCAATTTGATGTTGACGAACTGGTTTGGAAACAGCGCACCGTCTGCGTTGGCAAACTCGGCCTTGACCTTGATAGTTCCAGTCACGGCATCGATCGCGTTATCGGTGGTGCTGACCTTGCCACTGGCCAGCAGGTTGCGCTGTTCGCGGTCCCAGGCCTCGACGGTGAGCGGTTCTGTGCCTTTGAGCTTTCGGGCGATGAGTGGCAAATTGGCCTCTGGCACGGCAAAAACGACGCTGATCGGTTGGGTTTGGGTAATGGTGACCAGGCCCAGTGCGTCACTGCTGCGCACCATGTTGCCTAGATCAGCCTGCTTCAGTCCCAATCGACCCGTGATAGGCGCGGTGACCTTAGTGTGGGACAACTGCAGCTTGGCGCTGTCGACCAGGGCCTGATCGGTTTGAACCGTTGCGGTCAGCTGACCCACCAAGGCGTCTTGTGTGTCCACCAATTGCTTGGCAATCGAGTCCTTGGCCAGCAGGTCTTTGTAGCGCAGCAAGTCAACCTGAGCATTTTTCAAAAGCGCTTGGTCTTTGGCCATTTGACCTTGGACCTGGGCCAGGGCGATTTCAAAAGCGCGCGAGTCGATTTCGGCAAGCAGGGCACCGACTTTGACCAATTGGCCCTCTTTGAAGCGAATCGCCTTGAGCTCGCCGTCCACCCGTGCGCGAACGGTGGCGGTGTTCAGGGCGCTGATATTGCCAATGGCGGACAGTACGACTTTGACATCTTGCTTGCGAGCCGCAGCAACGGTGACGGGTTGCACCCGGTTAGCACCCCCAAACCGTCTGCTGGCCGCCCCGGACGCCGCTGCACTAGGCGCACCCGCGGGGCCACCCTGGGCCGACGATGCCCCAGACACTGCCCCGGATGCGGCCCCAGACGGCGATTCAGCCTGCGCACCAGCCCGACCGTTTACCGCGCGCTCAGTGGCATTGGCCGGTGTCGATGATGTCCTTTGCCCCCACCACCAACCCGTACCTCCCGCGGCTGCCACCGCGACGACCAAAGACAAAATGCCCAGTCCCGAAAGTCCAGCCTGGCGCCGTGATGTGAGGGGTTTCAATGGCTTGAGCTTCCAAAATGTCGCGGTGCAGATTTTCATGGGGACGGGTCAATCAGAAGTGGGGCCAGGCCAAAGCGGCTGAGCAGGTGAAAGTTGGCAAGTCAACTTCGATGTCAAACTTAACCTTGCGTCAGCGTATCCGAAATTGGCGAATGGTGTGAATCAACGATAGCCTGCAAAACGGCGTCCGCTTGTCGGAAGGCCGAAGGGTTGGTAAAGCCTCGGTAAAGATGCCAGCGGCGTGATGCCGTACGGGATAGCGGGCTCAGCCCTGAACCGGGATTGGCACCACTTTGGCCATGTACAAGTCCACGGCTTCGAGTTTTCCATTCTCGGCAAACCAGACCTCGGTTTTCAAGGCCGAGACTTTCTCGGCAATGGCGCTTGCGAAGAACTGGTTGATTGAAACCTGCTCTTCTTCAGCCACCAGGCGGGCATAGGCCATCAATGAATCTGGGATGCGAAGTGCGTAGTTAGCCATGGTGTGTCTCCGGGATGAAATGGACGGGTGCAATGCAACTGCGGGGCAGACAGAGCTGAATTGCGATGAGGGGTCGGGTGCGGTCAGCCGAGTTCGCCGACGGCAGGGCCGTTAATTTCCAGGCTGCCATTCAGTGCTGCCAGGGCTTGCTCAGGGGTGATCACATGAACCCCAAGGCGGGCCGTCGCCGCTCTCATTCGGCTGGCATCGCGATAGCTCACGATGTAAGGGGCTTGGGCGGCATGCGCAGTGGCCAGCAACAGGTCGTCAACCGGGTCACGGCATTGGGGTCGCCAAAGCGGGCTCAATACAACCGGGTGGCAGATGGCAGCGAGGTTTTTGGCAAACGCCCGGGTGGGCGCAACGCCCTGACCCGCAGACCCTTTGGGGGTAGCGGCCAGTACACTGGATTCATATTGCAACAACAAAGGCAGACTGGCAGCGGCTTCAAAGCTGCCCAATCGCAAGGCGCGCACCAAGGCGTGGGCGTGTGCATCGCCTGCGCTTGCGGCCAGCAAGGTGGATGCGTCCAGGACAAATTTCATGGCGGGAGCCTTTTTAAAATCGAGCTTACTGAGTAAGTACAGAATTCGAAAAGATCATATCACCGGTGATATCAAGTCTTGCGGAAACCCTGGAAAAGTGGCCAAAAACCGAAATTATTGATGTTTTATGCCTCTAGCTCTCGAATAATAACAATAGTATGCTATCTAAATGATAGCAAAATTAGTCAAGGTGCAAACCGTGAGTGGGATGGCCCTGCCAATCGATAGGCAAGGTAACGCAAGGTGACGCGAAGCAAAGCAAAGCTAAGCCATTCGGTGCGGCGCGGTGCAACGCCTAGCGCATCAAAGTTCAGTGCGCAGCGTCCAGATTTCAGGGAAC
>JANPCR010000330.1:0-14138 GCA_031431035.1 Rhodoferax sp.
ACGAGGCCGCTTGAACCCCCGCCAGGCAATCCCCGATGTTTCAGACACCCCGTCTAAAATAGGCCGCTAACCTGAGATTCAAATGCCAAGAACCCTCTACGACAAAATCTGGGACGAGCACGTCGTCCACACCGAAGACGATGGCACCACCGTCTTGTACATCGACCGCCATTTGGTGCATGAAGTCACCAGCCCGCAAGCGTTTGAAGGCCTGCGCCAAGCGGGGCGCAAGGTGTGGCGCATCAGCTCCATCGTGGCCACGGCGGACCACAACACGCCGACGACTGGGTGGGAGCTGGGCTACGACGGCATTGCCGACCCGATCAGCAAAGAGCAAATCACAACACTGGACGACAACATCAAAGCCACTGGGGCGGCGGCGTACTTTCCGTTCATGTCCAAGCGCCAAGGCATCGTGCACGTGATTGGGCCTGAAAACGGGGCCACGCTGCCTGGCATGACGGTCGTTTGCGGTGACTCGCACACGTCCACGCATGGCGCGTTTGGCGCACTGGCGCACGGCATTGGCACCAGTGAGGTCGAGCACGTGATGGCCACCCAAACGCTGCTGGCCAAAAAAGCCAAAAACATGCTGGTGCAGGTTAACGGCACCCTGCCTGCGGGCTGTGGCGGTAAAGACATCGTATTGGCCATCATTGGCAAAATCGGCACGGCGGGCGGCACGGGCTACACCATTGAATTTGGCGGTTCGGCCATTCGCGCCTTGAGCATGGAAGGCCGCATGACGGTCTGCAACATGGCGATTGAAGCCGGTGCCCGCGCGGGTCTGGTCGCGGTGGACGACAAAACGATTGAGTACGTCAAAGGCCGCTTGCTGGCCCCGGGTACCGACCCGAAAACCGGGCTTTTTGTAGGCGGGGTTGAGTGGGACCAAGCCCGCGCCTATTGGCAAACCTTGCAATCAGATGCAGGCGCTGTGTTTGACACCGTGGTGGAGCTGGACGCGGCGCAAATCATTCCCCAAGTGACTTGGGGCACGTCGCCTGAAATGGTGCTGGGCATTGATGGCCGCACACCCGACCCCGACAAAGAAAAGGACGCCAACAAGCGCGACGCGATAGAGCGCGCACTGGCCTACATGGGCCTGCAGCCGGGCAAGCGCCTGGACGACATTTTTGTCGACAAAATTTTCATTGGCTCCTGCACCAACAGCCGCATTGAAGACATGCGCGAAGCGGCCGCTATGGTGAAGCAATTGGGCCAAAAGGTCGCCAAAAACGTGACGCTGGCCCTGGTCGTGCCCGGTTCTGGCCTAGTCAAGGCGCAAGCAGAAGCAGAAGGCTTGGACAAAATCTTCAAAGCCGCCGGTTTTGAATGGCGCGAACCGGGCTGTTCCATGTGTCTGGCCATGAATGCCGACAAGCTGGAACCGGGCGAGCGCTGCGCGTCCACCAGCAACCGCAATTTTGAAGGCCGCCAAGGTGCCGGTGGCCGCACCCACCTGGTCAGCCCCGCCATGGCCGCTGCGGCAGCGGTGCATGGGCATTTTGTCGATGTGAGGCGGTTTTCATCGTGATTTTGGCAAAAAAGAACCTGCAGGTTCTTTTTTAGTCAAAAACCTTGAAAACAGCCAAAATATGAATAAAAAAGGCCTCTAGCTCTCGAACTATATGAATAGTTTGCTATTTATATTATAGCAATTTCAACTATTGAAATCCACGCAAATTCGGACCTGCTCAAGCCCCATGCAAAAATTCACACTCCACCAAGGTCTGGTCGCCCCCATGGACCGCGAAAACGTTGACACCGACGCGATCATTCCCAAGCAGTTTTTGAAGTCGATCAAAAAGACCGGCTTTGGCGAAAACCTGTTTGACGCTTGGCGCTATCTGGACGCGGGCTTTCCCGGCCAAGACCCGACCAGCCGCAAAATAAACCCCGACTTTGTGTTGAACCAGCCGCGTTACAAATCGGCGTCCATTTTGCTTGCCCGCAAAAATTTTGGCTGCGGTTCCTCGCGCGAGCATGCGCCTTGGGCGCTGGACCAGTACGGCTTTCGGGCCATCATGGCGCCGAGTTACGCTGATATTTTTTTCAATAACAGCTATAAAAACGGCCTGCTGCCGATTGTGCTGACTGAGCCCCAAGTGAGCGCCCTGTTTGCAGAAGCGCTGGCCTTCCCGGGCTACCAGCTCAGCATTGACCTCGAACGCCAGGTCGTCATCAAGCCCCAAGGCGAAGAGCTGCCCTTCGACATTCAGCCATTTCGCAAGTACTGTTTGCTCAACGGTTTTGACGACATAGGGTTAACACTGAGGCACGCCGACAAAATTAAAACGTTTGAAGCAGAGAGACTGGCCACCAAGCCTTGGCTGGCCAAGAGTCTCAGTGCTAATTAACACCCCTTGAAAGTCGCTATGAACCTGCCCCAACGCGTTGCAAAACATCTCAGCACTTTGACCACCGTGGGCACCATGGCGGCGGCGGCCATCGCCATGGTCAGCGCGCCTGCGCAGGCGGGCTTGCTCGATGAGCTGCTGAAAAACCCCAACATTCAAGGTTTGGTTAATCGCCCTGATTTGGGTACCCTGATCGCGGCTTGTCGCGATGTGAGCTTCCGCCAAGCCAACGCTGCGAATTGCTCCAACGTTGAAACAGCGGCGGTGTTGAACAGACTGCCCCTAGAGATGCGAGCCATCATGAACAACCCGCAAACAGCTGCGTCACTGCGCGAAATATGCGCCGCCGTCGCCCCTACGCAGCAGGCCAACAGTTACCTGTGTGTTCAGCTTCGCAATGCAGAAGCGGCAGTGGGAATCCTCGCCAAGCCAGTCACTCCAGCCGCTGCATTGCCCGGCTCGCGCCCCATTGACGATAGCAATAAATACTAACAACCCCCTGATCACGCCTGTCCATGAAAATCGCAATCCTCCCTGGTGACGGCATCGGCACCGAAATCGTCGCTGAAGCCGTCAAAGTCTTGAACGTGCTCGATTTGAAGTTTGAGTCTGAAACCGCCCTGGTCGGCGGTGCCGCATTTGAGGCCTACGGCCATCCTTTGCCACCTGCCACGCTAAAGCTGGCCAAAGACGCTGACGCCATTTTGTTTGGCGCCGTGGGCGACTGGAAATACGACAAGCTCGATCGCCCACTGCGCCCGGAGCAAGCCATTTTGGGATTGCGCAAAAACCTGGGGTTGTTTGCTAACTTCCGCCCAGCCATTTGCTACGAGCAGCTGGTTGACGCGTCCAGCCTGAAGCCCGGGCTGATTGCCGGGTTGGACATTTTGATCATTCGCGAACTCACGGGCGACATTTACTTTGGCGCTCCGCGCGGCAGGCGCACCGCGGTCGATGGCCACTTTCCAGGGGCCGAAGAAGCCTTTGACACCATGCGCTACAGCCGCCCCGAGATCGAACGCATCGCGCACGTTGCGTTTCAGGCGGCGCGCAAACGCAAAGCTGCGGGTTCTGAGGGGCGCGTCACCAGCGTGGACAAAGCCAACGTGCTGGAGACCTTTCAGTTTTGGAAAGACGTGGTCACCGAAGTCGGCTTGCAGTACCCCGACATCGCGCTGGACCACATGTACGTCGACAACGCCGCCATGCAGTTGGTTAAAGCGCCGAAAAAATTCGACGTGGTGGTCACGGGCAACATGTTTGGCGATATTTTGAGCGACGAAGCCGCCATGCTGACGGGCAGCATTGGCATGTTGCCCTCGGCCAGCTTGAACGCGACCAACCAAGGCCTGTACGAGCCCAGCCACGGCAGCGCGCCCGACATTGCTGGCAAAGGCATTGCCAACCCGCTGGCCACTATTTTGAGCGCCGCCATGATGCTGCGCTTCAGTCTGAACCAGCCCGAAGCCGCTGACCGCATTGAGGCCGCCGTTAAAAAGGTCTTGGCGCAAGGCTTGCGCACGGTTGACATTCACAGCGCTGGCACCACCCAGGTGGGCACCCGCGAGATGGGCGATGCCGTGGTGAAGGCAATCAAGGCCTAAGGGCGCAAAGTGAGCTAAGGGCGGTACGGCCTAAACCCGCCCAATCGCCAAGTTATAATGTACGCATCATGAACGCACATTTGGATTCAATCCATTCAACTTTGGCCACAGCGCCAGGTTTGAGCGCGTTCATTTCTTCCACTAAAACGACCACCATTACGGACTGACCCAGTCCGGTTCGTCGTGCGCCTACCCCGGAGCCAGACGAGCCGGGGGATCAGTCCCAACTGATTTAACTTCAAAGGCGCAAAAAATGAAAACAAGCAATTCAATAGCAGGCAACTGGGTTCCAAGTGCTCGCCAGCCCGTGGTGGGTTTGGTCGGCTGGCGTGGCATGGTGGGGTCGGTGCTGATCGACCGCATGCAGGCCGAGGGCGACTTCGCGTTGATTGAGCCCGTGTTCTTTTCGACCTCCAACGCGGGCGGCAAAGCCCCGGCCCTGGCCAAAAACGAGAAGACGTTAAAAGACGCGTTTGACATTGCCGCGCTGAAACTGTGCGATGTAATCATCACTGCGCAAGGCGGCGACTACACCGCAGAGGTGTTCCCCAAACTGCGCGCTGCGGGTTGGACCGGCCACTGGATCGACGCGGCCAGCACCCTGCGGATGAGTCCCGATGCGGTCATCATCCTGGACCCGGTCAACCTGCCCGTCATCCAAAACGCCCTGGCACAAGGCGGCAACAACTGGATTGGCGGCAACTGCACCGTCAGTTGCATGTTGATGGGCGTGGGCGCACTTTACAAAGCCGGTTTGGTGGAATGGATGAGCACCCAGACTTACCAGGCGGCCAGCGGCGGCGGTGCGCAACACATGCGCGAGCTGCTCACGCAGTATGGCTCGCTCAACAGCGAGGTCAAAGCCCTGTTGGACGATCCCAAAAGCTCGATTTTGGAAATTGACCGCAAAGTCGCAGAACACCAGCGCGCCATGTCTGCGGCCCAAACCGCCAACTTTGGCGTGCCTTTGGGCGGCTCTCTCATTCCCTGGATCGACAAAGACCTGGGTCTGGGCAAATCGCAGGACGACGAAGACTGGGGCAAAAGCAAAGAAGAGTGGAAGGGCATGGCCGAAACCAACAAAATCATGGGTTTGGGCGATGGGTTTGCCGGAACAACCGCCGTGCCGGTTGACGGCTTTTGCGTGCGGGTGGGTGCCATGCGTTGCCACAGCCAGGCGCTGACCTTCAAGCTCAAAAAGAACCTGCCCCTGGCCGACATTGAAGCCATGCTGGCGGCCGACAACGATTGGGTGAAAGTGGTGCCCAACACGCGCGAGGCGACGGTGCAGCACCTCACCCCTGTCGCGGTAACGGGCACCATGACCATTCCGGTGGGGCGCATTCGCAAACTGGCCATGGGGCCCGATTACGTGGGCGCATTCACCGTGGGTGATCAATTGCTGTGGGGCGCGGCAGAACCATTGCGCCGGATGCTTCGAATTTTGATGTCAACCTAAGCGCGATTCCCGATGCGATCCATGGTGCGCCGCAGGGCATCGAGCCAAGTGGTGGCTAAAGCCCTTGGCGTTGCCGATTGACAACAGCCAGCCAGCCAGTAGCCAGCCCTATTTGGGGCCAAAACAAGTTAATGGCTTATCTAGCTTGTCAGTCTAAGACATTGATGTTAAGGTACTTTTCATGTTCTGGGTGGCCGCGGCATGGTTCTCATTCGATTGTTATCATTGCCGCTCGCCTGAACCATGGAGGCTATTAAATTGAACCTTAAGTCACATCGTTGGCAACAGTCAGCCATAGCGCTGGCGGCTGCCACGCTTTTCGGCCTGTCGGCACCTGCCTCTTGGGCACTTTCACTCGGCTCGGTTGTGGTGCAGTCCGCATTGGGTGAGCCCCTGCGCGCTGAAATTGACGTGCCCGACATCAATGCAGAAGAAGCTGCAACGCTGAAAGCGAGCATCGCCAGTCCGGAAGCCTTCAAGGCAGCGGGTTTGGAGTTCAATTCCGCCTTGTCTGGCCTGAAAGTCAGCCTCCAGCGCCGGGCCAATGGCCGCGCCTATATTCGCCTGACCAGTGACAAACCGGTGTCTGAGCCTTTTGTAGACATGATTTTGGAGGCCAGTTGGGCCAGCGGTCGCATTGTGCGCGACTACACCATGCTTTTTGACCCGCCGAGCCTGAAGGCGACTGCCGCCGCCGTGCCAACACAAGCGGCTGTTGCAGCCACTTCAATTGCGCCGTCAACCAGCTCTGGTGCAGCGCCAAGCACTTTTGCTGGTGCGGCAAGCACGAACGCTCGCCCCGCGCCTGCCTCGCAACGGCCTGCCGCCAAGCAGCCAGCCGCCTCTGACAAGCCCGCCCAAATCAGCGACAAGCAAGTGACCGTCAGAGCGGGCGACACGGCAAGCAAAATTGCCATGGCCACCAAACCAGCCACAATTTCGCTGGATCAAATGCTGGTCGCGTTGCTGCGCAGCAACCCCAACGCCTTCATCAACGGCAACATCAACCGCATCAAAAGTGGCGCGGTCATCAATGTACCGACCGGCGAAGAAGCCCAAGCCATGGGCGCTGCCGAAGCGACGCAAACCGTCATCGCGCAAAGCCGAGATTTTGGAGATTTCCGCAAAAAGCTCGCCAGCAACGCTCCTACTGCGGCCATGGCCGCGCCAGATCGCAAAGCCGGTGGCAGTGTTCAAACCAAGGTAGACGATAAAAAGGCCAGCGCTACGGCACCTGACAAATTAACCTTGTCCAAGGGGGCGCTCAAGGCGCAAGTTGAAGCTGAACGCGTTGCCAAAAAGCGCGCCGCCAAAGAAGTCGCAGGTCGAGAGGCCGAAGTCAAGAAGAACATGGCCGACTTGGCAAAGTTAGGGGCGAGTCAACCCAAGCCGGCTACCTCTGCACCGGGTACGGCTCCTGCGGCTGCGTCGGCTGCACTGTCAGGCACGGCTGCCAAAGCTGGCAGCGCAGCCAGTGGCACGGCGG
Organism: Rhodoferax sp.; assembly: GCA_031431035.1. Lineage (GTDB taxonomy): Bacteria > Pseudomonadota > Gammaproteobacteria > Burkholderiales > Burkholderiaceae_C > JANYCG01. The sequence goes on from JANPCR010000330.1 coordinate 6,910, forward strand.
GGCTGGCGGCGCCGGTTGGCGCGGTGTCAGCGCCTGTGGCTGCGGTTGCAGCGGTAACCGCGCCCGTAGTGTCTTACACGGCCCCACCTGCCATTGGAGCGTCTGCGCCAGCGGCAACGGTAGCCGCCAAAACTGCAGCTTCTGCGGCTGAGGCCCCCAAATCTAAGCCTAAGGCCGTGGTGGTGGCCCCACCACCTCCTGAGCCGAGCCTGATTGATCAATTGACCGAAAACCCGCTGATACCAGCCGCAGGTGCAGGTCTTGTCGCTTTGTTGGCCGGGTTCGCGTTTTACCGCTCCCGCCAGCGCAAACAGGCTGAACAGGAAGACAGCGCATTCCTCGAAAGCCGTTTGCAGCCTGATTCCTTTTTTGGCGCAAGCGGTGGCCAAAAAGTCGATACCAACGAAGGCGGTGGCTCCTCCATGGTTTACACGCCCAGCCAGCTGGATGCGGCAGACGATGTTGACCCGGTTGCCGAAGCAGACGTGTACCTGGCTTATGGCCGCGACGTGCAAGCTGAAGAAATTCTGCGCGAAGCCCTTAAATTCAACCCGGCTCGTGCTGCCATCCACCACAAGCTGCTTGAAATTTTGGCCAAACGCCGTGATGTTGCTGGTTTTGCCACTGCCGCTGCCGAAGCCCATAAAGCCACGGCTGGCGATGGTCCAGACTGGCTGCGAGTTTGCGATTTGGGTCTGAGCATCGACCCGCAAAACACCCTGTACATGCCGGGCGGACGGCCTATGGGATCTATGTCAGGCCCAGCCCCCTTGGGTGGCAGCGAAGCCAGAGGTACAGGGCTTGATTTCGGCACGGTCGGCGCAGCGGCCGCGGCGGCTGGCGTCGCCGGGGCAGCCGCATCGGCTATCGGCGCTGGCAGCAGCGCGGCAGCCAGCAGTTTTGCAGCCATCACGACACCTTTGGCGCTGCAAGCGACCGACACCGGGCCTGTGGATCTGAGTTTCGATCTGGATTTGGATTTTTCGCTGGACGAAGAAAACGCCAATGTGATCAAGGACATTGGCACGGCAGAACGAACCTCTCGCATGGCACCGTTGAATTCTGGCCCGGTGCCGCTTGACATGAATTTTGAGCTTCCCCTGCCCTCAGCCGCCGTGCCACTAAGCGCTTTAACGACGCCACCGGTCGAAAGCGCCGCCCCTGGCATGGGCCCTATCGAATTCTCTTTGCCCAACATTGCCCCACCCGCCATTGCAGGTATGTCGCCTGGCGAAGCGGAGGAATTCAAACAGCAAGCCGCCGTGAGCTTTGGCAACACCATTGCCGGCCCGTTGGCCACCTTTGCCCCCAAGGTGGCCGAGCCCGTGGCTCCAACTGAAGGCATGATGGAGTTCGACTTGGGCTCTTTGTCGCTTGACCTGAGCGAGACCACGGTGTCCACCATGGCGGCAACCCCCGCCGTGGCCGATGACCCACTGGCGACCAAATTGTCATTGGCAGAAGAGTTCAGCACCATCGGAGACGAAGACGGCGCCCGTGCGCTGATCGAAGAAGTCATCGCCGAAGCCTCTGGCGAAATGCGGGCACGGGCGCAAGCGGCCCTGGCGAAGCTGAACTAACGCCCTCGCCCACTTTTTGTAAAAGCGCCTGATTTTGATCAAGCTGGTTTTGTGAGGTGGGCGCTCGGCATTAGCTACAACGGTAAGGCTTACCAGGGCTGGCAAAGCCAACTGTCTGGCCTGACTGTGCAAGACAAGCTGGAGACCAGCTTGGCCAAATTCACCAATGCAGATCGTGTCAGCACCCTGTGTGCCGGGCGCACCGACGCGGGCGTGCACGGGCTGATGCAGGTGGTTCACTTTGACACCGAGCTAGACCGGTCGCCTGAAGCCTGGGTGCGCGGCACCAACAGCCATTTGCCCACCGACATTGCAGTGCAATGGGCTGTGCAGGTGCCCGCCAGCTTCCATTGCCGCGCCAGCGCGACTTCACGGCGCTACGTTTATGTGGTGCTCGAATCAAAAATTCGCCCCAGCGTGGATGCAGGCCGCGTGGGTTGGGTTTATCGCGCACTTGACGCAAATGCCATGAGCGATGCGGCCCAGCGTTTGTTAGGTGAACACGACTTTTCTTCTTTTCGCGCGTCAAGTTGCCAAGCTTTGTCGCCTGTCAAAACCGTTATGAACATCGGCATCAGCCGAAAAGGCGCTTACTGGCGTTTCGAATTTGAGGCCAATGCCTTTTTGCACCACATGATTCGCAACATCATGGGTTGCCTGGTTGCCGTTGGGCAAGGCAAATACACCCCTGACTGGATCGACCAAGTGCTGGCCGCCCACGATCGTGACGCTGCGGCCCCTACTTTTTCACCCGACGGCTTGTACTTTTTGGGGCCTCGCTATGAAGCGAGCTGGGGTTTGCCAGACCGGGTAGATGCGTATGATGGGCTCCCATGAAAACACGAATCAAAATTTGCGGAGTCACCCGCGAAGAAGACATTGATGCAGCCGTTGCCGCAGGCGCCGATGCCATTGGTTTTAACCGCTACGGTAAAAGCGCACGCTATGTCACGATTGAACGCGCGGTTGAACTTGCCCGTCGGCTGCCGCCTTTCGTCACACCCGTGCTGCTTTACGTCAACCAAGACGCCGCCGTCATCGCCGCAGATTGCGCGCTGCTTCCCACAGCGACCCTGCAATTTCATGGCGACGAAACACCCGCTGACTGCCAAAATGCCACCGCCCATGGCAAGCGCTCTTACCTGCGCGCAGCGCGAATTCCCCTGGGCGATGGCGCGGCGGCGTTTGATCTCGTAAAATACGCTCAAGATTATTCAAATGCCCAAGCCATATTGCTCGACGCCCACGTCGAAGGCTATGGCGGTGGCGGCAAGGTTTTCAATTGGTCACTTCTTCCTCCAAGCGTCAACGCTCACCTCGTCTTGAGTGGTGGGCTGAATGCTGCAAACGTGGCCGACGGCATTTTGCAGGTGCGGCCACGTTGTAAAACGCTGGCGGTCGATATCAGTTCAGGCGTCGAGCTGGACGGCCCTGATGGCCAACCCATCAGGGGCATCAAAGACGCCGACAAAATCAAACTTTTCTGCGCTGCCGTTCGCTTGGCAGACAGTCAATTCAATTAATTTGCGGATTCCAAGCCCAGCCCGGCGTACAGCCCTTGGCTTGGCAATAGGCCCTCAACTGGACGAACACAATGACAGATTACCAACAGCCTGATGCGTCAGGCCATTTCGGCATTTACGGCGGCAGTTTTGTATCTGAAACGCTGACGCACGCGATCAATGAACTCAAAGCCGCCTACTCAAAGTACCAGCACGACCCGGAATTTATCGCTGAATTTCAATCCGAGCTGGCTCACTTTGTAGGTCGCCCGTCGCCGGTGTACCACGCCGCCCGCATGAGCCGCGAAATGGCAAAGGCGAAAGATTGTGAAAAGGGCCATGGTGCGCAAATCTTTTTGAAACGCGAAGACTTAAACCACACGGGTGCACACAAAGTCAACAACACCATCGGCCAGGCGATGCTGGCCAAACGCATGGGCAAACCCCGCGTGATTGCCGAAACTGGCGCAGGCCAGCACGGCGTGGCCACTGCCACGATCTGCGCGCGCTACGGCCTGGAATGCGTGGTGTACATGGGCAGCGAGGACGTGAAGCGCCAACGCCCCAACGTGTACCGCATGAAGCTGCTGGGGGCCACCGTCGTGCCTGTTGAATCGGGCAGCAAAACCCTGAAGGACGCCTTGAACGAAGCCATGCGCGACTGGGTTGCCAATGTGGACAACACGTTCTACATCATTGGCACGGTGGCCGGGCCGCACCCTTACCCCATGATGGTGCGCGACTTTCAAAGCGTGATTGGCAAAGAGTGTTTGGTGCAAATGCCAGAGATGCTCAAACAACAGGGTTGCCATAGCGAACAACCCGATACAGTGATTGCCTGTGTGGGCGGTGGCAGCAACGCCATGGGCATTTTCTACCCCTACATCAATCACGCCAATTCGCGCTTGATTGGCGTTGAAGCTGCGGGCGAAGGCATGGACAGCGGCAAGCATTCGGCTTCTTTGCAGCGCGGCAGCCCCGGCGTTTTGCACGGCAACCGCACCTACGTGCTGCAAGACGACAACGGCCAGGTCACTGAAACCCACAGTATCAGCGCCGGACTCGATTACCCCGGTGTGGGGCCAGAGCATGCATTTTTAAAAGACATTGGCCGCGCAGAGTACGTGGGTATCACCGACAAAGAGGCGCTGGACGCATTTCACTACCTGTGCCGCACCGAAGGCATTATTCCTGCGCTCGAAAGCAGCCATGCCATCGCTTATGCCCTGAAATTGGCTAAAACCATGCGCACTGACCAATCCATCTTGGTCAATTTATCAGGCCGAGGTGACAAAGACATCGGCACCGTGGCTGACTTGAGCAACGGTGACTTCTTTTGTCGGCCCAGTTGCAAGGGCCAGTCAGTCAAAGGCGGTTTGGGACAAGCCGAGCAAATTATTCAACTCGTCAAAACCGGAGTCGCAGCATGAGTAGGATTGCGACGACTTTTGCAGCGCTCAAAGCCAAAAACCGCAGAGCCCTGATTCCCTACGTCACCGCTGGCTTCCCCTTTGCCGACATCACCCCCGAGCTGATGCACGGCATGGTGGCCGCTGGGGCTGACGTGCTTGAGCTGGGTGTACCCTTTTCAGACCCCAGCGCCGATGGCCCAGTGATTCAAAAGGCGGGCGATTTGGCCCTGTCATTTGGCATTGGCCTGGCCCACATTCTGGACATGGTGCGGGTGTTTCGTCAAAAAGACCTGGCCACGCCCGTGGTGCTGATGGGCTATGCCAACCCGATTGAACGGTACAACCAAAAACATGCATCCACTGGCCCGCAAAGTGCCTTTGTGCGCGACGCTGCAGCGGCAGGCGTGGATGGCATGCTGGTGGTCGATTACCCACCCGAAGAGTGCGAGGCTTTTGCCGCCGAATTGAAATCCGCAGGCATGGACTTGATCTTTTTGCTAGCCCCCACCAGCACCGACGCGCGCATGGCCCAAATTGCCCGCATCGCCACGGGCTACGTGTATTACGTGTCACTCAAAGGCGTGACAGGCGCGGGCACACTGGACACAGCGGCCGTCGAGGCCATGCTGCCTCGCATTCGCGCGCATGTGACCGTGCCCGTGGGTGTGGGCTTTGGCATTCGTGACGCTGCGACCGCCAAAACCATTGGCCGCGTGGCTGACGCTGTGGTGATAGGCACCAAAATTATCCAGCTCATTGGCGAACAGCCGCGTGACAGGGTGGTTCCAGTCGTGGCGGATTTCTTGCGCGAGATTCGCCAGGCTTTGGATTCATAATTCGAGTCGAACCGAAATTGAAAATCAGGTTAGCAATTTGTTGATTGGAAAAACCCATGTCATGGCTTGAAAAACTGCTCCCGTCCAAAATTCAGCACACCGACCCGGCAGACCGGCGCAGCGTGCCAGAGGGCTTGTGGATCAAATGCCCTAGCTGCGAAGCGGTGCTGTACAAGACCGACCTGGAGCAAAACCAGAACGTTTGCCCCACTTGCAGCCACCACCATCGCATCGGTGCGCGGGCACGGCTGAACGTGTTTTTGGACAACGAGGGCCGTTTTGAAATCGGGCAAGAAGTGCTGCCCATCGACCCTCTCAAGTTCAAAGACAGCCGTAAATACCCTGAGCGCTTGAAAGAAGCCATGGACAACACGGGTGAAACCGACGCGCTTGTGGTCATGGGTGGGTCGGTGCACTCGGTCAGCGTGATTGCGGCTTGCTTTGAATTTGAATTCATGGGCGGCAGCATGGGCTCAGTGGTGGGCGAACGCTTTGTGCGTGGGGTCGAAGCCGCGGTCGAACAAAAAGTGCCCTTCATTTGCTTCACCGCCACGGGTGGTGCCCGCATGCAAGAGGGCCTTTTGTCCCTCATGCAAATGGCCAAAACCAATGCATCACTCACTCGGCTGGCCAAAAAGAAGCTGCCTTTCATCAGCGTACTGACCGACCCCACCATGGGCGGCGTGAGCGCAGGCTTTGCATTTTTGGGCGACGTGGTAATTGCCGAACCCAAGGCCCTGATTGGCTTTGCCGGGCCCCGTGTGATCGAATCCACCGTGCGCGTGACCTTGCCAGAAGGCTTTCAGCGCGCAGAATTTTTGATGCAAAAAGGCGCGATCGATTTCATCTGCGACCGCCGCGAACTGCGCAAAACCATCGCCAACTCGCTGGCCATGTTGCAGCGGCAACCGGCTGATGCGGTGGCTTGAGGAGCTTAACCATGGACATTGCCGACCTGCAAAGTCTGTTGCAAGCGTACCTGCCGGGCTTGCTGGGCATCAAGCTAACCCACGTCGATAGCACTCGGGTCGTTGCCGAAATGACGGTTCGCAAAGACATTTGCACGCCCGGAGACATCTTGCACGGTGGTGCGCACATGGCATTTGCAGATACTTTGGGAGCCGTTGGCACCTTCATCAATCTGCCCGCGGGCAAGCGCACAACCACGACGGACTCAAGCACGAAGTTCATTAGCGGTGCCAAACTCAACTCTGTGGTGATTGGCACCTGTGTGGCACTGCACAGAGGCCGCTCCACCATGGTGTGGCAAACCACGATCACCAATGATCAAGGCAAACTTTGCGCTGTCGTCACGCAGACTCAGCTGGTGCTTGACGCATCAGTTTGACACCCAAGTTTCACCGCCCCGTCACCCGCAAATCATCCAAATAATCCCGCGCAATATTCACGCTGGACTCTTCGCCTAGCTGTTTAAAGCGCTTTTTCAGCCACAGCTTGGCGCATTTGATGCCCAGGTCTCGCAGTTCGTGAATCAGGCGCTCGTCGGTGGCTGACTTGGTGGACGCGTGAAAGGCCTCCAGCAGTTCGCCGCCGTCGATGCGGTGCATCAGCACATCTTTGTAACGGGTAGCGTCCAGCTTGCCATCAAGCAGCAGGCGTTTCACAAAATCTATGGCGCGCATTTCCGCAATCAGCGCGGCGTTGAAGGTGATTTCATTCAAGCGGTTCATGATATCGGCCGCCGTTTTGGGCAATTCTTCGCGCTCAATCGGGTTGATTTGCACCAGCACAATGTCGCGGCTGCTGCAGTTGTAGATCAGCGGGTGAATCGCTGGGTTGCCGCTGTAGCCGCCGTCCCAAAAGTGCTGGCCTTCAATTTCAACCGCCTGGAAGACCGTGGGCAAACAGGCGGAAGCCATCACGGCGTCTACCGTCAAG
>JANPCR010000331.1:0-3962 GCA_031431035.1 Rhodoferax sp.
TGATTCGCTGGATTCCCACACCGCGTTTCTGTTCGACAAAATCAACTTTTTGATGGACGCCACCGTCGGTTTCATCAACATCAACCAGAACAAGATCATCAAGATTTTCTCCGTCGCCAGCGTCGCCCTGCTGCCCCCCACATTGATTGCCAGCGTCTACGGCATGAATTTCAAGTTTATGCCCGAGCTGGACTGGTCGCTGGGCTATCCGTATGCCCTGGCGCTGATGGTCGCCAGCGCGGTGGTGCCGATGTGGTATTTCAGGCGGCGGGGGTGGTTGAAGTAGGGATTCTGCTGGGGGTTGCCCCACCAACCCCGCCCCAGCGGCTCACGCTGTAGCGGGCGTCCTGCGGCGCCTGCCTTGCGGTGCTCAGTCTAGCGGCCCGGCGCAGAACTCGCTGCGCTCACTGCGTTCTCTCCGCTCAAACAACTGCGCCAAATTTGTTGACGATGCGCGCAAACGCGCTGGCCGCCAGCCCTGCGCTCCTCAGCGCCACAGAGTGAGCCGCCAAGGCGGGGCAGGTAAGGCGCGACTACAGGCCACTTGCATTCCGCTGGTCTGTTTTTAAGCATCTCAGACGCCAAAATCTGCATAATAACCCCTCAGTTTTGCAGTCAAAACAAACGTCAAGAAGAAATATGTCCCTCAACATTACAAAAGAGCACTTGTTTCGGTTGATCTCCGACACAGACAACAGTGTTATCGCATTGTCGGGAAAGTGGGGCACTGGCAAGACCCATCTCTGGAACGAAATCAAGAGCGAATCGACCGACGAAAAGGTCAACAAAGCGCTTTATGTGTCGCTTTTTGGGCAGTCCAGCATTGACCAAGTCAAAAGAAAGCTTATCGAATCGGCCATCCCCATCGTTGAATCGCACGGCGGCGTTTTTGACTCGTTAAAACAGCTTTTCCGGATAGGTGTGAAGGCTGGCTCTGAGCATTACAAAGCTTTGGCGGCGATTAACGACCTGAATTTGCTGCTGATAGCTCCGGCGGTACTGCGAAACTCAGTCATCGTCCTTGACGATATTGAGCGCAAGCATGACAAGCTGGGCATTGACGAGGTGCTGGGCTTCATAGACGAATATTCGAGGCAGCATGGCTCCCGCTTTATCCTCGTTCTCAACGACGATCAGCTTGACAATCCAGAGTTGTGGAAGACCTTTCGCGAGAAGGTCGTTGATCAAGTGATCAAGCTCGCCACGACGCCGGAGGAGGCATTCGCCATCTCAGTCAGGTTGACGCCATCACTGTACGCGGAGGCGATCAAAAAAGCGGCAGTCTCATGTCGGCTGACCAACATTCGCATTGTCAGCAAGGTGATCAAATCAGCCAACCGCATCCTGGGCGACCGCCGACTGGACGAGGCGATCTTGGCCCGTGTGATCCCTTCGATAGTTCTATTGTCGGCGATCCACTTCAGGGGCCTGGAGGATGGCCCTGATTTTCAGTTCATCTTGAGTTCCGGATCTACAGATTGGACGGGCTTTTTCAGGGACAAAAACAAGGAACCTACCGAAGAGGACAAACGTAAAGACAGATGGCAGCTGCTGGTGCACGAGGTGGGCATCAGTGGCTGCGATGAATTCGAGGCGATTTTGGTCGAATTTCTAGAGTCGGGGTTATTCGACGCTAGCAAAATCACTACGATCGTCGACCGTTATACAACCGAGACGAAGAGCTTGGAAGCTAGAGAGACGGCCAGACTGTTCTTGCGCAAAGTCTCTTGGGATCACCGCGTCGACGATGCTCAACTGGTTGCCGAAGCCGCAGCATTACCGAAGATAGCTTGTATGTTGGATCCATACACGGCCTCGGAGTTGAATCAGGCGTTGGCAAATCTGCCTGGCGGGGCGGCCATTGGCCAAGCAGTTATCGATGGGTGGATTGCCGCGTTCAAAGCCCAGAATCATAGGGCTGAGGAGGCGAACTACGAGAACCCGCTCAATCGTCCACTGCACCCAGCGATCAAATCCGAGTTTGCCGTGATCGAGGCCAGCATCCAAGCTCAGATGACTCTTGTAGATACCTGCATGTACATCATCGATAACAGCGGGTGGGGAACCATGCAGGAGGTGGCCATGAAAAGAGCTACCGCTGCCGATTTCGAGAGGGCTATCCGCGAGATGGATTTGGAAAAACTGCGGCGTTTCATGCGTCGCATGATCGAGATGAGGCTTCAGCGAGCGAACAACGACCCGCATTTTGGAACTGCCACAGAACGCTTTGTAGAGGCTTGCAGGACAATTGCCAACGACAACACTTCCCCTCGATTGGCTGGTTTAATCAAACGCCTCTTTGAAGGAGCGGCGATCGCTTCGGATTTGACTCGGCCAGTCCCGACTGCCGAAGTCGTTTCGGCCGACACAAAGCCCAACGAATGGAAACAACCATAGAAAGCTATTCACACGTTTACCTTGGTTAGTAACCAACCCCCACGCCACCCACCCCGCCCCAGCGGCTCACTCTGTGGCGGGCGTCCTGCGGCGCCTGCCTTGCGGTGCTTGGTCTTGCGGCCTGGCGCAGAACTCGCTGCGTTCACTGCGTTCTCTGCGCTCAAACAACTGCGCCAAGTTTGACAACGATGCGCGCAAGCGCGCTGGCCGCAGGCCCTGCGCTCCTCAGCGCTACAGCGTGAGCCGCTGAGGCGGGGTGGGTGGCGCCCCCCGCCGCCGCCAAAAAACAAGTTCTACTCAATCGCCTTGCCCATATCCTCCACCACCTTCTTCGCATCACCAAACACCATCATGGTTTTGTCCATGTAAAAGAGTTCGTTGTCCAGGCCCGCATACCCTGCGGCCATGCTGCGTTTGTTGACGATGATGGTTTTGGCTTTGTAGGCTTCCAAAATGGGCATGCCGTAAATGGCGCTGCCTTTGATGTGCGCAGCGGGGTTCACCACGTCGTTGGCACCCAAAATAATGGCCACATCGACCTGACCAAACTCGCCATTGATGTCTTCCATTTCAAACACTTGGTCGTAAGGAACCTCGGCCTCAGCCAGCAGTACGTTCATGTGTCCGGGCATACGCCCTGCGACCGGGTGAATGGCGTATTTGACCTTGATGCCTTTTTCAGTGAGCTTGGCGGCAAGCTCTTTGACGGCATGCTGGGCGCGCGCCACGGCCAAGCCGTAGCCGGGCACGATGACCACGGTTTCGGCATTGCCCAAAACAAAGGCGGCATCGTCTGCGCTGCCGCTTTTCACGGCGCGTTGCACGGCAGCACCCGCCACAGCGGTGGTTGCTTCGCCACCAAAGCCGCCCAAAATCACGTTAAAGAACGAGCGGTTCATGGCCTTGCACATGATGTAGCTCAAAATCGCGCCGCTTGATCCCACCAGCGAACCCGCCACAATCAGCATGGCGTTGTTCAAGCTAAAACCAATGCCTGCGGCGGCCCAGCCAGAGTAGCTGTTCAGCATGGACACCACAACCGGCATGTCTGCGCCGCCAATGGGAATGATGATCAACACGCCCATGACAAAAGCCATGGCGGTGGCAATACCAAAGTAAAGCGGATCGCCGGTGACGGTGTACATCACCACGTTGGCCAGCAAAATCAAACCAAGAATCAAATTGAGCTTGTGCTGCCCCGCAAACTGCACTGGGGCACCCTGAAACAACCTGAACTTGTAAGTGCCGGACAGCTTGCCAAAAGCAATGACCGAGCCACTGAAGGTGATGGCACCTATGACCGAGCCCAAGGCCAACTCCAATCGATTGCCCGCCGGAATGGCATCGCCTTTGGCGACAATTTGAAACGCCCAGGGTTCCACCACAGCCGCAATGGCAATGAACACCGCTGCCAAGCCAATCATGCTGTGGAAAAACGCCACCAGTTCGGGCATTTTGGTCATTTCAACGGTTTTGGCGCGGTAAGCGCCATAGCCACCGCCCACCACCAGCCCCAACAGAACCCAGGCCATGCCGAGTTTGTTTTGGCCAGACAGTTGCACGAT
>JANPCR010000332.1:0-2964 GCA_031431035.1 Rhodoferax sp.
GACCAAACGGTCGCCCAATTGGCCCAACAGTTGTCGCAGCGCAAAGTGTCTGCGGTCGAACTGGCCGAGCATTTTTTGGCACGGGCGAAGGCGCACCAAAGCTTGGGCAGTTTTGTTGAGATCAATGAAGAGGTCACCCTCCACCAAGCCCGCGCCGCTGATGTGCGCTTGGCGCAGGGCACGGCGGGGCCACTGGAAGGCGTTCCTGTGGCGCACAAAGACATTTTTGTGACCCAAAATTTTGCGTCCACATCAGGTTCGCGCATGCTCAAGGGCTACCAGTCGCCGTTTGACGCCACGGTGGTGGCCAACTTGGCAATCCAGGGCGTGGTGACATTAGGCAAGCTCAATTGCGACGAGTTCGCCATGGGTTCGAGCAATGAAAATTCGGCTGTCGCGCCGGTGGGTTTCTCTGCGCCAAGCCCGGTCAAAAACCCATGGGACACCAGCCGCGTTCCGGGAGGCTCATCCGGTGGCAGCGCCGCCGCCGTTGCCGCTCGCCTCACGCCTGCCGCCACGGGCACCGACACCGGCGGCTCTATCCGCCAGCCCGCCGCTTTTTGCGGCATCACGGGCATCAAACCGACCTATGGCCGCGCGTCGCGTTATGGCATGGTGGCCTTTGCGTCCAGCTTGGACCAGGCTGGGCCCATGGCTCGCACAGCACAAGACTGCGCAATGCTTTTAAGTGCCATGTGCGGCCCAGACTTAGACCGCGACTCCACCTCGCTGGACATTCCCGTTGAAGACTTTTCACGCGACTTGAACGCCTCAATCAACGGGCTGCGCATTGGCCTACCCAAAGAGTTTTTTGGCGATGGTTTGTCGGCAGACGTTCGGGCGGCGGTTGACGCCGCGCTTGCGCAATACGAAAAATTGGGTGCCAAGCTGGTACCGGTGTCCCTGCCCCGAACCGAGCTTTCCATACCTGTCTATTACGTCATCGCTCCAGCGGAGGCGTCAAGCAATTTAAGCCGCTTTGATGGTGTGAAATTTGGCCACCGCGCCGAAAAGTACAGCGACCTGGCCGACATGTACAAAAAGACCCGAGCTGAAGGGTTTGGCGATGAAGTCAAGCGCCGCATCATGATCGGTGCCTACGTTTTGTCGCACGGTTATTACGACGCCTATTACCTGCAAGCCCAAAAAATTCGCCGCATGATCGCCGATGATTTTCAAAATGCATTCAAGCAATGCGACGTCATCGCAGGCCCCGTTGCGCCCACGGTGGCATGGAAGATTGGTGAAAAGTCGGACGATCCCGTTGCCAATTATTTGGCTGATATTTTCACGCTGCCCGCTTCCCTGGCGGGCTTGCCTGGTATGAGTCTGCCCGTTGGTTTGGGCGCCCACAGCATGCCGGTCGGCATGCAATTGATTGGCAACTATTTGCAAGAGGCCAAGCTGCTGAATGTGGCGCATCAGTTTCAAGTGGCGACGGACTTTCACAACGCCAGACCGGCGGGGTACAAAGCATGACAGATTTGAAAATTCCAACCGGCCCCTTGGTGATGGGCTACGAAGTCGTCATCGGTTTCGAAACCCACACACAGCTTTCGACCCAAAGCAAAATCTTTAGCCGGGCGTCCACTGCTTTTGGTGCCGAAGCCAACACGCAGGCTTGCGCGGTGGATTTGGCGTTGCCGGGCACACTGCCGGTGATGAACAAGGGCGCAGTGGAACGGGCTATTCAATTTGGCCTGGCCATTGGCGCCCACATTGCCCCACGCAGTGTGTTTGCGCGCAAAAATTATTTTTACCCTGACTTGCCCAAGGGCTACCAGATCAGCCAATTTGAGATTCCCGTTGTTCAAGGCGGGTCGGTCGAATTCTTTTTGGGAGACGAAAAACGCTCGGTGCGACTGGTGCGTGCGCATTTAGAAGAAGACGCTGGCAAGTCACTGCACGAAGACTCTTCCTTGGGTGGCGGCGGCATGAGCGGCATTGACCTGAACCGCGCAGGTACGCCTTTGCTTGAAATTGTGACTGAGCCAGACATGCGCAGCAGCGCCGAGGCAGTGGCGTATGCCAAAGAGCTGCACAAAATCGTCACCTGGATTGGCATTTGCGATGGCAACATGCAAGAGGGCTCGTTTCGCTGCGATGCCAATGTGTCGGTGCGCAAACCGGGCGCTGAACTGGGCACCCGCCGCGAAATCAAAAACCTGAACAGTTTCAAATTCATGCAGCAGGCCATCGACTATGAAGTTCGCTGGCAGATTGAAGAGATCGAAGAGGGCCGTGCCATTCAGCAGGCTACGGTTTTGTTCAACCCCGACACCGGCGAAACGCGGGCCATGCGCACCAAGGAAGATGCTGCTGACTACCGCTATTTTCCTGACCCGGATTTGCCGCCACTGGTGATTGCGACCGAGTGGGTTGACAAAGTTCGTGCTGAAATGACCGAGTTGCCCCGCGTGATGGCTGCGCGCTTTGTCGCCGACTATGGGTTGTCTGAATACGATGCGACAGCGTTGACGCAAAGTCGCACCATGGCGGCCTATTTTGAATCGGCGGCGCAAGCGTGCGGGCAAGCCAAATTGGCCAGCAACTGGATCATGGGTGAAGTGTCGCGTCGACTCAATGCCGATGAAATTGACATTGCTCAGTGTCCGGTGGCGGCTTTGCAATTGGCTGAATTGATTCAGCGCATCCAACAAGGCGTGGTGTCTAACAATGCAGCCAAACAAGTGCTTGACGCGCTGTGGTCGCAGCCAAACCAGACAGTGGACGCCATCATCGAATCCAAAGGCCTCAAACAGATGAACGACTCTGGCGAACTCGAAAAAATCGTCGCCACCGTCCTCGAAGCCAACCCTAAAAACGTTGCTGAATTTAAATCAGGCAATGCCAAAGCGCTGAACGCCTTGGTTGGTCAAATCATGAAGGCCAGCAGCGGCAAAGCCAACCCTCAGCAGGTGAATGATCTGTTGCGCAAGGCATTGGAGTAGGCCCAAACTTGGC
>JANPCR010000333.1:0-3389 GCA_031431035.1 Rhodoferax sp.
TCCATCGGCCAATTTGCGCCGAACTGAATTTGTTGGCCCTCAAGTAGGCGATGAACTAGCGACCGATGGCCTGAAAGCCTTGGCGTTCGTGGTAGCAGGCATCATGATCTATCTGGCCATGAGGTTTGAGTGGAAGTTCGCGGTGGCAGCGATCATTGCCAATCTTCACGATGTCATCATCATTTTGGGATTCTTCGCTTTCTTCCAGTGGGAATTCTCATTGCCGGTCTTGGCAGCCGTCTTGGCTGTTTTAGGTTACTCGGTGAATGAGTCTGTCGTGATATTTGACCGAATTAGAGAGAATTTCCGCCGGTTTAGAAAAATGAGTACGGTTGAAATCATTGACAATGCCATTACGTCCACCATTAGTCGGACGATCATTACGCACGGGTGCACCCAGTTGATGGTTTTGTCGATGCTGCTGTTTGGAGGTCCAACATTGCATTATTTTGCATTGGCCTTAACCATTGGAATACTGTTCGGTATTTACTCCTCTGTTTTCGTGGCGGCCGCGATTGCAATGTGGTTGGGCATTAAACGTGAAGACTTAATTTCAGGGCCAGTCAAAAAGGGCGACGGTTCGACCGACCCCAACGACCCTAACGCTGGGGCAACCGTCTAACTTAGACGAAGACCATGGCTGCTGATCGCCCACCTACTCGAACCCAGCTGGCGGCTGAAACTCGAAAACGCTTTGTGACAGAAGCTGGGCGTGCGCTCGTAGACCTTAGCGCATCAGTTCAGGAGCGACTCACAACCTTGATGAATGAAGCGGCACCGTCGCGCGAAATGCAGAGCCGCAGGGACGCATGGACAGCTTATCAGCGTGTTCGTGGCGCCTGGCTAGACGGTACCGTTAAGGCTTGGCAAAAAGCGCTTTTGCCACCGACTAGCACGGCCAAAATCAACCTCAGTGACGACAGCTTCCAGCTGGTTGGAACGGACGTCACTGAAAATAAGATTTTGTCCTCGCGTTTGAGCCGAGGTTTGGCAGAGAAGGTGAGCGTGCCTTTGGATGACCTGCGCGTGCGAATTAAGCACCTTGAGGGCAATGAGGATTTTGAGCCCTCGGACGTCCTGCGACCTGAAACATTGGTGTTACCGTTGATTGAGCAATGGGCCGCCGTGGGCATGCCACGAGACGCATGGCCTTTTGTGCACGAAGTGGTTTTGCGTTTGCTTTCTGAGCGGTTTTTGGCAGCTTATAACCAAGGCAATGAGTTTCTGGTTGCCCATGGTGTACTTCCAACGATTACTCTGAAGGACCGGGTCAAGCGGTCAATAACGGGCAAGCCGTTTTCGTCGGTTCGGGGTGGGCTTCGTCCGCCGAGCCAGGCTAGCTCACCAAATTCAACATTTGGCATTGACGTGAGTGGCTTTAGTCCGTCCATGAGCGGTTCTGTTGGCACCAGTGGTCCAGGCGCTTACCCTAGCGCCGCTGGTCATTCGAGGCAAGGCAGCGCTCAAAATCGTCCGAATGAGGCCTACGGAGGCCGCTTGGGCTCTGGCGGCGATCGGTCTGGAAGTGGCTCGGGCGGGCTTCAAGGAAATTCCGGGCCAAGGCAATTCGATGGCCCTTCGCCGTCGCAAACACCAGCTGTCCAGCACGCGCAGTCTGGCTACGGTCAAGCGCATGAAGAAACGAGGATGCTCACTGCGACTACGCCACTTGCACGTGCACGGAGCCGTGCTCAGGGAGTGATGGGTCAGCTTAAGCGGCTTTTGATCGGACGAGTGGGTCCCGAAGTTGAAAATACCGCCTACCAAAGTGCATCTCCCGCATTGGCGGCGGCCATTGCAGTGCGGCCTAAGCCGGGGCAACCAAGTTACGAAGAGGCCGAGACCGAATACCAGGAGTACACGCCCGCTGGCGTTGCTCGTGTGGCAGGACGGCTGCGGGAACAAACCAACGAGCTCAAGAAAAAGGCCGAAACCAAGGGCGAAAAAGCAACGATTGAAATCGTAGCCCTGATGTTCCAGGCGATCTTGCAAGAGGATCGCATACCTCCCGGAATTCGGGTGTGGTTTGCCCGTCTGCAAATGCCTGTTTTGCGCGTTGCCCTGGAGGAGCCTGATTTCTTTGGCACCCTGAATCACCCAGCCAGACTGCTAATCGACCGCATGGGTTCCTGCGTCATGGGCTTTGAGAGCAATGAAATTCAAGGCGGCGCTTTGGAGGGCGAAATAAAGCGGGTAGTCCAGGTGATTGAGCAGTATCCGGAAACTGGAAAACGCGTTTACCAATTGGTTTTTGAGGAATTTCAAAAATTTATTGCCAAGTTTTTGACAGAAAACGATGTCACTAAAAAAATTGTTGGCGTGGCGCAGCAGGTTGAACAGAAGGAAACCCTGACCATTCAGTACACGATCGAGATGCGCAACATGCTCAAAGACATGCCCGTGCGTGAGGAGATTCGAGAGTTCTTGTTTAAGGTGTGGGCTGAAGTGTTGGCAGTAGCTGCCGTCCGAAAAGGGCCGAAGCATATTGAGACTTTGGATTTGAAAAAGTCCTCGACTGACTTGGTCTGGGCCGCCAGTGCCAAGCCAAACCGGGCTGACCGAGCCCGCGTGATAGCAGATTTGCCTAAGCTTTTGCAGCGATTGCGCACAGGAATGACGCTGCTGGGGTTGGCTCCATCGCAGCAAGATATTCATATCAAAACCGTTAGCGACACCCTGGCAGACGCCTTTATGTCCAAGACTCAGGCAATACCGCAGCCCCAAATCGAAGCCATGGCTTTAAGGCTTGCTAATCTCGAAGACTTTGTGTCAGAAGATGGCATGGGTGATTTGCCTTTGGATGCTGACAGCATAGAAATCATGCTGGGCATCGACGCGTCCACCATCGACGTCATCGCTGATGGTGGGTCGAAGCCCACCAATGCCATGTTGGCTTGGGCGCAGGAACTGCAAGTGGGCGCTTGGTTTACCTTGGATCACAACCGGCGTGTAACTAGGGTTCAGTTCGCTTGGCGAAGTGAGCGAAAGCATTTAAACCTGTTCGCGTCCAGCGATGGGCATAGCTATTTGATTCAGGCGGGCCGTTTGGCGGCCTATTTGCAGGCTGGGTTGCTGCTTCCTCACGAGGAGGAAACCCTAACCGTGCGTGCTACTCGCGATGCATTAGCCAAACTTGAAGCTAATCCGGAGCGTTTGCTAGGCTAACTTTCAGGGTTGCCAGTTGATTTGGGTTGGTGGCCAAACGGTGGGCCGTAAAAAATACAGCAAAGAAATTTGACGGCGCCTAAAAACTCATGCTATAATTCAAGGCTTCGCTGATCACAGCCAAGCAGAGTAAAAAGCGAGATCAAAGTTGCGTGAAGTAACTAAAGTTTTGCAAGAGATCTTTAAAAATTTACAGCCGATAAGCGTGGGCGTTTGAAGGCGAT
>JANPCR010000334.1:0-6346 GCA_031431035.1 Rhodoferax sp.
TGGCGGGTTGGGTGCGCGCCTTGACAGCGCGTTAAATCAGGGTTGAGTCAAGTGCGTCACAGGGCCATTGGCTTCGCAAGCGGCACAATGCAAGTTCCACCGCACCAGGAGCTGGCCCATGGCCTATCAACACCCCGATCCCATTCTTGAAGTCGTGCCGCGCGACCTTAGCGCTTACCGCAAAGGCAACATTGGCATAGACTACGTCCACCGTTTTGAGTCGGGCAAGCCTGGCCCTCATGTTCTGATCAACGCGTTGACGCATGGCAATGAAATTTGCGGCATGGTGGCGGCCACGCACCTGCTCGACACGGCGGTGCGGCCCAAAATTGGTACGCTGACAGTTAGTTTTTCCAACGTCGAAGCGTATGAAACTTTTGATGCCGCCAAGCCCTTTGAATCGCGCCAACTGGTCCACAACTTAAACCGCATTTGGTCGGCTGAGTGGCTGGACGGCCCCCAAGACAGCCCCGAATTGCGACGCGCCCGCGAGTTGCGCCCCGTCGCCGCCGCGGCAAACCACCTGTTGGACATCCACTCCACCAGCCAGGACGTCACGCCGTTTTGGGTCTACCCCGCGTTTGATCGCAATGCAGCCGTGGCATTGGCCATTGGCCAACCTTCTGTGCATTTGGTGATGCCGGGCGGCATGACCTCTGGCACGCCCTTGATTCAGCATGGGCAGCATGGCTTGGCAAGTGGCTTGGGGGCGGCCTTGGTGGTCGAATGTGGGCAGCACTTTTTGCAGTCCAGCGCCAACATGGCCACCGCTGTAACGCTAGACTTTCTAGCCCATTTTGGTTTGATTGACCGGCGAGCCGATGCGGTACCCCAATCACCTTCACCCAATGTGCAAAAACGTTTTGAGTTGCTGCAAACTCACGTCATGAAAACGCTAGATTTTCGATTCGTGCGTCCCTTGATCGGGTTTGAGACCTTTGCCAAGGGCGAGCTGATCGCCACCGATGGTGACGAAGAACTTCGCGCACCCTGCGACGATTGCACCGTGCTGATGCCTGCGCGCCTGGCTTTTGTAGGGCGCGAAGGCGCCTACCTGACGCGCCCTGTGCCCACGTGACCCGTGTAAACGCTTAGCGGTTGCCCGTTCGAAGAAAATCGTCAAATTTACCACAATTGTGGTAAATTTGAGAGAAAAAGCGCTTTTTTCGGAAAAACTGAATAAAATGTGCTTCTAGCTCTCGTATTATATAAATAGTATGCTATATAAAATATAGCAAAGTGATGCTAGTTTGACAATCACTTGGGGTTGCTTTGCCAACCGCCCATTTGCCACAATACAGCCATGTGCACCAACTACACCCCCACCGCGCGTGACCGCTTTAGGGCCGCACAGCTGGGGGTTTTGCATTGGCCGCAAAGTGATTGGCCGAGCGAGGTTTTTCCGGGCTATGAAGCGCCCATCGTGGTGCGGGGCGCGGTACGGGCTGGCTCAGGTTCGACTGCCTTAGGTTCCGCTGCAATAGGCGACGCGCTTCAGTTCGAAACGCAATTGGCCCGTTTCGGCTTGGTGCCGCGTTGGTGCCGTGACCGTGCGCATGCCAACGCTATCGCCAAAGGCACGTACAACGCCCGCAGCGAAACCGTGAGCGACAAGCCCAGTTTTCGCAGCGCGTGGCGGGATCGCCAATGGGCGCTCGTGCCCATGGAAAGTTACTTCGACCCCTGCTGGGAAACTGGGCAAGCCGTGCGGTGGCGTATTGCCCGCGCTGACGGTACCGCCATGGCTTGCGCAGGCGTGTGGGAGCGTTGGCGCGACCCAGCAAGCAACGATGTGGTGGCCAGTTTCAGCTTGCTCACCGTCAATTCAGACCACCACCCGCTCACTCGACGCATGCACCGCGTGGGCGATGAAAAACGCATGCCGGTCATTGTCAATCCGGCCGATTTTGAAGCCTGGCTCCATGCCAGCCCAGCGGATGCCCTGGCCCTAATCCACGGGTCTACCGAGATTGAACTGGTCGGCGAACCCGCACCCAAAGCACCGAAAACAAGCCTTGACGCCGCACCCCTAACGAGAGGTAAAACGGCAGCCACATCGACCGCTGCTAAACAGCCAAAAAAGCCGGTTCCCACGACTGGCGACCTGTTTGAATGACCTATTTCGAAAGCACGATATGCCCCGCCTAAACCCCTTGCCACCTGAAGCCACGCCCGACTTGAAGTCCCACTTTGACTTCTTTTTGGGAACCCTCGGCTTCACGCCCAACAGCGTGCTGACCATGCAACGCAAGCCGCGCATCGTGCAGGCTTTTGCGCAATTGAATGCAGCGGTGATGGACCCGGCAGGCGAGGTTGATGTGGGTTTTCGCAGGCTGGTGGGCCATGTCGTCAGCAAGGTGGCGGGCTGCCTGTATTGCCAAGCGCACACGCTTTTGGGGGCGCACAACTTTGGCGTGAGCGACGCCAAACTGGCCGATGTGTGGAGCTATGCCACCAGCCCGCTTTACAGCGAACGTGAGCGCCTGGCGCTGGACTTTGCTTTGGCAGCCGCAGCGCAGCCCAACGCCGTGACTGATGCGCAGTTTTTGCAACTGCAACAGCATTGGAGCGACACCGAGATTGTGGAGCTGCTCGCTGTAGTGTCGATGTTCGCGTTTTTAAACCGCTGGAACGACACCATGGCCACGCCGCTTGAGGCCAAGGCGATTGCGGTTGCCACGAAGGCCTTGGGCGATAAAGGCTGGTCAGCTGGCAAGCACGCGGGTTTTGTCCAGCCAGGCTGATACGCAAGCGTTAAATTCTGCTGGCTTTTGCACCATCACCCAATGGCCCGTGTCAAAGGCCTGAACTTCGCAGTGGGTGCGTGCGGCCACGTCAGCCAGCCATTGGGGCGACTGAAACATAAAGGGTTTACGCTTCCCATAGATGTAAAGCATGGGCCAAATGGGCTTGACTTTGCTGGCTAGTTTGAATCCGCCCGCAGTTTGGAACCAAGTCATGGCATAGGGGTAGTTCATGGCCCAACCTATGCTGGATGGCTCGGTGCGGCAGCCAATGGTGTGGGCCATCCAACGCGTCATGCGATCGGCCAGCGACGGGCTTGCATAGCGGCCCACCTGCCAGGCCACCGCCAGCCAAAATTGGTAGACAAAAACTGACAATTTGGCGGTCGCGCTCAATGACTTGATATAAGTGCCGCTGTTGTGGTCGCCAATGTC
The DNA here is from genome assembly GCA_031431035.1 of Rhodoferax sp. Taxonomy (GTDB): domain Bacteria; phylum Pseudomonadota; class Gammaproteobacteria; order Burkholderiales; family Burkholderiaceae_C; genus JANYCG01. The sequence goes on from JANPCR010000334.1 coordinate 3,180, forward strand.
TACCGCCAACACCCGGGCAACGCGGGTTGGGTGGCGATTGGCGAATTCATAGCCAAAAATGCAACCCCAATCGTGCAACAGCAAGGTCACCGGTGCGTTTGGGCTTACGGCGTTGGCAATCGACGCGATGAGCGCCACCATATCGGCCAGTGACGTGGCTTGCCCTGTACTTTTGCGCCCACTGTGCCCGCTCGGCCTGCCTTGCCCAAGGTCAAAACCTGGCAGCGTGAAACGCACGCAGCGGTATTGACCTTGCAGGGCACTCGCGGTGTTGTCCCACAACTGAAGCGAGTCGGGCCAGCCGTGAACCATCAAGACGGTGTGTGGCCCAGCGCCCTCAATCAGCACGTCCACGCCTGCGATGGTTTGCCAGATGGCAGCAGAGGGTGCCGAAGCCACTGGCGTGGTGGAAACGGAAGGGGCAGCAGCGCCAGACGGGCGCGCAGTAGGCTGAGGAATTTGCATGATCTCATTTTGGCCTGAAACTTGACCGGAAATTTTCGCGCAAGGGGTCACTTTGATCGCTTGTGCGAATTGGGTTCAAGCTTGTGCCAAGATAGCGCCATGCTCATACCCAATCACGTTTTGGATTTAACGGTTGACCCGATTGCCCACCCGCGCGGGCTGGCGTACCTGAGCGCCGCAAGCGGGCTGGTGCGGGTGCAAAGCGGCCCCGACAGCCGGTTGTATGTGGTGGCCGACGACGAACTGCATTTAGGCGTTTTGCAAGATGTGCCGGATGGCGCTGCCAAAGTGGCCCCAAAGGCGGCGGCCTCGGGTCATCACGTTCAGTTGGTTCGCCTGTTTGAAGGCAAATTGCCCAAATACAAGCTGAAGCGCAAAAAGGAAAAGCCAGATTTGGAAACCCTCGCTTTGCTGCCCGCCTTTGCCGGATGCCCTGTGGGTGCTTTGCTGGCCCTGGGCTCAGGCTCCAGAGCGTCGCGCGAAACGGGAGTTTTGATTTCTCTGGACGCTGATGGTTTGGTTACCGAGCGCATTTCCCATATTGATTTGTCCGAGCTTTACGCCCCCTTGCGCAACCGTTTTGTGGATCTGAACATTGAAGGCGCGTTCATTGCCAGTGGCGAACTGCGGCTGCTGCAGCGGGGCAACAAGGGAAATGCCGCCAGTGCCTGCATCAGCTTTGACTGGAACCATGTGGCCGCTTGGCTGGCTGGCCAGCGTAAGCAAGCTCCCGCTGCCAAAAACATCCAAGTGATTGACTTGGGAGCCGTCGACGGCGTGCCCTTGAGCCTGACAGACGGCGCGCCGCTGGCTGGTGGGGCGTGGGCATTTTGTGCCGTGGCCGAAAACACTGACGACAGCTTTGCGGACGGCCCCTGCGCCGCCAGCGCAGTGGGGGTGGTGAATGCAAGCGGCCAGGTTGTGGTGATCAAACAGCTGCAAGGCGCCCCCAAAGTAGAGGGCTTGGCAGTCCTACAAAGCGCTGCAGACTTGGTGATCAGCCTGGTGACCGATGCCGACGACCCCAGCGTGCCGTCCAGCCTGCTGCGGGTGCGGTTGGATTGGCCTGGTCAGCCCTGAATGGATTCGCCATTGAGCCGCTGTACCAAGGCCCGCAGCTCGTAAAAAACCGGCGATTCAGTGTTGGCTTGGTAGTATTTTTTGCTTAACTTTTGCGTCATCACCAGCAGGTTTGCCTGGGCCAGGGTTGCCAGTTCGCGTTGAACCGAGCCGCTGCCCGCCTGCGCCAGGGCAATAATTTCAGTGGTGTAAAAACTGCGCTCTGGCGCGCTAAACAGCACGGCCAACACCCGCTGCCGACCCTTTGAAAACAAGGCGTCTGCAGGGCTTTGCACAACCGGTATGGCCAGCTTTGCCAGGCTTTGAGTTGCCGGTTTTGCCCGCGCTTTGGCGCCAGTTTTGGCGACAGTTTTAGCAATCGCTTTAGGGATGGGTTTGGCAACCGTTTTTGCAGCGGCTTTGGCTTTGACGACAGGTTTTATTAGGACCTTGACTTTGGCTGCAACTTTGCCCGCCACTTTTTTAGCCAGCTTGCTTGGCAATTTGCCCACTGGTTTGCCTTTAATCGATGATTTTGACATTTAAATACCCAAAATGGGTATATTGTACCTTCAAAATCGAATTTTTGACTAATTATGAATCAAATTGGCATCTAGCTCTCATGAAATATCAATAGTTTGCTACTATAAACATAGCAAATGGTTTCGAATAGTTTGAAGCCGGCTCACCCGTTTTCACCCCTCAAGCTCGACGGGGCAAGCGGCTTCATTCTCCACCGCCGCTCTCAATCTCAATGGTGGTTTTGGCCCCGGTCATTGCTCGGCGCAAGCCCGCCTGGCTGGGGTCGCGGCGTCGGAACTGGCCGCACGTAGGGTTGAGTGTGCGGCTGCGCATAAGGCTGAGCCTGCGGCTGCGCATACGTCTGACCCGACGGATGTGGATAAAACTGCCCGTGCGGCCGTGCCTGCGGGTACACCACTTGCGCTACGGCGTGGTGGTCATGCCGCCAGCCCTGTTGGCCATGGTGCCAGCCGTGCCCAGCCGTGTTCCAGCCGTTGTGAATGCCCCGAGGCACGCCATAAACAATGGGTGCTGGCCGCACATAAACCACTTGTGGATTTTGATAGACGACCCGCGGCTGCTGATAGACCACTTGCGGTTGCTGGTAAACAACTTGGGGCTGGTGGTAAACCACCTGGGGTTGCTGGTAAACCACTTGGGGTTGCGAATACACCACCCGGGGTTGCTGGTACACCACCTGCGGTGAGGTCACCTGAATCGACCAATGAAAGTCGTTGCCATTGGCCTGCGCGTCGGCCATCAAACCGCCCGCCAAGGCCGCCACTGCAAGCACGGGCAGGCTGGCTTTTGAAAATACTGAAGACACAACTGAACGTCTGGTTTTCACATCAAACTCCTCAAGCGAGCGTCGTCAGGTTGCCAAAATGGCCAATCACCTGATGCCCTGCTTCAATTAACGCGCGGCGCGGCGGTTGGCTTACCGCTTGCTCGGTGAATTGCGTTGCCAGACGTAACAGCCGCCGGGCAATAGCCCTTTAAAATCAAGGACATGCAAACCGACCTGGCCCCCATCCTTCAGCAAATTCACCTTGAAGCCCAAGACCTGTTTGGGCGCGGCAAGGTCGCCAACTACATTCCTGCGCTGGCCCAGGTTGAACCAC
>JANPCR010000335.1:0-21027 GCA_031431035.1 Rhodoferax sp.
CGTGACCAGCCACATTGCCGCCGTGCGCAAAGCGATTGACGCCACCAAGCACCCCGCTTTGCTGCTGGTAGACACTGTGTCGGGCGTGGGGGGTGCCGATTACCAACACGACGCCTGGGGCGTGGACGTGAGCATTGGCGGCTCGCAAAAAGGGCTGATGCTGCCACCGGGGATCAGCTTCAACGCGGTGTCTGCCAAGGCCATTGCGGCGAGCAAAACCGCAACGCAGCCCAAGGCGTTTTGGGCTTGGGACGACTTTCTGGAAATGAACAAGACCGGCTACTTCCCGACCACGCCCAACACCAATTTGCTTTATGCCTTGTCTGAGGCCTGCGACATGATGTTGGCGCAAGGCTTGGGCACTATTTTTGCGCGGCATCAGCGATGGGCCGAAGGCGTGCGGGCGGCGGTGCGGGCTTGGGGCCTGCAAATTCAGTGCGCCGATGCCAGCGTTTACTCGCCCATTTTGACGGGCGTCGTGATGCCACCCGGTGTCGATGCAGACGCAGTGCGCAAAATTATTTACGACCGGTTTGATTGCTCTTTGGGCACGGGTTTGGGCAAGGTCAAAGGCAAAATGTTTCGCATTGGCCATTTGGGCGACACCAATGACCTGACGCTGATTGCCGCCTTGGCTGGGTGCGAAATGGGCTTGAAGCTGGCAGGCGTGAAACTGGCGGGCTCGGGGGTGCACGCGGCGATGGATTATTTTTCGGCCCACTCGGCTACCGTGCCAGTGAAAATCGCCGCCTGACACGCAAAAACCCATCCGGCAAAAATCCATCCGGCAAAAACCCATCCGGCAAAATCCCCACCGCAAATTCGCCACTACATCAATTGCCACCGTTCTCTCAAAGGAATCCTCACCATGAAACGCAGAATCTTCGTCCACGCCACCGGTGCCGCAGTTGCCACTTTGGCCACCCCCATGCTGCAAGCGCAAACCTTGCCCAGCGGCAGCGTGCGCATTGTGGTGGGTTTTCCGCCCGGTGGTGGCACGGATGCGCTGGCCCGCGTGGTGGGCCAAAAGCTCGCCGTCATTTGGAACACGCCCGTCGTGGTGGAAAACAAGGCTGGTGCTGCGGGTGTGATCGCCGCCGACTACGTGTCCAAACAACCCGGCGACGGCAACACGCTGCTGATGGCGCACATCAACAGCCACGCCCTGGCACCCGCCCTGGGCACCAAGTTGGGCTACAACGCACAAACCGACTTTGCGCCCATCAGCATGGTGGGCATCACCCCCAATGTCTTGATTTGCAATGTTGATCAGCCTGCCAAAACGGTGAAAGACCTCGTGGCGCTGTGCAAAGCCAAACCCGGGCAAATCAGCTTTGCGTCAGCCGGGGGCGGCTCAGCCCAGCACTTTGCGCTGGAAATGTTCAAGTTGCAGGCCCAGATTTTTGCGCTGCACATCCCCTACCGAGGCTCTGGCCCGGCGCTGGTCGATTTGATTGGCGGCCAAGTCAACTATTGCTTTGAAACCATGACCTCGGCCACGCCACACATCAAAGGCGGCAAAGCCATCGCCCTGGCCCAAACCCGCCTGAAGCGCGCCAAAGGCCACCCCAATGTGCCCACCATGGACGAGTCTGGCTTCAAAGGTTTTGAAGCCACCGTCTGGTACGGCCTGATGGGCCCCGCCAAAATGCCCCCCGCTATGGTCGCCCGCATGAACGAAGACGTGAACAAAGTACTGGCCATGCCCGACGTGCAAGAAAAAATGGAGCTTTACGGCGCTGAAGATGGCGGTGGCAGTACGGAGAAGTTCGCCAACTTCATCAAGGCCGAGCAGGTGAAGTGGGCGCAGGTGGCGGCGGATGCTAAGGTGAAGGCGGATGCTTAGGCACCAGTTTTTTGCAACCCTGTTAGCCCTTAGGAGTTCACTGCTGTAGCCCACCGGAGTAGACTGCAACGTTTGGAGGCGATCATGAACCCTTCCCTTGTCAAGCGCGATCCAGAAATCATGAGTGGCGCACTTTGCTTCGCAGGAACTCGCGTTCCCGTCAAAAACTTGTTTGACTACCTCGAAGGAACGTCCTCGCTTGAGGAATTTCTTGAAGATTTTCCATCTGTTTCCCGAGGGCGCGCGGTTGCCGTTCTTGAAGCCGCGCACGAGATTTTAGAAGCAGATGCGCCTGCTGCTTGATGAATGCGTGCCTGCTCGCCTGCGAAAGGCGCTTCAAGCACATGTCGTCACAGCGGTTGGGCAAGCGGGCTGGTCTGGCATCAAAAATGGAAAGCTGCTAGCACTTGCCGCAGCGTCTTTCGATGCGTTTGTCACCGTCGACAAGAATTTGCCCTACCAGCAAAACGCCGCAAGTTTGCCCATAGCGGTACTGGTTCTCGATGCCGTTTCAAACGAGTTAACTTACCTTTTACCGCTTGTTCCAGCGCTTGAACGCGAACTCAGCAGCTTGGTGCCCGGGCGGTATGTTCTTGTTAGGACTGTGCCTTAACGCATTGCGCTCCCCGCGATGTCGGCCCGCATAATCGAGGATGTGAACAAAGTGTTGGCCGTGACTGACGTGCAAGAAAAAATGGAACTTTGTGGCATGGAAACCGGTGCCTTAAACCGTCCAGACAAGCGCAACACAAAGCGCTTCCTCGCCGACTTCATGCTGCAACTGACATCAGACGAGTGGGAAGGTTTGAAATGCCAAATTGGCATCTCAAGTTCACCTGTCAACGCCAGCGTACACGTTGGCCGGCGCGCAATTCCCTATACCTTCACCGAACAAGGCGTCGCCATGCTCTCCAGCGTACTGCGCTACCAACGGGCAGTGAGGTCAATATTCAATCGGCGCGGACAGTGAGCCCCTTTTGGTGTTTTGCGGGCAATCACGGATGGTCAAAAAAGCGAGGCTCCCAAAAAATCGCCAAACTGTCTCTTTGACGCACTCACCATTTCAATTTTTTGGCACGTCGTTTTGCCCGACGGCGCACCAACAACCAAATTGCGCCAGTTGCAGTTGCGACCAAGCCCACTAAAAAGAGGATATTCCATTTTCTCGCCTCACTAGCTTGATGGGCGAGAAGCTCTGCGGTCGGATCTTGGTAGGGCAATGCATTCCCGGCGAGGCAGAGAAACGCGCCCAACATGACGAGCAAACCGACCGTCAAAAGTGCCAATGGGGCGAATTTGCGCATCAAGTCATTCCCCCGCGTCGGTCACGGCATTGCGCCAAAAATACGGCTGGAGTTCAGCAAGGCGCATTGCTTGCCACTGGCCGCGGCATTCGGCGGGTCAAAAAAAACACTGGTCAGTATTTGGCCGGTCTCTGTGCGGACCGCTTCCGCGCCAGCGGAACCCGATGGAAAACGGATCAAAGCCTGCGGGATAGCGGCGTCAACAAGTGATTGGTCGAGTGACATAGGCGAAATTGCATTTTTACGTTGCTGTTACAGAAATCGACAGATTACTTTATTCGGCTTCACCTACGCGACGTTTAAAAAAGCAACCACTCGAGCTGGACGCTACGATGATGGCATCAAGTTTTTAAATCGACGCCAGTCGGTGCACCATGTTCGGGAACTGCCCCAGTGACATAACCAAAGGTACTGGCAGGTTCAGAGTTGGACGTAATCGCGAGAGTCAACGTTAGGCTGCCATCAAAACAAACTGGCCGCGATGTTGATGGTAAAGGCCAAAATCGCTGTGTTGAAGACGAACGAGACGACCGAGTGCAGCAGCACCAGGCGGCGCATGGCTTGGCTTGACACCACAACATCTGAAGTTTGCGAAGCGACCGCTAGGGTGAAGGAAAAGTATAAAAAATCAACGTAATCAGGCTTGAAAGCCGGGTTTTCATCGACAAAACGCAGCCCGCTGCCATCGGGCAACTTGAAATAAACGCTGGCATAGGTGAGGGCAAAAACCACCGGCACCAGCAGCCACGCGCCCACCACCGTGATGATCGCAAACGCAACGTGCGGCAGGGCGTGGGCGGTGCCAGGTACTTTGGCGGCCGAAAGCTCGGCCACCATGCCCAGCATGCTGACCAAGGCCGCCAAAATCACAATCGCCAACACGGTGGATGCGCCTTGGGCCTGCGCGGCGGCAATGCGGCGAAGGCGCATGTGTTCAGCCCGCCGCATCATCAACCCGACCAAAACCAGGTAGAGCCAAACGGCCACGTTCCAGCCGGTCAGCCCGCGCGTAATCCATTGAAAGCTAGACGGCAGCAGGACGCTTACAGCCAAGCCAATCAACACCGCCATGATCAGGCGCGGCCTGGCGCGAAGGTGCGAGCTGGCTCGGCTTAGGCGATTCACATCGTGCCCACGAAGCCTGTGCCGAGTTCTAAAGCCGCGGCGGAACGATGGGTAGCGAGCTCGACAAGCCGCCATCCACCGCCAGCGCCTGGCCATTCACATACGACGCATCGTCCGACGCCAAAAACAGCGCGGCTTGGGCAATTTCGCTGGCCACACCATAGCGGCGCAGAGGGTTCAACTGGCCGATTTTGGCCTCTGACCCATGTGCGCGGGCACGGTCAAAAATAGGCTGGGTCATGCCGGTTTCGATCAAACCGGGGCAGATGGCGTTGATGCGAATGCCCGTGCCCGCAAACTGGTTGGCGCTGGTTTGCACCAGGCTGATGACGCCGGCTTTGCTGGCGCTGTAGGGCGGCCCGCCTGCGCCTGAGCGCAAGCCTGCAACGGACGCGGTGCAGATGATGGCACCATGGCCCTGCGGCACCATCACCCGGGCGGCGTACTTGATGGCCAAAAACGGGCCGATCAGGTTGATGGACAAAATGTTCATCCAGTCGGCGGCGGTGAGGTCGTCATAGGGGCGCAAGCCGCCGCTGACTCCAGCGTTGGCGTAGACGATGTCCAGACCACCGAATTCGCTAACGGCGGCTTGGATGTAAGACTCCACATCAGCCTCTTTGGACACGTCTTTCACCAAGGCAATCGCGCGACCGCCCGCTTGGTTGATGGCATCTGCCGTTGCCTGCACTTCGGCCGCGCGGTCGACCACCACGACGCTAGCCCCATGTTGCGCAAAAAGCAAGGCTGTGGCGCGGCCGATGCCGCTGGCGGCTCCGGTGACGACGGCAGATTTTCCGGCAAGGCGTTTCATGGCGACTCCTGTAGAGTTTGGGGGATGGGCAACTGAAGGCTGCGGCTGGGTTGCTGCAAATCTACCGCAAACCGACCGGACACTTTCTTCGAAATTGCGAATTTTCGACCTGGCGAACTTGCGTCAAACTTGCGTCTAACTTGCTATTATTTAAATAGCAAACTATCTATATTATTCGAGAGCTAGAGGCCTATTTGATTCATATTTTGCACTTTTTCGAACAATTTTGACAAAAAAGAACCTACAGGTTCTTTTTTCCCAAATTAGCCTCAAATCTTGCCCACCACCCAGGCCTGCACGCTGGCCAAGGCTGCGGTCAGTTTAGCGGGCTCAGTGCCACCGGCCATGGCCATGTCGGCCTTGCCGCCGCCTTTGCCGCCGACTTGCCCTGCGACAAAATTCACCAGTTCGCCCGCTTTGACGAATGCCGTGCAATCAGGCGTTACGCCCACGGCAATTTGCACTTTGCCAGTGACTTTGTCGCCGTCCACCGCGCCCAACACCACCACGGCGGTTTTCAACTTGTCTTTGAGCTTGTCCATGGTGTCGCGCAGGGTTTTGACATCAGCGCCCTCGAGTTGCGCCACCAGAAGTTTGAAGCTTTTGCCGTCTTTGCCGGTGACGTCTACCGCTTGCGTGATCAGCTCATCGCCCTGAGCAGACGCCAGTTTGCCTTTGAGCGCGGCGACTTCTTTTTCAAGCGCTTTGACGTGATCCAGCACGTGGTGAATGCGGTCGTTCAGCTCGGCTACCGGGGCTTTGACCGTTGCGGCAGCCTGCGTTACCGTGTCTTCAAGCTGCTGCAAATAGGCCAGCGCGTTGTTGCCCGTGACGGCTTCAATTCGCCGAACTCCAGAGGCCACGCCGCCCTCAGCCACTACTTTGAACAGGCCAATGTCTCCCGTGCGCGTCACGTGCGTGCCACCGCATAGCTCGCGGCTGCTGCCAATGTCCAGCACGCGAACCGTCTCGCCATATTTTTCGCCAAACAACATGACAGCGCCAGTTTTTTGGGCCGATTCAATGTCCATCACCCGGGCTTGGGTGGCGGCATTGCTCAAAATCTCGGCGTTAACCAAGGTTTCAATCTCGCGCACTTGGGCGTCGGTCACCGGGCCGTTGTGGGTGAAGTCAAAACGGGTGCGGTCAGCATTGACCAAGCTGCCCTTTTGCTGCACATGGCTGCCCAGCACGTCAACCAGCGCCTTGTGCATCAGGTGCGTGACCGAGTGGTTGCGCATGGACGCGGCGCGCACCTGCAGAGCCACCTGCGCATGCACGGCGTCACCCACTTTGAGTGAGCCGTTGGCGACCGTGCCATGGTGGCCAAACACATCAGCTTTGATTTTTTGGGTGTCGCTCACCTTAAACACGTTCTCGGCGGGCACGGCATTCACACCCCAAGACTCGCTGGCAATCACGCCTTCGTCGCCCACTTGCCCGCCAGATTCGGCGTAGAACGGTGTGGTGTCTAGCACCACAATGCCGCTTTGGCCGTTTTTCAGCTCATTCACCGGGCTGCCGTCCGCATAGAGCGCCAAAATTTTGGAGGTGGCAGCGAGCTTGTCATAGCCCACAAATTCATTGCCTGCGCCGCTGTAGTCCAGCGCTTTGTCCATTTTGAACTTGCCTGCCGCGCGGGCTTGCGACTTTTGGCGATCCATCGCGGCGTTGAAGCCGGCCTCGTCCACCTGCACATCACGCTCGCGGCAGACGTCTTGCGTCAAGTCGAGTGGAAAGCCGTAGGTGTCATGGAGTTTGAAGGCGACGTCGCCGGAGAGAGTTTTAGCATCGCCTGCAAGTGCAGCGTCCAAAATTTCCATGCCCGTCGCTAGCGTCTCAAAAAACCGCTCCTCCTCCACCCGCAACACGTCCATCACCCGCGCTGCATCGCTCTTCAAACGCGGGTAGGCGTCACCCATCATCTCAACCAGCGTCGGCACCAGTTTGTGGAAAAACGGCTTCTTCTGCCCCAATTTGTAACCATGGCGAATGGCGCGGCGAATGATGCGGCGCTGCACGTAGCCTCGGCCATCGCTTGACGGAACCACGCCGTCGCTGACCAAAAACGAAGTGGCGCGAATGTGGTCGGCGATCACGCGCAGGCTTTTGTTGTTCAAATCGGTCACGCCGGTTTCGCGGCCAGCGGCTTTGATGAGCGCGTCAAAAATATCAATTTCGTAGTTGCTGTGCACATGCTGCAAGATGGCGGCTAGGCGCTCCAAGCCCATGCCGGTGTCAACGCATGGCGCTGGCAATTTGACCAACGAGCCATCGGGCTGCATGTCGAACTGCATGAACACGTGGTTCCAGATTTCGATGAAGCGGTCGCCGTCTTCATCGGGGCTGCCCGGTGGTCCGCCGGGAATGTGGGGGCCGTGGTCGTAAAAAATCTCAGAGCACGGGCCACACGGGCCGGTATCGGCCATCATCCAGAAGTTGTCAGAGGCGTATTTTTTGCCTTTGTTGTCGCCAATTCGAATCACGCGCTCGGGCGGTAGGCCGATTTCATTTGTCCAGATGTCATAGGCCTCTTGGTCGTCAATGTAGACGGTGGCCGTCAGGCGGTCTGCGGGCAGTTTGTAGACTTGGGTCAGCAGCTCCCAGCCCCACTTGAGCGAGTCGCGCTTGAAATAGTCGCCAAAGCTCCAGTTGCCCATCATTTCAAAAAACGTGTGGTGGCGCGCGGTGTAGCCCACGTTTTCCAGGTCGTTGTGTTTGCCGCCTGCGCGCAGGCAGGCCTGCACGGACGCGGCGCGCACATAAGAGCGTTTGTCGGTGCCCAAAAACACGTCTTTGAACTGCACCATGCCCGAGTTGACGAACATCAGGGTGGGGTCGTTTCCAGGCACCAGCGAGCTGGACGCGACGACGGTGTGGCCCTTGGTGGCGAAGAAGTCGAGGAAGGACTTGCGGATGTCGGCGACGGAGAAGGAAGGAGAAGGGATCTGAGCGGTTGTCATAAATGAGAAGAGAAGATAAAAGGCGCAAAAAAATTTAGGTGATCAGCTGATATTTAAGACCGGAAAAGCGTTTGAAATCACGGTCAAAGGTGCCAATTTCGGCGTTGTGTTCAATGGCCAGTGCTGCCAGGTGCGCATCATTGGTCAAATTGCCAGCTGTGCCTGCGGCCAATAACAACCGCGCAAACAAATCGGCATGGCGTTTGCCCGGCTGCAGGATATGCACATTGGGATGGCCCAGCCAATCGTCAACACTGCTCAATGCTTCGACGACGGTCAGGGGCGTGCGCAAAATTCCCTTTCGGGTCGACAAGCGGACAAAACCGACTATCGCAATCCACGCCATTGCCATGCCCGGTGCGGTGCTCACAGTCTCTTCAATCCATTCGAGCGATTGCTTGTTGTACGGGCTGTCCGCGTCCATCGCATAAAGCAGAACATTGGTGTCAACGAGTTTCATGCGCCGCGCCGCATCTTGGCAAGAATTTCCTCGTCTTCGAGCTCGCCAGCCAGTTGATTGGCTTTGGTCAAATCAACCAAAGCACCCCCGCAGTTAAAGGTACGCTGCACAAACTTTGGTATCTTCAACGGCACTGCCTTGGCGTGAATGGGCACAATCTTAGCCACCGGCTTGTTGTGCCGGGTAATGATGACTTCTTCGCCCGCCTCGGCCCGCAACACGTATTCGCTCAAATGAGTTTTGGCTTCAAATAGACCCACTGATTGCATAGCAACTCCTAACAAGCCTTGTTAAATTGGTTGATTCAACTAGATTTTAGCAGTTCTTGGCACTTATCTGGGCGTCAACGACCCCGGTTGTTGCGAGATTGCTCTCTAGCCAGTTCGATGAATTCGGTCACTACCGGGCGGGCTTGCGAACCGCGGCGCCAAACCAGGCCGACATCAATGCTGGGCACTTCGTCACGCAGTGTGCGCACCTCAACGTGGTCGGCATCCAGCGTCCAAGGGCGATAAAGAAAATCCGGCAAGATGGTGATGCCGGCACCCAACCCGGCCAACGAGCGAACGGCTTCGAGAGACGAGGTTCGCATCAAGACCTCTGGGTGCAAACTGTGCGCCGACCATACCGCGTTCAGCACGCTTTCAACGCGGTCTGCCTCCAACACAATCTGAGGGTGCAAGGCACACTCTACCAAACTCAACTCTGGCTGGTCTGCCAGCGGGTGGCTGGAGGCCATCCACACCCGGTTTGGTGAACGCGTCAGCACCTCCACCACCAGCGCCTGGGGGTCACCCAAAGCGTTGGAAATCATGATGGCCAGGTCGACTTCGCCATTAATCAGCAAATGCTCCAGAAATTGGGGCGAATCCTCCACCACCGAAACCTTCACTGACGGATGCGAGCGAGTAAAACGCGCGAACAAATCGGCCAGATAGTAGCCCGCCACCAGGCTGGTCACGCCAATAGTCAGGTTTCCCGTCAAGGTTTCGGCCCGAGAGTCCATGAGTTGCCCTGCCTCTGCCACAGCCGCTATGACCTTGCGCGCATTCGCTTGGAAGCGATGGCCTTCCTGAGTCAACACCATACCGCGCGATGAGCGCATGAACAGCTTGACTCCCAAAGAGTCTTCAAGCTCCTGAACACTTTTGGTGACCGCCGACTGGGCGATGTTGATCATTCGTGCGGCAGCGGCCACAGATGAGGTTTCTGACACCGCCAGAAAGTAGCGGAACTGCTTAAGCGTGATGTGGCGTGACATGAATCAAAAGAGGCGAAAAAGGCAAAGGGGCTATCGAATTATTGCCGGGTTAACCCTGAATATCTATTTTTTAGATCGTTGGTGCTTTCAATTTTGAACTTCTCACATCCTTTTGTCGAGGCTACATTCGTGAAGTTAGCCAATGTTTGGTGCGCTTTTGAATGATTAAATTGTGTGCCCAACGCCCTTCAAACTTGATCGAACCAATTGACTGAACTGGAGTGCCTCTATGAAATTTTTGAAGTACGCAACTATTGCCCTGAGTGTTTCAGGTCTATGCGGAGCTGCGCTTGCGCAAAAGCAGGTGCAAAAGTTAGGCAAAAGTGAGGGCCAAGTAGACATCGTGGCCTGGGCTGGGTATATCGAACGCGGCGCAACAGACAAAAACTTTGACTGGGTGACGGGCTTTGAAAAAGCCAGTGGCTGCAAGGTCAATGTCAAAACTGCGGGTACCTCTGATGAAATGGTAGCCCTGATGAATGAAGGAGGCTTCGACTTGGTCACTGCCTCTGGCGACGCCAGCACCCGGCTGATTCGCGGGAAAAAAGTGCAACCCATCAATGTCAGCTTGATTCCAAGCTTCAAAAACATTGACGCCCGCTTGCAAAAGGCGTCTTGGCACTATGAAAATAATACGCACTATGGCGTGCCCTACCAGTGGGGCTGGAACGTGTTGATGTACAACACCAAAGTCTTTGGTGACAAAAAGCCGACGAGCTGGAACGTTGTGTTTGAGGAGCAGAATCTGCCCGATGGAAAGAGCAACAAAGGCCGCGTGCAGGCATTTGACGGCCCGATTCACCTGGCCGACGCTGCGCTCTACTTGATGAAGAAGAATCCAGGGCTTGGCATTAAAGACCCGTATGAACTGAATGAGGCGCAGTACAAGGCGGCGCTGGACGTACTGCGCGCGCAGCGAAAAATTGTTGGCAAATACTGGCACGACGCGTTTGTGCAGATTGACGACTTTACCAACGAGGGGGTTGTCGCATCTGGTAGCTGGCAGTTCCAAGCGAACATTCTCGGATCGAAAAAGATACCAATTGCCACCACCATTCCAGTTGAGGGAGCCACCGGCTGGGCAGACTCCACCATGATGCACGCAGACGCAAAGCATCCGAATTGCGCGTACAAATGGATGGAACACTCGCTAAACCCGCAACTCCAAGGCGACTTGTCCGCGTGGTTTGGTTCGGTGCCAGCGGTTCCCGCCGCCTGCAAAGGCAACAAACTTTTGGGTGACGAGGGTTGTGCCCGTCAGGGATTCAATTCTTTCGATCAAATTTCTTTTTGGAAAACACCCACTAGCCAATGCAAAACGCAGGACAACAAATGTGTGCCGTACCACAAGTGGGTATCCGATTACATCTCGATTTTGGGCGGGCGCTGATCTTCATTTGCATAGCCGCATCATCGCGGCACCTGGCTTAAAGGGTCTCGCATGAACGCCGCAGTCAGTTTGCGAGATGTGTCCTGCGTGTTCCGCTCTGGCGGTAAGGCGGTGGTTGCGGTTGATTGCGTTAGTCTGGACGTTCAGCCCGGCGAGTTTTTCACGCTACTGGGGCCTTCCGGTTCGGGCAAGACGACTTGCCTGCGAATGATCGGTGGCTTTGCCTTGCCTACCAGCGGCAACATCAGTATTCATGGACAGGATGTCAGCCAGTTGCCGCCCTATAACCGGCCCGTGAACACGGTGTTTCAGGATTACGCCCTGTTTCCCCACATGAGCGTGCTGGACAACGTGGCTTACGGCCTGATGGTGCGCGGGGTTGACCGCAGCGCCCGCGAGCGCCGAGCGATGGCGCTGTTGGAGACGGTGCAACTGCCCGATGTGGCGCTGCGCAGGCCCGCGCAGCTTTCTGGCGGGCAGCGGCAGCGTGTGGCGCTGGCCCGTGCGCTGATCAACGAGCCCAAAGTGCTGCTGCTCGACGAGCCCTTGGGTGCGCTGGATTTGAAGCTGCGCGAGCAGATGCAGATCGAGCTTAAAACTCTGCAACGCAAGCTGGGCATCACCTTCATCTTTGTCACGCACGACCAGCACGAAGCGCTTTCGATGAGCGACCGCATTGGCGTCTTCAACAAGGGCCGCATCGAGCAAATTGCCTCGCCTGATGATTTGTACAATCGCCCCGCGACGCGGTTTGTGGCGGACTTTGTCGGCACCGCCAACATTTTGTCGGCGGGTGAAGGCGCGTCAATGATGATCCGGCCCGAACAGATCACGTTGCAAACCAGCACACCACTCACCGATGATGCAAAGACACCCTTTCAACTGCAAGGAGTGGTTCAGGACGTTCAGTTTTTTGGTTCATTTTGGCGCGTGACCGTGCATCCGCAGGCTCGGTCACAGGAACCGCAGGAAGCCGTGCTGGTCGATGTACCGGTCGCCAGCCGCACTGCATCGCCCCGAGCGGGCGACGAGGCGCGGCTCTTTTGGGAAGCAAGCGCTGCGCACATGATTTCAAACGTGAGCGATGCAAACGGCTGAGGCAGGCAGCATGACGCAAGCGATCAACATTCCTGCGCCAAGTTTGGCTAATCGCCTGTCAAGCCTGCTCTACACGCAACGCGGCCTGCTGCTGGGCTTGCTACTTGTGCCGCCATTGCTATGGTTTGGCATCATCTATTTGGGTTCGCTGTTCAGCTTGCTGGCCAACAGCTTTTTTCGGCTGGATGACTTCACGGGCCAAGTGGTTCGTGAAGTCGGTTTGAGCAACTTCTATGAGATTTTCACGCCCACCAATCTGGATGTAGCGTGGCGCAGCACGCTGATGGCGATCTTGGTCACGCTGGCCTGTGCGGTGATAGCGTTCCCGATTGCGTACTACATGGCGCGCCATGCACGTGGTACGCAGAAGGCCCTGCTCTATGTTGCAGTGATGCTGCCACTTTGGTCAAGCTACCTGGTGCGGCTGTATGCCTGGAAGCTGCTGCTGGCCAAGGAAGGCGCGATCTCCTGGCTGCTGACCAACCTGCATTTGCACGGGGCGCTGGAGGCCTTGCTGAGTCTGCCCGTCATTGGCGGAAGTTCCTTAAGTTTTTCGCCGATGGGCACCTTTATCGTGTTCGTCTACATGTGGCTACCCTTCATGATTCTACCGATTCAAGCAGCGATTGAACGCATACCTAGCTCGTACATCGAAGCCTCGGCCGATTTGGGAGCCCCACCTTCCAAAACCTTCTGGCAAGTGATTTTTCCGCTCGCCATGCCGGGTGTCGCGGCGGGCTCCATCTTCACGTTTTCGCTCACGTTGGGTGACTACATCATTCCTCAGGTAATCGGGAATTCAACGCTCTACATCGGGCAAGTGGTCTACCGCCAGCAAGGTGTGGCGGGCAACCTGCCGTTTGCAGCGGCGTTCTCGCTGGTTCCCATCGTCATCATCGGCATCTACCTGTGGCTGGCCAAACGAAGGGGAGCTTTTGATGCGCTCTAGAGATATCACCCCCACGCTCCCCGCTTCGCGTGGTTCGCTGCCCCCCGAGGGGGCTGTTCCGCCTTGGGGCGGCCCGGCGGCGGGACGGCCACGCGCCTCCTGGGGACTGCGCTCAGCCGTCACTGCAAGCATCCTGTTTTTGCACGTGCCGCTGTTATTGATCATTCTGTATGCTTTCAGCAGTGAAGACAAAAGCTATGTCTTTCCGCCACCGGGCCTCACCACCCAGTGGTTTGCTGTCGCCATGGAGCGCCAGGATGTATGGGAGGCCATGCAGCTCTCTTTTCAAATAGCGCTTTGGGCGACTGGCATCGCCATGCTGTTGGGCACGCTGGCGGCAGGTGCGCTGGCTCGCACGCAGTTCTTTGGCCGTGAAGCCATCAACCTGCTGCTGATTCTGCCCATCGCCATGCCGGGTGTGATCACTGGCATTTCGTTGCGCTCGGCCTACCATGCGCTGGGCATCGATTTCAGCTTCTGGACCATCGTGATCGGTCATGCCACCTTCTGCGTGGTGGTGGTTTACAACAACGCCGTGGCCCGCCTGCGCCGCATCAGCCCCAGCCTTATTGAAGCGTCCATGGACTTGGGTGCGAACGCGTTTCAGACCTTTCGCCATGTCATCCTGCCGCAGTTGGGCTCGGCGCTGCTGGCAGGTGGTTTGCTGGCTTTCGCGCTGAGTTTTGATGAGGTGATCGTGACCACCTTCACCGCCGGGCAGCAAACCACGCTGCCGATCTGGATGCTGCAAGAGCTGATCCGCCCGCGCCAGCGCCCCGTCACCAATGTAGTCGCGGTGGTGATGATTGCCTTGACCTTCATTCCCATCGTTGCCGCCTATTGGTTGACGCGCGCTGATGAAGACAGTCAAAGCCGCTAGTCAGGCACCCAACTTCCAATTGCGTCCAACCGCAAACTTCGCTTCAAACTCACTCAAGGAGACTCTCATGGGCAAATCTGCCACCACCCAAACTCATGCCCAGATTCAGTTCCCCACGCAAATGCTGATTGGCCACGCCTTGGTCACAGGCGAAGGCCCTGGTGAGGCCATCTTGAACCCTTCCACAGGCGAGGTGTTGTGCACAGTTCCCGAGGCGTCGGCCGAGCAACTGAATCTTGCCGTCAACGCCGCTGATCGTGCTTTCAATGGCTGGTCTCAAACCACACCCGGCGAGCGCAGCAATCTGCTGTTGAAACTGGCCGATGTGATCGAAGCCCATGCCGAGCAATTTGCGCGGCTCGAATCGCTGAACTGCGGCAAGCCGTACGCGCGGGCGCTGGGCGATGAGATACCCGCTATCGCCGACTGCTTTCGCTACTTTGCAGGTGCCGCGCGCTGTATGAGCGGGCCTATCGCTGGCGAGTACCTGAGCGGCCACACCAGCATGATCCGCCGCGACGCCGTAGGCGTGATTGCTTCCATCGCACCGTGGAATTACCCACTTTTGATGGCTGCCTGGAAAACCGCGCCGGCGCTGGCAGCGGGGAACACCGTGGTGCTCAAACCCAGCGAGCAAACCCCGCTTACCGCCCTGCTGTTTGCACAACTCGCTGCGGCCATTCTGCCCAGCGGTGTATTGAACGTCGTGTGCGGGCGTGGTACCAGCGTGGGCCAGCCGCTGGTGGAGCACCCACTGGTTCGCATGGTGTCGGTCACGGGCGATGTGGCGACTGGACGAAAAATTCTCCAAGCTGCTGCAGGTACCTTGAAGCGCACCCACTTAGAACTGGGCGGAAAAGCACCCGTCATCGTGTTCGACGATGCCAACCTCGAAGAACTGGTAGCGGGCGTGCGTACCTTTGGCTATTACAACGCGGGTCAAGACTGCACCGCTGCTTGCCGCGTTTATGCAGGGGCCAAAATTTATGACAAGCTGGTCAGCGAGCTCACCAGCGCCGTCTCGTCCCTGAAGATGGGAATGCAGGATGATGAAGGCGTAGAGCTTGGTCCGCTCATTTCAGACCGCCAGCGCAACCGAGTCGCCAGCTTTGTGGAGCGTGCGCAAATGGCTGGCCACATGAAAATCACGACTGGCGGCAAGTCAAGCGGCGGCTCGGGTTATTTTTATGAACCCACGGTGATTGCCGATGCGCGCCACGATGATGAAATCGTTCAGCGCGAGGTTTTTGGCCCTGTCGTGTCAATTACGAGATTCAAAGAAGAAGCTGAAGTAATTGGCTGGGCGAACGACTCCGAATACGGTCTGGCGTCAAGCGTTTGGACGCAGGACTTGGGACGTGGCATGCGCGTCGCCAAGAATCTTCGCTACGGCTGCACTTGGATCAACACCCATTTCATGCTCGTCAACGAAATGCCGCACGGGGGATTGAAGTCCTCCGGCTACGGCAAAGACATGTCAATGTATGCGCTGGAAGACTACTCAGTCGCACGGCACGTGATGGTCAAATTTTGAGGTATCGCCATGAAAAACTCCGCGAATGAAATTCTGATGGCTCGCAAGGCGGCTGCCACACCACGCGGTGTTGGCGTGATGGCCAACTTCTTCGCCGCCCGCGCGCTCAATAGCGAGCTTTGGGACGTTGAAGGTCGCCGTTTCATAGACTTTGCAGGCGGCATTGCGGTGCTTAACACCGGTCATCGCCACCCACGCGTAGTACAGGCCATTCAGCGCCAGCTCGCGTTATTCACCCACACCTGCTACCAGGTGGTGCCCTATGAAAGCTACATCGCATTGGCCGAGCGATTGAATCAACTCACTCCAGGCGACCACGCCAAGAAAACGGCTTTGTTCTCTACAGGGGCAGAGGCCATTGAGAACGCTGTGAAAATTGCACGGGCTGCCACAGGGCGAAGCGGAGTCATTGCATTTGCCGGCGGCTTTCATGGTCGCAGTCTGTTTGCCGTTTCACTCACCGGCAAAGTGCACCCCTACAAGGCAGGATTTGGTCCGTTTGCGCCCGAGATTTTTCACGCCCCATTTCCGTGCCACTGCGCCAGCCTGGCAGAAGTGAAATCAGCTGTGCAGCGCATTTTC
This sequence comes from Rhodoferax sp., assembly GCA_031431035.1. GTDB lineage: Bacteria > Pseudomonadota > Gammaproteobacteria > Burkholderiales > Burkholderiaceae_C > JANYCG01. Next base: position 16,207 of record JANPCR010000335.1, read on the forward strand.
AAAGCTGACATAGAGCCTACCCGTGTCGCCGCTGTTATTTTCGAACCCATTCAAGGCGAAGGCGGCTTTAACGTCATCCAACGCGAGGCCGTGAAGTGGTTGCGCCAACTTTGCGACGAACACGGCATTTTGCTGATTGCCGACGAGGTACAAACCGGGTTCGGTCGCACGGGCCGAATGTTTGCCATGGACCATTTCGCCAGCGATGGCGTCGTGGCCGACCTGATGGTCATCGCCAAGTCGCTGGCCGGCGGCATGACGCTATCGGCCGTGACTGGCCGCGCCGCCGTGATGGACGCGCCCGCTCCAGGCGGCTTGGGCGGAACCTATGCTGGCAACCCTTTGGCCGTGGCAGCTGCTCACGCAGTGATTGACATCATGGCAGACGAAAAACTACCCGAACGCGGTGCCAGGTTGGGCGCAAGCCTGATGACTTTGCTAGAAAACTTACGCCAAGACGTTCCCCAGATTGCAGATGTGCGGGGACTGGGTGCCATGGTGGCTTGCGAATTCTGTGACGCCACGGGGGCGCCTGATCTTGGCTTCACTAAATCGGTACAAGCGCGCGCGCTGGCTGCCGGGCTGATTTTGCTGAGCTGCGGAACCGAAGGTAACGTGCTGCGCTTTTTGTTTCCCTTGACGATTGAAGACGCGGTGTTTGAGGAAGCGCTAGGAATTCTTGAATTGTCTTTGCGAGAGGCTTAACGCCAGCTCGTCTGCGCCAGGCACGAAAAATACTGTTTCGCGATAATTGTGCAATACCTCAAGCATTTATCGATACCCTGACTGGAGACACCCCATGGACATGAACACATCCCCCCTCTCGCTGCTTAACGACCCCAGCCTCCTTAAAACCGATGCGCTGGTCAACGGACAGTGGCTTGCAGGAACCCTCCGTTTTGACGTGTTGGACCCGTCAAACGGGCGCAAGCTGTGCGATGTCGCCAATCTTGGCCCGAAAGACGCCGAACAGGCCATTGCCGCTGCCAACGCGGCATGGCCAGCCTGGCGCAGCAAAACCGCCAAAGAGCGCAGCATCATCATGCGCAAGTGGTTTGACCTGCTGATGGCCAACCAAGAGGACCTGGCCCGAATCATGACCGCCGAGCAGGGCAAACCGTTTGCCGAGGCCAAAGGTGAAATCGCTTATGGGGCAAGTTTTGTCGAATGGTTTGCCGAAGAAGCCAAGCGAGTGAATGGCGAGACGCTGCCCACGTTTGACAACAACCGCCGCCTGATGGTGATCAAGCAGCCCATCGGCGTGTGCGCGGCCATCACGCCGTGGAACTTTCCGCTGGCAATGATCACGCGCAAGGTCGCGCCCGCACTGGCGGCGGGCTGTACCGTGATCATCAAGCCGGCAGAGCTTACGCCGCTCACCGCGCTGGCCGCTGCTGAGCTGGCGCAGCGCGCGGGCATTCCGGCGGGCGTGCTGAATTTGATCACCGCTGACAGTGACAACTCCATCGCCATTGGCAAAGTGCTGTGCGCAAGCGACGTGGTGCGGCACATCAGCTTCACTGGCTCCACCGAAGTGGGCCGGATTTTGATGGCGCAATCAGCTCCGACTGTCAAAAAAATGTCGCTGGAACTCGGTGGCAACGCGCCCTTCATCGTGTTTGACGATGCGGATATTGACAGCGCCGTGGAAGGCGCCATGGCCAGCAAATACCGCAACGCCGGCCAGACCTGCGTGTGCGCCAATCGCTTCTATGTACAAGACGGCGTGTACGACGCGTTCGTCGCCAAATTCAGCGCCAAAGTGAAGGCGCTGAAAGTTGGCAACGGCTTTGAAGACGGCGTTATGCAAGGCCCGTTGATTGAGGATGCTGCCGTGGCCAAGGTGGTGCGCCATGTGGCCGATGCGATCGCCAAAGGCGGCAAAGTGATGGTGGGTGGCAACAAATTGCCGGGTCAGTTTTTTGAGCCAACGGTGCTGGCAGAAGCGAGCGCCGACATGCTCTGCGCGAAGGAAGAAACCTTCGGACCGTTCGCGCCTGTGTTCCGGTTCAGAACCGAAAAAGAGGCGGTGGACGCCGCCAATGCCACCGAGTTTGGCCTGGCCAGCTATTTCTACAGCCGCGATGTAGGCCGCATCTTCCGTGTCAGCGAGGCGCTGGAATACGGCATGGTGGGCATCAACGTGGGCATTTTGGCGACCGAGCACGTGCCGTTTGGCGGCGTCAAGCAGTCTGGCCTGGGCCGTGAGGGATCGCACCACGGAATGGACGACTATGTGGAGCTGAAATACCTGTGCATTGGCGACGTTTTGAAGTGAAGGCACAGGTGGCTGTCGGGGCTTAGTGGTTCAATAGAGTATTTGCTATAATATAGATAGCAAACTATTGAATATACTCGAGAGCTAGAGGCCTATTTGATTGATATTTTGGGCCAAAATGTAAAAAAAGAACCTACAGGTTCTTTTTTTACAAAAACGGCCTAAAAAACAGGCCGTCAAGCCTCTGGCTGAACCTTCACCGCAAAAACCACTTGGCGAGCGGGTTTGGCAGACAGCCAGACACACACCAGCGCCGCGGCATAAGGCAGGGCCTGCAGCAGCAGCATGGCGGTCCACAAGCGAAGATTTTTGACACTTTCGCCTATGATTGCGCTGGGGCCCGCCACCGGTGTCATCACCACCAACAGCGCTGCAACACCCAATAGGGCTGCCAGCATCACGGCTTCTTCAGCCACACAAGCCCAAGGCTTGGCTGCAGCTTGATTTTGCCCCTTGGCGGTGATTTCAAAACGGGCTTTGCGGCCCAACAGGCCGGCAAAAACGCCTCGGGCAATCGCGTGCGAAACGCCCATTCCTGCAAGGGATGCGCCTGCAATATTAAGCAAAGAACAAGGCACCCGGCGCCAGTACAGCAGCGGCCCGACCACCAGTTTGGCGGCGACAAAGGTTGCCAAGGGCAGCATGAACAGTGCGGTGGGCAAGGTGACGGTTGCGGGGAATGCAATAGCGCTTAGGGTGAAGGCGATGGCGGCCATGGCAAACACCCAGTGCAAGGCGTCGCCCACCCAAGGCAGCCAACCCGCCAAAAAATGGTAGCGTTGGCCCAAGCTCAAGCGCATGGTGCCGGAACCTGCGTTTGGATGGGCTTGGGCTTTCAGCAATGCGGCCGCATGCGCTTTCAAAATTTGCATGCCACCTTGCGCCCAGCGCCTGCGCTGCTTTTTGAAAGCGCCAAACCCGTCTGGCGTCAGGCCTCGACCCACCACTTGGTCCACATACACCGTAGTCAGGCCCTGCTGAATCAGGCGCAGACCGAGTTCGGTGTCCTCGCACACGCACCACTCGCTCCACGCGCCAGTGTCACGCAGCGCGCGCGCGTTGATCAAGCTGACCGTGCCGTGCAGGACGATGGCGTCGCGTTCATTGCGGTGGTGCATGCCATTGCGGAAAAACCCGTCGTATTCCCAGTTCATCATCGTGCGAAACACCTGCGCACCCCAATCCCGGTGTGCTTGGGGTGCCTGCACCGCGCCCACCTTGGGGTCAGCGAAATAGCCCACCAAGCCAGCCAGCCAATCGGACTCAATTACATAGTCGGCATCCACCACGGCAATGACATCGGCATCGGCACGGCAATTGGCCAACGCGAAGTTCAAGGCACCGGCTTTAAAACCGGGCCAAACTGGCAAGTGGAAGAACTTGAAGTTGGCAGGCAGCGTGCTGACAAAATCAGCCACTGGCTGCCAAAGGGCGGCGTCGCTGGTGTTGTTGTCAATGACCAGCACCTCAAAATTGCGGTAGTTCAGGCCGTGCAGGCTGGCCAGCGTGGCGATCACCATATCGGGCGGCTCATTGCAACAGGCCAAATGAATTGACACAAAGGGCTGGGCTGCGTTGGCAGGCAGCGGGCGCTGTGCAAACTTGCGGCGCAAGCTGCCTTCCCAAAACAGCTCAGAAAACTCGAACGCATGGGCCAACAAAATGACCATCATGATGGTCAAAGTCGGCACAAAAATAGCCAGCATCAGCCAGTCTGTCGTGCGCATGTAGGCCGCCAGCGGCTGGGCCACCAGGTAGACCGCGCCCATCATGACCAACTGGGTTATCAGCGCAAAACTCACTTGGGCAAGCCGCCTCATACCGCGCATTCGGCAAAGGCAAACCGCCAGCAGCGCAAAGCCCAGCAAAGAGGAAACAGCGGCCTTGACGCGCCAGTACGGGTCGGCTTCGACCGGGCCTGTGAACGCAAACTTGGGCACACGGTGGGCATCGGCAATGCCCCAGTAGGCACCTGCGCGCCCCTCTTCCTGAATTTTCCAGGGCTGGTCGTTGGCCTCCATCAAGAAATAGTCCAACTTGCGCTTTTCGGCAGCAGCCAAAAACTCTCGCACAAACGCCGCCTGGTTGGCGGGGCTGGCCACCGCTTGCCCAATAGAATCGCCGTCGCTGGGCCACCCCACTTCGCCAATCACAACTTGCTTGCCAGGAAAGCGCGTTTGCACCGCATCAAACTGAAACAGCGCATGGCCAACGGCGTTGTCCCGGTGAATTCCCTCCCAATAGGGTAGCAAGTGAATGGTGATGAAGTCGACATGCTGCGCAAGCTCGGGGTTGGCAAGCCAAATGTGCCAGGGCTCTGCGGTGGACACTGGCACAGACACCTTGGCGCGGGCTTGTTTGAGGTACTTGATCAAATCTTGCAACCCCAAAACCTGCTTGGTCACCGTCTCGTTGCCGACAATCAAACGGGTGACATTTTTGTTTTGCTGTTGGGCCAAGTAGGCTGCTGACAGTTCTACTGCATTGTCAGCCGCGGTGGCGTTCAGCCACACGCCACTGGTAACTTGCAAGTTGTGGCGCGA
>JANPCR010000336.1:0-2820 GCA_031431035.1 Rhodoferax sp.
GAAAGCCAACTACACGGGCGACGCCAACAACCACCTGTTTCAGTGGGACAGCTCACGCGACTACAACCCATCTCCCGGATTGGAGCGTATTCAGGCCGCCTTGTTGGCCATCAATTCAGCCGACGATGAACGCAACCCACCGGAAACCGGTCTGATGGAACGTGAAATGAAACGCGTTAAAAATGGCCGGTATCTGCTGATTCCTTCCAGCGAATCCACAGCTGGCCACGGCACAACAGCACAGGCAAAATTTTGGAAAGCTCAGCTGGTGGAGCTGTTGCAAAACGCGCCAAAAAGGTAACGTGAACGTTCGCCCTCGCTAAGCCCCTCAACTTATCTCAGTTCCCTTCGACCCATCGGTTTTTCCCCAAGCTTTCAAAGGCACTTCACTTGTCATTCATCCCAATTCGCCACTTCAAGGCCGTTCTGCACTGGGTTGCCGTTGTGGCAGCCTTAGGTTTAGCCAGCGGCTGCGCCCAAATCCCGAATCGTTCAGCAACGGCCCCGCCAATGACAGCCACCACCGACCCCCACCTCTGGCTCGAAGAAGTTCAAGGCGACAGGGCGCTAGCCTGGGCGCGCGAACGCAATGCGCAGTCGCAGGCGGTGCTGCAGGCGGTGCCCGTGTTTCAAGGCAACCGCGACAAGATACTGGGCGTGCTGAACAATCGCGATCAGATTCCAAGCGTCAGCCGCAAAGGCGACTATTTCTATAACTTTTGGCGTGATGCGCAAAACCCGCGTGGGTTGTGGCGGCGCACCAGCCTGGCCGAGTACCGCAAGCCCGCGCCCGCGTGGGAGGTGCTGCTGAACCTGGACACCCTGGCCAAATCAGAAGGTGAAAACTGGGTCTGGAGCGGTGCCGTTTGCCTGGGGCCAAGCCATAACCGCTGCTTGCTGTCGCTGTCGCGCGGTGGGGCAGATGCCAGGGTGGTGCGCGAATTTGATGTGGCGACGCGGTCTTTCGTGTTGGGCGGTTTTGCACTGCCTGAGGCCAAGTCCAGCGTCGATTGGCTGAACGCCAACACCGTCTTTGTGGCCACCAACTTTGGCCCCGGCAGCATGACCCAAAGCGGCTACCCGCGTGTCGTCAAATTGTGGTCGCGCGGCAGCGCCTTGGCAGACGCCCAGACAGTATTTGAAGGCCAACCCAGCGATGTGGCAGCTTATGTGCAGGTCGACCCGACGCCTGGGTTTGAGCGCATCGTGCTGGGTCGCATGCTGGATTTTTATCGCCATGAGCGCTTCTTGCTCCGGTCCAACGCTGACTTGACCAAAGCAAGGCCCCTAGGCGGGTTGCCACCTGATGCGCTGCTCAAACTGGACGTCCCCGCTGATGCCACCATTTTCACCCGGCGCGAATGGGCGTTCATGCAGCTCAAAAGCCAATACAAAGTGAGCGGAAAAACCTACGCCAGCGGCTCTCTGCTGGCTGTGAAGGTTGATGATTTTTTGCGTGGTGGCCGCAATTTTGACCTGCTTTTTGAACCCACCGCGACGCGATCACTGGCACGCAATGGCGTGAGCCTAACGCGCGACCATGTGCTGCTGAACATTCTGGACAACGTGGCCGGGCGGGTTGAAGAAGTGAGCCTGTTCAACGGCCAATGGGTCAGTCGCACAGTCAATGCGCCATTTCCCGGCAGGTTGAGTGCCGTCGGCCTGTTTGACGCGTATGCCAAAGGCGCGGGCGATGACCCCCATGCCAACGCCTACTTCCTCAATTACGCTGACTTTTTGACCCCAGACAGCCTGTATTTGGGCAGCACGGGCAGCGACACTCGCGAACTGCTTAAATCGCGCCCCACCTTCTTCAATTCCGACGGCATGCGCGCCGAACAACTTTTCGCCGTCAGCAAAGACGGCACCCAAGTGCCCTATTTTGTGGTGTGGCCCAAGGGCGCCAAGGCCGATGGAAAAAACCCGACGCTGCTGTACGGCTATGGCGGGTTTCAAGTTTCAGAGCTTCCGTTTTACAGCGGCGGCTACGGCAACACCTGGTACGGGCAAGGTGGCGTTTTTGTGGTGGCCAATATTCGAGGCGGCGGCGAGTTTGGCCCAGCCTGGCACCAAGCTGCGACCAAGGCCAACAAGCAAAAAAGCTACGATGACTTTGCCGCCGTGGCAGAAGACTTGATCCAACGCAAGATCACAGCGCCCCAGCATTTGGGAATCTATGGCGGCAGCAACGGCGGTCTGCTGGTGGGTGCGGTGATGGTGCAGCGCCCCGAACTGTTTGGTGCCGTGGTGTGCAGCGTGCCCCTGCTGGACATGAAGCGCTACCACCTGCTGCTGGCCGGCAACAGCTGGATGGCGGAATACGGCAACCCAGACATTGCCGTCGAGTGGGACTGGATCAAGGCCTACAGCCCTTACCAAAACGTCAAAGCGGGTGTGGCTTACCCCAAAGTTTTGTTCACCACGTCCACCCGAGATGACCGGGTGCACCCCGCGCACGCCCGCAAGATGGCGGCGCGGATGCTGGAGCAAGGGCACGACGTGCTGTATTACGAAAACATCGAAGGTGGCCATGGCGGCGCGGCCAACAACGACCAACGCGCGCATTTGCAGGCGCTTGAAAACGCGTTTTTATGGAAGACGCTGGGCGGCCGCTGACTTGCGCTTGGCTTTCCAGGCACCCAGCAGCACCAACAGGCCGGGGACAAATATCATCGCCCAAATGATTTTGTCCAGGTGCTGTTTCACAAACGGGATGTTGCCAAAAAAATAACCGACTGTGATGATGCCGCCAACCCACAGTGCGCCACCAGTCACGTCATAAAACGTGAACTTGGCTCGTGTCATTTGCGCAACCCCCGC
>JANPCR010000337.1:0-6665 GCA_031431035.1 Rhodoferax sp.
GTCTGGCACCGCGCCAGACACCGCGTGATGGCGCCCCCGGTTGAACAGCGTCACCTGGTGGCCCCGCGCCAACGCCGCTTCGACCAAGTGATGACCCACAAACCGGGTGCCGCCTAAAATTAAGAGATTCATGAGATTGGCCTTGACAGCCTGGATGGGGTTGGGGACGATCGCTTAGATTGTGGCGAATTCGAAATGCTATAAAATATATAGCAAACTATTGAATAAATTCGAGAGCTAAAGGCCTATTTTATTCATATTTTGGCAATTTTTGCCTGATTTTAGAAAAAAAGAACCTGCAGGTTCTTTTTATGAGAAAAACTGCTATGAAACGACTTTTTGCCGCTGTGGTCTTGGGATTCGCTTTTGCCGCACAGGCCATGACCGTCGAAGTGCAAGGCCGCGTGGTTTTTGCAACCGGCGCGGTGGAAAACGATTTGGCCAAATTTCAAGAAGCGTTTGACAAACCTGGCGTCGACACCGTGGCCTTTGTCAACTCCCCCGGTGGCGACTTGTGGACGGGTTTGCGTGTGGGCCGCCTGATTGCCGAGCGCGGCTTCCACACGGTGATTGGCGGGGCCTGCGTGTCGGCCTGTTCCATCATGTTCATGGGTGGCAAAACGCGTTCGTTTTCAGACGTGTACCGGCCTGCGCAAACCTTCATCGGCATACACGGTGCGCACCGCATCGACACCAAAGCGGTTGACCCGGTTTTGCAACCTCAAATATTCGCGTTCTACAAGCTCAACATGGGTGACCGTTTTAACGCCGACATCATGAACAAGGCGCTGTATGACATGGACGACGCGGGCTCCTTGCTGCGAGTTTATGACGCGCAAAGGCTGCCCAAACGAGTCGCCTTTCATTGCAAATCAGTCCAAACCTTGCGCAAAGACTGCACCGAATTGAAAGACGCCGACGCGCTGAGCATTGGCATCGTCACCACCAAGGCTGTCACTACGCTGGATTTGCCCGCCAGCTTCAAACAGGTTGCGAAAGTCTTAGGGCGTGAACTGCAAATTGCCATTGCCGACCCCGCCGAACACCTGAATGCCCTTGGCACCCAATTTTGTAAATCTGACCCGTGCCGCAAGCTGGTAGCCGACTTCGCCTTGGGGCTGGAAAACAAAGCCATTGCCGCACCCGTCGGTGAAGCAGGCATCGGCACCTCGTTGAACCAAGACACGCCCGTCAGCGCCTTCATTCGCTCCATCTACAGCTGCAACCACGTGCGCGGTCGTCCGTCGCGCCTGTGCGAGGCACAGGTGACCAATGGCTTTGACGTGCGCCAACTCTATGCCGAGGCCGCCGCCAGCCACGTTCCGGCCTTGGCCAAACTGACGGTTGCGCCCAACAAGTTTTACGGCAATGAGGAATACGGTGGCGGCCTGACCACAGCCACAGGCCTACGCACCCAGAAAGTTCACGACATCACACCCAAAGACATCGACGGCATCAAAACTTTCTCAACCCAGGCGCTGTCTGCCGCCCTGAAAAGCTCGGAACCCCCAGTGGTCGTTGATGTGTGGGGCGGCGCGAACGACGTCATACCCACTGCAGTGACCCTGCTGTTTGGGGGCTTGGCTTTTGACAATGCGCAGGGCGACGCGGTCTATGAAACCCGTTTTGAGGGGCTCCTGAAATTGCTCAGCCCAGACTTGGCTAAGCCCGTCGTGTTTTATTGTGTTAATCGCGACTGCTGGCTGTCCGTCAACGCCGCCATGCGGGCTAAAAAACTGGGTTACACCAATGTAGGCTGGTACCGGGGCGGCTTTGAAAGTTGGCGTGCGGCGGAACTGCCGGTGGCGATGATTGCGGTGCGGGCGGTGGTGCGGTAGGGGCCCAACGAGTTGAGAGTCGCTGGATTTACGCTGACGCCGTGTCATTCGACTATTCACCACAAAGTGCTTGGTTACCATTGGGTGTCATTTTGTGACCTCAAATTTTACACGGCCGTGAACCCTTCTCTCCGCTACCAAGCTGCACGGCACGCGCTGGGAATGCTAAACGCCGATGACATGAAGGCGACAATCAAAGCGCTTTGCGACGAAGGCATTTATTTGGATGTATTTATTGATGCCCTTGACTCCGGCCTGCATCCGCAAATGGAGCATGTACTGCCTGCTTTTATTGCTGCTCTTCAATACAGCGACGTGGCTGTTCCAAGCCGCGATGAAGCAGTTTGGCAACTCATCGAATATCACCTTAACAGGGTGGTGTCCAACCAAGACCGCGCTTGGCAGGAGCTGGAAAGGTTCGTGACCGAGGTCAACCGGGAGTATGACTTTCACACTCCAACAAGGCAGTATCTAGGCGACTCACATGGAATTGAGTTGCTCCTGGGTTTGTACTGGAGCGCTGATGATATTCGCGAGCGACCAAACGAGGTAACTGTCAATGGCCTGTTTGGCGATGCAGCTTGGGTAGAACTCAATCGCCTGATCGTGGTTGAAGCAACCCGATGGCTTTGTGACAGAGCGGCTAAACCGTCTATCGAGCAAGTGGTCTATGGCCTGAGTCCCTCGCTCGCTTCAAAATTCAACCCCTGATTGTCATGCTGAAGTCTGAATGGACGCCTAAAAAAAGTGAGAAATGAGCGTGGTGATTGGGCAATGCGACCGGGCTTTGGAGTGAAACGCGTTGCGGTAGCGGCCTTTCAATTCACCCCAAAAAATTCCGCGACCACCGCGTCGCAAGAATTTTTTATGGCCGCGCGGAACTTTCACTCCAAAACCGCATGCGCATTGCCCAGTCTCCGCGCGGAGGTCAACGGCGCCCGGAGGCCAAAGAACTTGACAGCAGTCAGAAAATTGGATTAGTATTACTGAGTAATACAAAATTTGGATGCTTATGCAAGTTACTTCAGTCACAAGCAAAGGTCAAGTGACCATACCGCAAAGTGTGCGCCAGAAATTGGGCATCCGGCAAGGAAGTCGCATCGAATTTTCACTGGTGTCAGATCATGTGGAAATGCGCGTCAAAAGCTCGCCTACCGATATGACAGTCAGCGGATTTGGCATGCTCAAAAGCCGCCGTGCTGCGGTTCCCGTTGATTTTGATGTTGCCACCTTGCATACGAAATGATTGGGCTCGACACCAACGTTCTGGCTCGCTATTACGTTGAAGACAAAGCCGACGTTGAAGCGCAGAAGCAACGCGTTGCGGCCCGTCGCTTAATTGAGTCCGGCAAGCCCTTGATGGTTTGCAAGACTGTGATTCTGGAATTCGAATGGGCGATGCGCGGGTATTACGGTTTCAAATCAATCGAGGCAGTTTCCGTGTTGCGGCATTTGATGGCTCTACCCAACGTCGTGATTGAAGACCGTAGCACCGTTGAGCAGGCGCTGTCGCAATGCGAAGCAGGCATTGACTTGGCTGACGCACTGCACCACGCAAGCTACCGCGCCTGCGAGAGTATGGCTAGCTTTGACGACAAGAAGTTTGCCCGAAAGGCTAAACGGCTTGGCTTAGCACCCAAGGTTACTTTGCTGGCCTGACTAGCAAACACTTGCGGTCAAAGTCGGGGCTCTATTTTCACACTCAAACCGCCACACCTGCCCTCGATTTCATCCGAACCAATTGCTTGACTTCCGGCAAACATGACCCGCAATTGGTACCACATTTCAAAGCGGTTTGCAGTTGATTCAAACGCGATTCATCGTCGCCCGTGCAGTGCGCAAGTTGGGCCGAAATGGCAACATCTGTCACATCAAAACAACTGCAAATCTGCTTGCCACGCGACTGCACCGTCACGGGCGCTTTGGCACCAGGCACTAGCAGCAGCCTGCCGTAACTTTGCGCAGGTACGTTGTCTTGCAGCACGGTTTTGATCCAGGCTTCGGCGCTGGTGTCGCCAGCCAGAATGAAGCCTTGTAGATCTACCTGCTCGGTCTGGCCTGCCGGGCGGATCAGTTTGATGGCGCGGTACTGGCCTTTCTTTTTGTCGACATAACGCAGGCTGTCTTTGCCCGCCAAGTCCAAAACCGTTTCGATCTGTGCCAATACTTCCGCAGGCGGTACTTCGTGCGCAGCAGCGCGGAACAGCACGCCACTGCGCGCTTGGCTCAGGTCGCTTATTGGGGTGTGGTTTGAAAAGGGCACACAGGCTGCAAAGGGGAACAGGCGCATCATTTGCACCAAGGCTTCGCGGGCAGCCAGCACAGTCTCGTCGGGCAACCAGGCCACGGCCAAGAGCGACCAAGGAAACTCGGCCTTCAATATTTTGATCGCCGCGTGCTTCAGTTCAGGTTGTTTTGAACTGGGGCAGTACGCTGAGGTGGTCAACGCGTTCACGCCAGCCAGTGGCTGCCCGGTACTGGAACATCCACTCAAATATTCTTCGCCCCAATGCATGCCCATGAAGGCTTGGCTCACGCCAACCTCAGGGCTTACCTGCAGCGGCACCACGATGGAGCCGCGCTTGCTGGTTACATAAACCAAATCGCCTTCTTTCAACAATCGGCGCGCCATGTCCTGCGGGTTCATCTGAATGGCTGGCTCGGCCACATGCCCAAACAAGCGGCCCAACGTGCCGGTGCGGCTCATACCGTGCCATTGGTCGCGCAGGCGGCCCGTGGTGAGCGAAAACGGATAGCGGGATTCGCGCGGCTCGGCAACAGGTTGGTAGACGGTGTTGACGAATTTTGCGCGTCCGTCAGGGGTGGGGTAGATGCCGTCTTCGTAGAGGCGAACCTTGCCCGTGCTCGCGCCTTGGGGGAAGGGCCATTGTTGGGGGCCTTGCTGCTCAAGCAGGGAGTAGCTGAGGCCTGTGATGTCGAGGTCGCGGCCTTGGGTGGATTGGCGGTGTTCGAGCCAGATGGATTCGGGGTTGGGGTAGGGGAAGAGCGATTGCGTTTGGGGTCCAGAAATTGGGGTCAGAGCCGTGGACTTGGGGTTTTGCCAAATTCGCGTTGACGGCCCGGCTGGATTAACGGCATGGCGGCGAAATTCGGATCTGACCCCAATTTCCTCAAGCCGTTTTGCAAATTCGACGGCAATTTGCCAGTCGTGGCGGGCTTCACCGGGCGCGGGAACGGCAGCGCACACTCGGCTGATGCGCCGTTCGCTATTGGTCACGGTGCCTTCCTTTTCGCCCCAGGTGGTGGCGGGCAGCAGAAGGTCTGCGTAACGGCAAGTGGCGGTGGTGGCAAAGGCTTCTTGCACCACGACAAACTCGGCGCGCTCCAGGGCGCGGCGCACGGTGGCTTGGTCGGGCATGCTTTGGGCGGGGTTGGTGCAGGCAATCCATAGCGCTTTGATTTCGCCATCGGCTGCCGCTTGAAACATTTCGACCGCCGTCTTGCCAGGCTTGTCTGGCACCTTGCGCCCAGTGAGATCAAGTCCCCACAGCGCCTCGACCTCAGCCCTGTGGATGGGGTTGGTCATGTCGCGGTGTGCACTGATCAAATTGGCTAATCCGCCAACCTCGCGTCCGCCCATGGCATTGGGCTGGCCAGTGAGCGAAAACGGCCCAGCGCCGGGTTTTCCAATCTGCCCGGTGGCCAAATGCAGGTTAATGAGTGCCGCATTCTTGGCTGTGCCGCTGGTGGACTGGTTCAAGCCTTGGCAATACAAACTGAGCGTTGCGCCACGTTTTGCCGATGAGTCTGGTGCCGCAGCGGCAAACATTTTTGCCGCTGCAAAAAGCCCTTCCTTGGTGATGCCGCAAGTCTGCGCTACCAGGTCGGGCGTGTAGTCGCGCACGGTGGTTTTCAGCGCGTCAAAGCCATTGGTGTGGGCTGCAATGTGGGCCGCATCGATCCAACCTTCCCATAACATGATGTGCAGCATGCCGTTGAACAGCATCACGTCAGTGCCAGGCTGAAGGGGCAAGTACAGGTCGGCAATGCCGGCGGTGTCGGTTTTGCGAGGGTCGCAAAAGATGATTTTGAGCGCTGGCTTGGCCTTTTTGGCGTCTTCAATGCGCCTGAACAAAATAGGGTGTGCAAATGCGGTGTTGGAGCCGACGATAAAAATGCAGTCGGCGTGATTCACATCGTCATAGCAGGTCGGTGGCGCATCTGCCCCCAGTGTTTGCTTGTAGCCTGCCACCGCGCTGCTCATGCACAGGCGCGAATTGGTGTCAATGTTGTTGGTGCCAATCAGGCCTTTGGCCAATTTATTGAAGACGTAATAGTCTTCGGTCAGCAACTGGCCCGACACATAAAAACCAATGGCGTCTGGGCCGTGCTCTCCAATGATGCGAGCAAAGCGGTCGACTGCATGGTTCAGCGCATAGTCCCAACTGACAGCCTGCGGGGCAGCGCCTCGCGTGAGTCGCTGCATCGGCTTCAGCAAGCGGGTTTGTTGGGTCACTGTGGCGCTCGCCGTCAAGTGCAGCGTCGAGCCTTTGGTGCACAGCCGCCCAAAATTGGCTGGGTGATCAGGGTCGCCCCTGACATTGATGATTTTTTTAGACGTTGATTCACCGCTGGTTTCAATGATGACACCGCAGCCAACGCCGCAGTAGGGGCAGGTTGACCGCGTTTCGCTGGCTGTCAATGGGCTCATGCAGTGGCGGCTTTGAGAGCTGGGCCGGCCAGGGGTCGGGTCAAGTCCGTGGCGTGGCTGGCAAGCTCGGTGGTGTCCAGGTAAACCACGCCATCCTTCACTTGCACGGCAAATTTGGGCGTACAGCCGACATCGGGCGCTTTGGCGCAGCCGCC
>JANPCR010000338.1:0-6512 GCA_031431035.1 Rhodoferax sp.
TTTCATCCAGCGGGTCGCCCACCGCGATGCGTTGGGCGCGGGCCGCAAACTTTGCCGCAAAATCGGCATAAATCGACTGTTGCACCAAAATGCGACTGCCCGCCGTGCAGCGTTCGCCGTTGTTGCTGAAAATCATGAAAATCGCCGCGTCCAGTGCGCGGGCCAAGTCAGCGTCTTCAAAAATCACGAAGGGCGACTTGCCGCCTAATTCCATGCTGAACTTTTTCAAGCCCGCCGACTTGACAATACGGTTGCCCGTGCTGGTCGAGCCAGTGAAAGAAATCGCGCGCACATCCGGGTGGCTGCACAGGGGTTCTCCCGCTTCCTTTCCGTAACCGTGGACGAGGTTCAACACGCCGGGTGGAATGCCTGCTTCAAGCGCCAATTCACCCAAGCGCGAAGCGGTCAAGGGAGACAATTCGCTCATTTTCAAAACAGCCGTATTGCCAAACGCCAGGCAGGGCGCAACTTTCCAGGTGGCCGTCATGAAGGGCACGTTCCACGGGCTGATGAGGGCGCACACGCCCGTGGGATGAAACAGCGTGTAGTTCAGGTGCGTGTCTGTGGGGTAGGTGTGGCCGTCAACCCGGGTGCACATCTCCGAGAAATAGTAAAAGTTGTCTGCCGCGCGGGGGATCAATTGTTTGCCCGTTTGCGCGATCACCTGCCCGCTGTCGTTGGTCTCGGTTTGGGCGATTTCGGGCACATGAGCGGCAATCAAATCGCCCAGTTTGCGAATCAGCTTGGCGCGTTGCGGTGCTGGCATGCCAGCCCACTTGGGGAAGGCGGCTTTGGCAGCCGCCACGGCAGCGTTCACCTCGGCTTCTGAGCCCGAAGCAACCTCAGCCAAAACATCTTGTGTGGCCGGGTTGACAGTTTCAAAATAACTGGCGCTGACAACGGACTTGCCGTTGATAAGGTGATTGATCATTTGATTAGTTTGCAATCGTGTTCTCCAGTTGTCCAAGGCCTTCAATTTCCGTCACGATCACATCGCCGGGCTGGCAGTCGACCACGCCGTCGGGCGTGCCCGTCAAAATCAAGTCGCCGGGTTGCAATGTCATGAAGCTTGAGAAATACTCGATGAGAAAGGGCACGTCAAAAATCATGTCCTTGGTGTTGCCGGATTGCGTGACTTTGCCATTCACCGTAGTTTGCAGCGCCATCGCATTGGGGTTGGGGACGTCGGCACCATCGACCAGCCAGGGACCAATAGGCGTGCAAGTGTCACGGTTTTTAACTCGCAAATTGGGGCGATACCAGTTTTCAAGGTAATCGCGGATCGCGTAGTCATTGGCCACGGTGTAGCCAGCAATGAAGTCATGAGCGTCATCGCGTTTCACGCGCCTGGCTGTCTTGCCAATCACCACAGTCAGCTCGCATTCGTAGTGCATGAACTTCACGTCCGACGGGCGGTGGGTGAAGCCACGGTGGCCCATCAAACTGCTTTCGCCTTTGACAAAAACCAGCGGTTCGGCGGGGGGTTTGAAGGCCAGCTCTTTGGCATGGTCGGCGTAATTGAGCCCCAGCGCCAAGATGGTTCGGGCCTGAACCACGGGGGCAAGTGGCGGCAGCCACACCACCCTGTCTTGGCCGACCAACCGCCCATCGGCAAGTAGCAGTTGTCCCTCGCGTTCAACCGCATTGTGGATCGCCCCTGCATAGGCAACACGAGCCTGCTTCATAGGGCCTCCTGCACCAAGGTGTTGGACAGAACACCCAGCGACGGGCAGGCAGGTGAGCTGATGTCCACCCGGTCGCCAACCTGCGCCAGCGGCCTGCCGCCACCGGGCAGGCAGTCGCAGCCGAGCATCAGCAAGTCGCCGGGTTGCAAGCTCATGAAATCGTTGACATCCGCCAGCAGCGTTGTGACACCGCGAACGAGTTTAGAAAAATCAAGCACTTGCCGAAGTTCGCCGTTGATGCAAACTTCCAGCTTGAGCAGGGCAGGGTCGCCGACCATGCCAGCCGGAACCAGCACCGCCCCAACCCCCAAAAAGCCATCAAGGCATTTGAATTTGACGGGCGGCCTGAAGAAGCTGGCGTGCGCAATGCTGAAGTCATTCAACATCACATACCCTGCAATGGTGTCGGGAGTTGGCCCAATTACCACGGCAATCGTGGCCCCAATTTCAAGCTGCGCGATACCTGCTGGCACGGGGACTTGATCGCTCTGAAAGCTCCAGGTGTTGGCAGTTTTGACATACAGCACGGGGGCTTGCGGTGTGGCGTTGTAGGGCGGCTGGGTCATTTGGCTGGCCAGGGCTGCAACTTCATCCTTGAAGTTCAGCAAAGTGCCGTAGACCGTGCCAGTCGGCCAATACCGAAGCTTACGAAGGTTACGAGGATTACCGGGGTCAGGCCGATTCAGGTTCATGCGGTTTGCTCCAGTTCGATCACTTCGTCCAGCAAGGTGTAGAGCTGGGCGAGTTTTTGTTTGCCTAAGGAGGTTTCCATAAAGGCGTAGTGCGCCTCAATGGTGTACAGCAGGCTGGCCACCGCCAAGTCGCCTTTGGCCGCCAGGCTGACCACGGTGCGCCGCTGGTCACTGGCGTCGCGCTCGCGGTGAATCAGCCCATCGCGCTCCATGCGGGTCAACACGCCCGTCAGGCTAGGACCCAAAATAAACGCCTCGCGCGACACCCGCCCGGTTTCTGTCGCGCCATGTTCGGCCAACACGCGCAGCACCCGCCATTGCTGATCGGACAGCTTTTGCGCACGCAGACCTGGCCGCGTGTGCGCCATGACGGCTTCGCGTGCTTGCAGCAGCAGGCGCGGCAGGTTGCGGTGAACAAATGGGCTGGGCATGTCCAAGTAGCAGTTGATTGATTTGCGTGAAATTGTTTAACATGTTAAATGATTTTGGGGATTTCGCAAAAATACTTTTCAACCTTCAGCCCTTCGCAATGCGACTATTGGTTTAACAATAGCTACGGCGGCGGCCATCGGGCCTGAGGTTTGGCGCAGGCAGTTGCTGCGATTTTTTTCCAAAGTTCCGTTGCGTAATTGCTTGTTTTAACTGTTTGTTTATCCAGTAAACTGCGTCCATGGCCAAAGAGAAAACCGTTTACATCTGCTCAGACTGTGGCGACACCAGCCCCAAGTGGCTGGGCAAATGCCCAGCTTGCAACGCCTGGAACACGCTGGTGGAGTCCATCGCCGAGAGCAGTGGCCCCACCAAAAACCGCTTTGCCACGCCATCGGGCAGCCAGTTCAAGGGACTGGCCCAAACCACGGCGATTGCCACCTTGGGTGAGATTGAAGCCACCGACATGTCGCGCACACCCACCGGCCACGACGAGTTGGACCGCGTGCTGGGCGGCGGCATGGTGGAAGGTGGGGTGGTGCTGATTGGTGGCGACCCAGGCATTGGCAAATCGACCTTGTTGTTGCAGGCGCTTGATTCACTTCAGCGCAGCGGGCAAAAGACGCTCTACGTCACGGGTGAAGAAAGCGGCGCACAAATCGCCCTGCGCGCGCGCCGCTTGGGGCTGGACAACTCGCAAGTCAAGGTACTGGCCGAGATTCAGCTTGAAAAAATACTTGCCACGTTAGCTGATTCACAACCCGATATTGCCGTCATCGACTCGATTCAAACCGTTTACTCAGACCAATTGACCTCGGCCCCTGGGTCGGTTGCGCAGGTGCGAGAGTGCGCCGCCCACCTGACGCGGGCGGCCAAAGCCAGCGGCGTTTGCATTGTTTTGGTGGGCCACGTCACCAAGGAAGGCGCTTTGGCCGGCCCGCGCGTGCTGGAACACATGGTCGACACTGTGCTGTACTTTGAAGGCGACACCCACAGCAGCTTCAGGCTGGTTCGCGCCATCAAAAACCGCTTTGGCGCGGTCAACGAAATTGGCGTTTTTGCCATGACCGAGAAGGGCCTGAAGGGCGTGAGCAACCCCAGCGCCATCTTTTTAAGCCAGCACAGCGAGCCCGTGCCCGGCAGTTGCGTGATGGTGACGCTGGAGGGCACACGGCCCATGCTGGTGGAAATTCAGGCTTTGGTGGACAGCGGCGGCCCATCCCCTAGGCGCCTGAGCGTGGGGCTGGACAAAGACCGGCTGGCCATGCTCTTGGCCGTGCTGCACCGCCACGCCGGGGTGGCCTGCATGGACCAAGACGTGTTTGTGAACGCGGTGGGCGGCGTGCGCATCAGCGAGCCTGCGGCAGACTTGGCGGTGATGTTAGCGATCACTTCCAGTCTGCGCGGCAAGCCCCTGCCCAAAGGTTTTATTGCTTTTGGCGAGGTTGGTTTGGCTGGTGAAGTGCGCCCGGCCCCGCGCGGTCAGGAGCGCCTGAAAGAAGCCGCCAAACTGGGTTTCAGCGTCGCCATCGTGCCCAAAGCCAACGCACCCAAAAAGTCAGGTGGCAAAGAGTTTGAGGGCATGACCATTCACGCGGTGGAGCGCATTGAGCAAGCCATGGAGTTGGTGCGCGGGCTGGGGTAGTTCTGCAAACAGGTCTTCGACTCTGTTTCGCCAATGCCATCCAAGGCCATTCAAGGCCATTCAAGGCCATTTTGACACAATGATTGCATCATTTATATAATGCAATCATTGATATCAAAATATAGGCGGAGAATCAATGTCATCCATCACAGTACGTAATTTACCGGAGGAGACTCACCGCGCTTTGCGTGTGCGTGCTGCGATGGCAGGGCGCAGCACTGAGGCTGAGGTCCGAGCCATTCTTGAAAGCATTGCACGGCCAGAAGGCCGCATCAAGCTTGGTTCTTTGTTGGCAGAAATCGGCCAGCAAGCAGGGGGCTTTGATCTTGAATTCGAGCGTGACAAGTTACCCACAGAACCGATGAGTTTTGAATGATTCTCCTTGACACCAATGTCATTTCTGAGCCCTTGAAGCTCAACGCAAACAGGGGGGTGTTGACTTGGATTGATGCTCAAATTGTTGAAACACTTTACCTGTCAACCATCAGCTTGGCCGAGTTGCGTTTCGGTATTGCGGCGCTGCCATTGGGCCAGAGACGAGACACACTTTTGACCAATCTGGAGCAACGCATTCTGCCCCTGTTTGTAGGGCGAATCCTGCCCTTTGACACCGCCGCCACCGAAGCGTACGCAACACTTCGCGCAAGGGCCCGCGCACAAGGGAAGGCTATCGCCCCTGCAGACGGCTACATCGCCGCCACGGCCACGACCCACGGTTTGATTGTCGCCACCCGAGACACTGGCCCTTTTGAAGCGGCAGGGTTGACGGTAATCAACCCTTGGAACACACCACACTGACGGACAGGCCAAGGGTAGGCAATGCCCGCCGTTGGGCGCAGACAAACTGGCTGATCAGAAGTCAGGCTGGATTAAATTGAGTCGACTTCACCGCTATTTTGTCAAATTTGTCTAAATTAGTCTATTTTTACCACAATTGTGGTAAAAATGGGTCAATTTCGGGAATTTCGCCAAATTATTGATATAATAGGCCTCTAGCTCTCGAATTATATCAATAGTTTGCTATTAATAGCATAGCACTTACATCGCCCATTCCACCATGCAACTGCAAAAAATCCTGATTCCCATTGGCGCCGTGCTGCTGGTCGCACTGGCTTACAACGCCTATGGCTGGACGGGCGTGGCCATGGTGGCCAGTGGCATGGTGATGTGGCTGCTGTTGCATTTCACCCGGCTCATGAAGGTCATGACCAACGCCGCCAACCGCCCCAAGGGCTACGTGGGCAGCGCCGTGATGCTTAACGCCAAGCTCAAACCAGGGGTCACCTTGCTGCACGTGGTGGCCATGACCAAGTCGCTGGGCGAACCGATGAGCGCCCCGGACCAGCAACCCGAGCTGTTTCGCTGGTCCGATGGCGGCCTGTCGCACGTGACTTGCGAGTTTTTGGGCGGCAAGCTGGTGAAATGGGCGCTGGTGCGGCCTGAACCGGCGGCAGATCAGCCTGTTCCGCCCATTGCCGATGCGCTTACCACGCCAAGCGGCACATCTGCAACTGAACCGGTTGCCGAGCACCTCGCCAAACCGGTCGCAAATTCCACCCCTGCCGCCGCCGCAGCCCCCGCCGCGCCGTAAAATCTAGCGGCAGACAGGTGCCTGAACCTTTCCTTTCTGCCCTTCCCGCACTTCAAGGACGCCCCATGACGACAGCAGCCCAGACGACAGCCCCATCCGCCGCTCAACCCCCTTCCATGTCCGACCGCGACGGCAAAATCTGGATGGACGGCCAGATGGTCGAATGGCGCGACGCCAAAATTCACGTGCTGACGCACACCTTGCACTACGGCTGCGGCGCGTTTGAAGGCGTGCGCGCCTACCATTTGCAAGACGGCGGCACTGGCATTTTTCGGCTTGAGGAGCACACCGAGCGTCTGTTCAACAGCGCCAAAATCTTGCGCATGAAGATTCCGTTCACCCAGGCTGAAGTTATGCAGGCGCAGCTGGACGTGGTCAAGGCCAACAACTTGCCCAGTTGCTACATTCGCCCGCTGACCTGGATTGGCGACAAAAAACTCGGCGTGTCACCCAAGGGCAACACCATTCAC
>JANPCR010000339.1:0-2726 GCA_031431035.1 Rhodoferax sp.
CTGTTGGGGCTTAGCGGCGCTTTGCTGGGAGTTGTCATGGCGCTCGTCGTTGCTGGTATTGCCAACCAGTTGGGCCTAACATGGTTGCCACCCGGCAGCGTTGACCCGCTGCCATTGATTTTGCGCGTTTGGGGCGAAAACCGTATGATTTTGGGAACCACTGTAGGCCTGATTTGCGTTGCCGTACTGTCTGCCTGGTGGCCCGCTTACCGCGCCGCCCAACTTGACGTAGTCGAAGCTTTACGACATGTTTGACCGATTCACCATGAGGGGATTGCCTTGAAAAGAATTTTGAATCGTTGGCTTTTAGCCTTGGCGCTTTTGCCAGTGTTGCCCGCTTTGACTGCAGTGGCAGCCACAGCCGACGAAATGCTGGCCGCCAGTGACGCTATTCGCAATCCGGGCCGGTCTTTCAGCGTGACGGTCACGCTGACCGAGTTTCAGGCGGGTCAACAAACCGACACCAGCACCTTAACCAGCTACGCTCGGACTCAACAACTCGGCGGGCAGTTTTCCAGTTTGATGCGTTTTGCCCTACCTGCGCGAGACGCAGGCAAGTTAATTCTCAAGAACGGCAATGACATGTGGTTTTATGACCCAACGTCCAAAGCCAGCGTGCGTCTTTCGCCCCAGCAGCGTTTATTGGGCCAGGCTTCTAACGGTGACGTGGCTACCGTTAACTTGGCTAAAGATTACAAAGCCACTTTGGCCGCGACTGAAGACGTTCAGGACGGCGAACGCAAAACACGCAAAGCCAACAAGCTTGCATTAACTGCTGTGTCCCCTGAAGTGACTTACGCAACCATTGAATTGTGGGTTGATGCCGAAAACAACCGTCCCATCAAAGGCCGGTTCTTCGCAGAATCTGCCCGCTTACTCAAAACAGTCTATTACCGCCGTTTTCAATCGCAATTAGGGGCTGAGCGCCCGACAGAGACCGTCATCATTGATGGCCTCAATCCGCAATCAGTCACCTTGATGCGTTTTTCAGATTACGTTGCCCGCACCATTCCAGACACTTGGTTGCAGCGTGACTTTTTGCCCCGTTTTCAACCAGACTGATGCCATGCTTTCAAAAACACGCCTCACACTTTCTTCCGTCCTTGCCGTGGTTCTGGCGCAGGCGCTGCCGGGGTTTGCGGCTGACGAGGACGCACTCAATTTGGTCAGCGCCCCCACTGCAAAGGCAGCCGCAGCCAGCGACACCAAGATTTTTGCTGAGGCCGCCGTGGGCAGCGCCAGCTTGCGTTACGAACCCGGCAACCGCAATTTAGGACGTGTTTCACTCGATTTTTCGCACTCTGCCAGATTGGCACCCGGCCTTCGGGCCGTCATTTCTGATCGAATTGACCATTTCAGCCCGCGGGAAGAAGGAACCTCTGCAACCGTCAACAACCTGCGCGAGGCCTATCTGAGTTGGCAACCGGGTGGCGGCAATTCTGTGGTTGAGTTTGGGCGAATTAATTTACGCTACGGCCCTGCCTATGGTTTCAACCCGACCGATTTTTTCAGAGATGGCAGTTTACGCACCCTGACCAGCGCCAATCCGTTTGCATTGCGCGAAAACCGCCTGGGCAGTGTCATGCTGCGCGGGCAGCGCCTGTGGGCCAACGGATCTCTTTCATTGGCGTTGTCGCCCAAACTGGCGGATCTGCCAAGCACTGACGGCTGGAACCTGGACCTGGGCTCAACCAACAACCGGGACCGCGCCGTCGTTGCGCTGGGCACGCAGTTTTCGCAAAGCGTCAGTGGCCAATTCCTGGTTTACAAAGAGGCGGGCTTGGACCCCACCCTGGGTGCCAGTTTGACGGGCCTTTTGTCGGATGCTGCAACGGCCCATCTTGAGTGGTCACGGGGTAGCGAACCCGATCTATTGGCCCGAGCGCTGGCGCTGCCCGGCACCTCGGCTCAGGGGTCAACCACCCAAAACCGGCTGGCGGCTGGCGTGACTTACACCACGCTTGGCAAACTGTCGATCACGGCCGAATACCAGTACAACGGCTTCGCGCTCAACCCATCTGACTGGTCAGCGTTAGGGGCTGCGTCGCCTTCGGCCCAGGTGGCCTATTTGATTGAGGCGCAGCGAAGACAAGACTTAGCACCCCGTGAAGCCTACTTAATTTACTTGACGCAGAAAAGCCTGGGGCTCAAAAATCTGGACTTCACAGCCTTTTTGCGCCACAACGCGGGCGATCAAAGCCAACTGGTCTGGGCCGAATTGCGCCACCATTGGCCCAAATTCGACTTGGCGGTTCAAATTCAACAGCACATTGGAAATGCCAACACCGAATACGGCATCTTGCCTGATCGCAGCATTGTTCAGGTTTTGGGTACCTATTTCTTCTGAAATTGGGCCACCGCAACCGTTTTTGAGCTTCGAAAACTTTCAGTTTCGCCCCAATGACAGCCCCTCTATCGATCTGCATGGTGTCGGACGACTTTTTGCCCGAAATGACTGGGGTAGGTGTTCACATCAAATTGATCGGGCCTGAGCTCGTTCGCCGAGGGCATAAGGTTTGCGTTATCACCACCCGCCGGGCGGGCGAGCCAGAGCAAGATCAATGGCAGGGCGTCACAATTTACCGCGTCTTCACCCTCAAAGCCTATGGGTTTTACCAGGCCCTGCCGTCGACGGCGACTGTCCGGCGCATTTTGCAAACCGTCAAGCCTGATTTGGTGCACCACCACTACGTTGGCTTCATGATGCGCCAGGTCTGTGTGGTGGC
>JANPCR010000340.1:0-7786 GCA_031431035.1 Rhodoferax sp.
GCGTTCGCCCCGCTCCCGCCTGGGCAGAGCGCAGCGGCGTCAACGATCGGCAAACAGGTGCAACCCGACATTCGGCAACTGGCCATCCAAATTGCCAACGCCGCCAAAACCCTCAACGACCTTCGCAACAACTGGCTCAACCCGCCCGAGTGGACACACCGGGTGCCAGAAGTCGTGCCGCTGGGCATGACAGCCAGCCCCTACCCTGATCGCATTGAACCCAAACCCGGCATCAGCGAAACGGACATGAAAGCGCTTCAAAAACGCACGCTGACCAATCTGTACAACCTGCGCCCGCAGTGGCTTGCCCACGCCCATGAACAGCTAGACCAGGCCGTGGCAGCCGCCTACCGCTGGCCCGACTACAGCGCCACCATGCCCGATGACGAAATTTTGAAGCGCTTGTTGGCGCTGAATTTAGAGCGAGCAGACCCAAAGGACATCAAGCAGTAAGCAGATCATGCGAGCGTGCGTCACACTGGCAACCTGAAGTGACACTAAAAGTTGGTATCATTCGACATGCAACGCAAACACCAGCGAACTCTTGAGTTAATTTTTTCGCGACCTGTGCCGGGCGGTGTGAAATGGCGTGACATTGAAGCCCTGTTTGTGGCTTTAGGCGCTGAGGTCACGGAGCGTGAAGGCTCACGGGTCGGCGTGAAACTGTTCGCAGATCGCAGGGTATTTCATCGGCCCCACCCGTCGCCAGACGCTGACAAGGCTGCGGTTGAAAGTGTGCGCAAATGGCTGGACGCCAACGGAGTAAAACCATGAAAAATGTAATGGATATCAAAGGCTACAAAGCGGTGATCGCGTTCGATCCGGAAACCAATCTGTTTCGTGGAGAATTTGTAGATTTGAATGGCGGCGCGGACTTTTATGCCGCTGACGTGAAGGCGCTGCAAAAAGAAGGCGCGTTGTCACTCAAGGTGTTTCTGGACATGTGCCGCGAGGATGGAGTCGAACCCTTAAAACGGTATTCTGGCAAATTGATGGTGCGGATTCCAGGTGAACTGCATCAAAAGGCCGTAGTTTCTGCAGCTGCGCACGGCCAAAGCCTGAACGCCTGGCTGACCCAAGTCGTGGCGCAGGCCATCATTTAACTTTTAGAACCATCGAAAATCATGACCTACTGCGTCGCCATCAAACTCAATGCCGGACTGGTTTTTTTATCCGACTCGCGCACCAATGCGGGCCTTGACCAAATCAGCACGTTTCGCAAAATGATTGTTTACGAGAAGCCGGGCGATCGCTTCATGGTGCTGCTGTCGGCGGGGAATTTGAGCATTTCGCAGTCGGTGCGGGAGATTTTGCAGATTGAGCAAATCAAAGAGGCGGGTGACGCCGAAGGCATCACGATTTGGAATGCCAAAAGCATGTTTGACGCGGCGCGCGTGTTGGGCGCGGCCATACGCCATGTGCATGAGCGCGATTCGGCATCTTTGCAGCAGTCGGGGGTTGATTTCAACGTGTCGCTGATTTTTGGCGGGCAAATTGCCGGCGAACCCATGCGCTTGTTTCAGGTGTATTCGGCGGGCAACTTCATTGAGGCTACGCCCGAAACACCGTTTTTTCAGCTGGGCGAATCCAAATACGGCAAGCCTGTGCTGGACCGGGTTTTAACGCCCGACACCCCGCTGGACGAAGCCGCCAAATGCGCGCTGGTGTCGATGGATTCGACGGTCAAATCCAACCTGTCGGTTGGGTTGCCGCTGGACTTGGTGGTGTACGAAGTCAACAAACTGCAGTCGGACAAGATCGTTTGCATTGATGAAAACAACCCGTATTTCAAAATGATGCACAACAGTTGGGGCCAAAAACTGCGCGAGGTGTTTGACAGTATTGAAGACCCGATGTGGAACGGTGAGCAAACCGAGGTGCCGCTGATGACCAGCAGCGGGCGCAGCAAGCCGCTGAAGAAAATAGCCACGCCTGACGAGCGCTTGATTTAATTGATTGACTAACTGAATAACTAGCTAACTGACTGACGAACTGACTAATTTGATGCACATCGTTTTCTCCCACGCCAACAGCTTCCCCGCCAGCACTTACCGCGTCTTGTTCAAAAGCCTGCGCGCCCGCGGCTTTTCAGTGAAAGCCATTGAAAAACTGGGCCACGACCCGGCCTTTCCAGTCACTAATAACTGGCCGCACCTGGCCAAGCAGTTGGCCCAATTTGCCAAAGCCGAGGTTGACAAACTGGGTGAACCGGTCTTTTTGGTCGGCCATTCACTGGGTGGTTTTTTAAGCCTGATGGTCGCCGCCCGCCACCCCGAACTGTGCCGTGGCGTGCTGTTGCTGGACTCGCCCATTTTGGGGGGTTGGCGGGCTGCCGCGTTGCGAGTTGCCAAAGGCACGCAAATGGTAGGGTCAGTGTCGCCCGCGCGGGTTAGCGTGAAGCGGCGCAACAGTTGGCCCGACCGGGCTGCGGCACTGGCGCACTTTCAGGCCAAAAGCGCTTTTGCCCGCTGGGACCCCCGCATGCTGCAAGATTACATAGACCACGGCATGGACATTGAAAACGGCAAGTGTGTGCTGGCGTTCAAACGCGAGATTGAATCTGCCATTTACAACCACCTGCCCGACAACCTGGACAGCCTGCTGCGCCGCCACCCCGTGAAGTGCCCGGTTGCCTTCATTGGCGGCACGCGTTCCAAAGAAATGGCGCAAGTCGGCATGACCATGACCGACAAACTGGCCAAAGACCGCATCACGATGGTGGATGGCAGCCACCTGTTCCCGATGGAGCACCCACTGGCGACGGCGGTGGCGATAGAGGCGGCTTTGAAGGAAATGGCGGGAAGGTGAGCGGAATTCCCGACAGCGGCTAATTTTTCGCCGCCACGTTGGCAGGCAAGGCCGCTGGCGGTACTTTCAGGCGCTGCTCGTGTGACAACAGCAGCGGTTCGCCAAACTGGGCGGCGACAAATTCAAACAAATGGCCGTGCGCGGCAGCGCGGGCTGCGGGGTTTTCACCTGCGGTGGCGGTGCCACTTGGGGTGTTGCCAATGTTTTGCAGGGTGCGCACGGGGGTTAGGCTGTCAAAGCCGTGGTAACTGTCGGGGTAGATTTGCAGATCGAACCGAACTTTTTGATCCGTGGCGGCCTGGCGTTTCAACACTGCATCGCGCAGCTCCACGCAGCGGTGTGCGGGCGTCCAGTCGTCTTTTTCGCCCGCCATCACCAACAGTGGCGCGGCCAAGCTGTACCCGGGGTTCTGGGCCGAAGTTTGCAACGAGTTGAAGCAGCCTGGGTAAAAGGCGGCAGCGGCTTTGGGTCGAATTTTTGGGGCCAGCACCACGGGGTTGGATGCGTCATTGGCCGCCAACACGGTTTGCGCACCGTGCGACCAACCCACCAGCAGAATGCGGCTGGCGTCCATGCCGGGGTGTTGCGCAATCCATTGAACAGCAGCAAACACATCGGCCGTTCGGTCATTCACATGAATGTTGCGACGCTTGTTGGGGATGGCGCAAATGGACTTGGCACCGCGCGGTGTGAAGCTGTCGAGCATCATGAAATGAATGTTCTCAGCGTTGAAATAAGCCGCATAGCGCTGCCAGATGGGGTTGAGGCGGCCTTTGGCGTCCAGCGCGCCGCCGCAGCCGTGCAGCCCAATGGCGACCGGGCGTGGCGCGTCAGGCGCGACGGTAGCCGGGGCTCCAACGGCCGATTCACCCGCAGGTGCGACCACTGTTGCAGAGCTGGCTTTGAACCAATAGGCCGGAATTTGCAGTTTGCCATCGGCTGAGGGGACTAAATCCTGCGCCTGTGCGGCCACAGAAAACCCACCGAGCCATAACCCGAAGGCCACAAAAAGGCCGCCGCCCAAGCCGTTCATGCCGTTCAAGCCGCCCATTTCACCCATCCCATGTAAGACGTAGCCAGCACGATCAGCCCAAAGGCGATGCGGTAATACGCAAACCCTACAAAACTGTGGGTCGAGATAAATTTAAGCAGCCAGCGAATGCACAGCCAGGCGCTGATGAAGGAAAACAGCAGGCCCACGGCGAACATGGGCGCATCGGCCAACGACAAAAGCGCGCGCTCTTTGTACAGGCTGTAAACGCCCGCGCCAATCAGCGTGGGAATGGCCAAGTAGAACGAAAAATCGGTCGCGGCCTTGCGCGACAGGCCCATCAGCATGCCACCAATGATGGTGGCGCCGCTGCGGCTGGTGCCCGGAATCATGGCCAGGCATTGAATCAGGCCGACTTTGAGCGCGTCCAACGCGGTCATTTGGTCTACATCGTGGATTCGTACGGCGGTGGCGCTGTTTTTTTGCCGCGCTTCGGCCCACAAAATGATGAAGCCGCCAATGATGAAAGTGCTGGCCACGACCACCGGAGTGAACAGGTTGGCTTTGATGGCCTTGCCAAACAGCAGCCCCAGCAGCACGGCGGGCACGAAGGCGATGAAAACGTTGATGGCAAAGGCCTGGGCTTGCTTTTCAGATGGCAGCGCCACCAGGGTGTCGCGGATTTTTTGCCAGTACACCAGGATGACGGCAAAGATCGCGCCGGTTTGAATGGCAATGTCAAAAACCTTGGCCTTGTCGTCATCAAAGCCCAACAACGCACCCGCCAAGATGAGGTGCCCGGTGCTGGAGATGGGCAAAAACTCGGTCAGTCCCTCAACCACGCCCATCAGGGCGGCTTTCAGCAATACAACGATATCCACGCGCGATCCTTCAAAAAGTGGGGCGATTATCGCTGGGCGGGTGGGGCGGGCTGCTGGCTGAAATCGACCCACAGCGTGCGGAATCGACCTTAAACGCCCGAAAGCGTCCACAAATTGTCGTCATTCGGCGCTGCCCGGGGGCATCTGGCGCATTCAAGCCCGCATTTCGTCGCAAGCGGGTGGCTGGCGGGCGCGGGCTTGGGCAAAGTTCGCTCCATCGGCCCCAACGCTCCAATCCATTTCAACCAAGGACTCCACCATGTCACTCAGCCCCATCATCGCCGTTCACATGACCGCAGCCATTTTGGCTGTGGTCACTGGCCCAGTTGCACTGTGGGCGCGCAAGGGCCGCCAGACCCGCCCCCGGCTACACCGCGCGTTTGGCTACGCCTGGGTCACGCTGATGTTGATCACCGCGATTTCGGCAATATTTTTGACCGCCCGGGTGGGGCCCACCTGGTTTGGTTTTGGCTTGATTCACCTGCTGGTACCGGTGACTTTGATCGGGCTTTTCACGGCTTTCTGGTTTCTTTTCAAGGGCGACATCAGCGGCCACCGCAGGTCGATGCAAAACCTTTACGTAGGCGGTTGCGTGGTGGCGGGGGCCTTCGCGCTGCTGCCCGGACGGTTTCTGGGCCATGTGCTGATGACTCAATGGCGCAGCTTGGTGTAAGCGGTCGCCTTGCTTGCTTACAGACGGATTCCGCCCGACGCCCACAACTCCATGTCACTTAAAAGCCATAAAAAAGCCAAAAAAGGGCCAAAAAAGGGCCAAAAATATCGAAAAAGAACCTGCAGGGTCTTTTTTCAGAAAAATGGTCAAAAAACACCAAAATACGAACAAAATAGGCCTCTAGCTCTCAAATAATATAGATAGTTTGCTACTATTTTTATAGTAAATCTGATTCCATCCAACCATTCCAACCCGCCAAGCCTTTCACCTTGCTCAACCCGCTCCAAAGGAAACTCACTATGTTCAAACCAAGCCTCCTCATCGGCGCCGTCTCCCTTGCCGCCGCCATAGCAGCGCCCCTCGTCCACGCCCAAACCGGCATGCTCGAATTGGCTGGCGCGGCCATGCCGATCACCGTGGTTTACCCCACGGCTGCCACAGCGTCGGTGCAAAACCTGGGGCCGTTTCAGATCAAGGCCGCCCTGGGCGCTGCGCCCGCGCGGGGCAATGGCCGTTTGATCGTGCTCTCGCACGGCGCGGGTGGCAGCGCCATCACCAGTTTTGATTTGGCCAGCCAGTTGGCGGCGGCGGGTTTTGTGGTGGCGTCGCCCGAACACCAAGGCGACAACTGGCGCGATCAAAAACAGAGCGGACCAGACAGCTGGAAACTGCGTCCCGTTGAGGTCAGCAAAACCATTGACGCGGTCATGGCCGACCCACGCTTCGCGCCGCTACTTGATGCGTCCAAAGTCGGGGTGCACGGCATGTCAGCCGGTGGCGTGAGCGCTTTGGCGCAGGCGGGCGGCCAGTGGAGCATGGCCAGCCTGATGCGCCATTGCGGTGCCAATTTGAAAGCCGACGCCGGTTTTTGCCTGTTTGGCCTGCGCAGCGCCGAAGCCCGCGAGCAACGCGCCCAAAGCTACGCCGTCACCAGCAACCTGCCCGCCTTTCTGGAAACCCTGAGCGGCGGCCCCACCCAACGCGACACCCGGGTGGCAGCCGTTGCCCTGAGTGTGCCCGTGGCGGCGATATTCACCGATGCCAGCCTGGCCGCCATTCGCATTCCGGTGGGCATTGTGGAGGCCACGGCAGATGACGTGCTACTGCCGCGTTTTCACTCAGACCGCGTGCTGCAGCTGTGCGGCAGTTGCAAAAAAATCGATTCGCTGGCGGGTGGCAACCATTTCGACGTGCTGTCGCCCTGGCCCGAGGCCGTTGCGCGGCCCATGGCAGGGCTCGGCGGAGGCGCTTTTGACAGCAAGTTCGACCGCACGCGCTTACCCGCTAGCTACCTGCGAATTGCTACATTTTTCCAGAGCCATTTGGTCACGACACCCTGATTTGGGCTGAAAAATCTAAAAAAGAACCTGTAGGTTTTTTTTTAGGAAAAATCGACAAAAAGCAGCAAATTATGAACAAAAAAGGCCTCTAGCTCTCGAATATATTCAATAGTTTGCTATGTATTTAATAGTAAATTTGAAGAACTGTCTGGCCACCAAATTACGGCGCTTTCAGCGGCATTTTTGTGGCGCAAGCGACAAGTTTGTACCCATTGAGCCCGAGTCCGCAACTGACCGGCCCACCCCTAAAATGCCAACACCATGAACACACCTCTTTCCCCTGACGACATCGACGCTCTGGCCCGCAAACGGGCGGGCGCCAAGCTAGGCTGGTACGTCCACGCCTTGGTTTACGTGGTGGTCAACCTGTTTCTGTTCCTGACCTCGCAGTACGCTTTGGGCAACCGAAACTGGTCTTGGGGGCCTTTGCTGGGCTGGGGTCTGGGCTTGTTTTTGCATGGCGTGTCAGTCTGGTTTTTAGGCGCTGGAGCCAGCTTTCGCGAGCACTTGGTGCAGCGTGAGCGCGATGCGATTGCGCGCAATCAAAATTCGCGCTGAATGCCGCCAAGCGTCAATTAGCTTTGCAAGCCCCCGCCCCAATGAAATTTGAACGCCTGGACACGCTGCGGCGCTTTCTTCAAACGCTGGCGTTTTGCCTGGTCATCGCCGCGATTCAGGTGGCTTTTCAGCCCAATATCCGGTACGAGGGGCCGCTGGTTTACTCGCTTTGCATTGGCGTGTTCTCATGGGGTTTGATCGATCTAGGTCGCCACGCTTTCCCGTCCTCGCGCGAAAGCGGTTGGCCCCAAGGCGCGTCCGGTGTGGCTCTGCCCTTGGTGGGCGTGCTGGGTGGCTACTTTTTAGGAACTTTGAGTGCTGACACCTGGTTTGGCCGTTCTTCCTGGACCGGGCGCGGTCAGTCCGACGTGCTGGGCTCGGTCCTGGTCACGGCCATGGCTGGCACCGTCATCACCTATTACTTTTACAGCAAAGGCAAGCGCGCCGATCTTGAAAGGCTTACCGCCGATGCCAAAGCCCACGCCGCCGAGTCCAAACTCAAACTGCTTGAAACCCAGATTGAACCGCACATGCT
>JANPCR010000341.1:0-9660 GCA_031431035.1 Rhodoferax sp.
CAACCAGCAGGTCATCAAGCAGATCGCAGCCCGCTATGGACAGCAAAAAATTCTGTACGTTGAGGACAACCCCACCAACCGGGGGCTGGTGCAAGCGCTGCTAGAACCTCGCTCCGACCTGCTTTTGCACTGTGCGAGCGATGGCTTGAGCGGGTTGGCGCTGGCCCGCACCGAGCTTCCGCACGTCATTTTGATGGACCTCCTTTTACCAGGGCTAAGTGGCATCGATCTGCAGCGTATTCTGAGCTTGGACCCGCAGACAGCGCACATCCCCGTGATTGCTCTGAGCGCCAACGCCATGCCCGCTGGCATTCATGCGGGGCTGAATGCAGGCTTCTTTTTGTACCTGACCAAGCCTGTCAAAAACGAGGAATTGCTGCACGCACTGGATTTGGCATTGGCCCATGCCAGTCAAAAACGCATAGATCTGCAGGGGGATGGCGGGGTTGAGCACGGCCCTGCACCTGCCGACGCCGCTCGGGAGGCCGCCAACCCCCATCGACAGCAGTTGCATTGACTATGTTTTCTGACCCGAAGAGATTGAGCAAAAAATCATTCAAATCTCACACAAAGAAACTGCCCAGCATGCCCTCTAAGACCCATTTCACCTGGAACGGGGTAGGACTATGACCATGACCCATAACCCGAACATGCCAACGAACATGCCCACGACCGCACCCACGACGCCACCATTGACCACCGAAATTCTGAACGCCAGCATTCTGATAGTTGACGACCAGCTGGGCAATGTTCAGTTGTTGACACAGCTTTTGGAAGAGTCAGGCTACACCCGCGTGAGCGCCACCATGCAACCCAGCGAGGTCTGCGCCCTGCAGCAGCAAAGCCACTTTGACCTAATTTTGCTGGACCTGCACATGCCGGTGATGGACGGCTTTGCCGTGATGCAGGCGCTGCAAACCAACCACCCAGATGACTATTTGTCAGTGATCGTGCTCACCGCGGACCCCAGCGCCAAACTGCGTGCCTTGCAAGCGGGGGCGAAAGACTTCATCAGCAAGCCGTTTGACCTGGCTGAAGTGCGGGCCCGCATTCACAACCTGCTGGAAGTGCGCCTGCTGTACAAAAAACTGGCGCTGCACAATGAGCTGCTGGAGCAAACCGTGCAATTGCGCACGGCTGAACTCGCCGCCAGCGAGCAGCGCTTCAAACGCTTGACTGAACTGGCGTCTGACTGGTACTGGGAGCAAAACGAAAGCGGCAGCTTCACCACCGTGTCGGGCCCGGTGCAAGAGATGATGGGCATTCGGGTGTCGGCCTTCATGGGCGGCAAACCAGATGCCCAGGCGCATGGCTGGAACGACGACGAACGCGAGGCGCTGCAGGCCAAGGTGTTTGCCCGCGAGCCGTTTCTGGATTTTCCGTTCAGCCGCATCAGGTCAGACGGGAGATTGCAGCATTTTCGGGTCAGCGGCGAACCGATGTTTGACAGTTCATCGCGCTACACGGGTTACCGGGGCATTGGGGCTGAAGTCGTGCCCCACAGCCCTGATTTTGACAAAAAAGAACCTGCAGGTTCTTTTTCAGCGAAAAAGGCTGAAAATGGCCAAAATATGAATCAAATTGGCCTCTAGCTCTCGAATAATATGGATAGTTTGCTATATTTATTATAGCAATTGAAATATCTGGGCGAACCGCAGGTAAGTTGGGCGCACATTGCCTATTGCCTGATTTCAACCCCAATTCAGCGTAATTCCAGCTCTAGCACGACTCAGTTCCCCAAGGCGCAAGGCAGCAAGCGGTCGTATTCCTTCTTCACCACGCCATAGCATTCGCAGGAGCGCTTTTCAAGCCCCGCGCGGTTCAACACCGAAATATGACCCCGCGCATAGCGAATCAAGCCTGCGGCTTGCAGCTTGAGTGCGCTTTCGGTCACGCCTTCGCGGCGCACGCCCAGCATGCCCGCGATCAGCTCTTGGGTCATCACCAACTCATGGCCCGACAAGCGGTCCAGGCTTTGCAACAGCCAGCGGCACAGTTGCTGGTCCAGCGTGTGGTGTCGGTTGCAAACAGCGGTTTGCGACATTTGGGTGATCAGCGCCTGGGTGTAGCGCAGCAGTAGGTGCATGGCGGCCCCACCCCGGTTGAATTCATCTTGTAGGGCCTGCGCCCGCAGCCTGAAACCCTGGCCCGCGCTGAGCACAACAGCCCGGTTGGGTGTCGATTCGCCGCCCATAAAAAGCGACACACCCAGCACCCCGTCGCGGCCCACCACGGCGATTTCAGCCGAGGCACCACTTTGCATCACGTACAGCAGAGAGACGATGGCAGAAGTGGGAAAGTAAGCATGCTCCAGGGCGACGCCAGGCTCATGAAGCACCTGACCCAAGCGCAGATCAACCCATTCGAGTTGTGTCGCCCAACGTTGCCAGTCAGAGGCTGGCAAGGCGGCCAGAAGGCGGTTGGTTTGGGGGTCGGAGGGTGCTTTCACTGAACTCCTGAAAAGAACCGTCATCCTGAAAAGAACAGTCGTTCAGAGCCGCCAACACAGCGACGCTGATTAATTGTAACTATCAGGCCTGCCTCATTCTGTTCGCTACCGCACAGAAGAAAAAAGCACCAAAGCCTAGACTGAGCCTGTACTTTGCGGGGAGGCCAGACGGTCATGAGAATTCGTTTTTGGGGAACGCGGGGGTCCATTGCAACACCGGGGCCGGGGACTGTCCATTTTGGCGGCAACACCTCTTGCGTGCAGCTGACAACCCGCAGCGGCGCGTTGCTAATTTTTGACTGCGGCACGGGCGTGCTGCCGCTTGCCACCCATTTGGTAAGCCAAAGCACCGGGCCGATTCGCGCCAACATTCTGCTGGGGCACACCCACTGGGATCACATTCAAGGGTTTCCGTTTTTCAGCCCCGCCTTTGTGGCGGGCAACACGGCGGCAATTTACGGGCCGCAGGGCAGCCATGGGTCTTTGCAAAAGGTGCTGGCGGGGCAGATGGAATTCACCTATTTCCCTGTGGATTTGAACGAACTGCCAGCCGCCATCACCTACCACGACCTCACCGAAGGCGTTCACACCATTGATGGAGTGCGTGTGGCCACCCAGTTTCTCAACCACCCTGCCGTCACGCTTGGGTTTCGGGTGGAGGCAGATGGCGTGGTGGTGGTCTACCTGGTTGACCATGAACCGTTTTCAGACGAACTGTGGCGCGCGGGTGCTCAGCCCGGCCATATTGACGCGATCTTGCACGACGGAGATCGCCGCCATGCCCAGTTCATGGCCGGTGCTGATTTGGTGATTCACGACTGCCAGTACACGCCGCATGAGTACGCCAGCAAGAAAAACTGGGGCCACAGTGCTTACGATTACGTGGTGCAAATTGCCGCTGCGGCAGGTGTGCGCCGTTTGGCATTGACGCACCACGACCCCAGCCACAACGATGAATTTGTGGCCAGCATGCAAACCAACGCCCGTGAGCTGGCGCGGCTGATTGGCTCCGATATTCAAGTGTTCAGCGCGTTTGAGGGCTGCGAGATCAAGCTGGCACCGCACGCCACGGCGCGCCCATTCGTTGCCGATGACCCGACGCAGGAATCGGTGTCAGAGCGTAATTTTCATGTGCTGGTGGTGGACGACGACCCCGCCACGCTGCTGCTGGTCACCGGGGCTTTAGAGAACGAGCACTTCACCGTGAGCAACGCCACCAGCGGCCCGCAGGCGCTGGAAATGATTGACGCCTTGCGGCCAGACCTGGTAGTGCTGGATTTCAGGATGGAAGGCATGGACGGCTTGAGCGTGACACGGCAGATTCGCGCCACGCCAGAAACCAAAGACATGCCAGTGCTCATGCTGACTGGCTTGACCGATGAGGTCAGCACCCGCGCGGGCTTTGACGCAGGCGCGACCGACTACGTGACCAAGCCGTTTTCGATTCCTCAACTGACGGCCCGCGTGCGTGCGTGCCTGGCGCGAAGTTGACCGACATGCGGGCTTTGTCAGTGTCTGCGTAATGTCAGCATAGTGTCAGCGCGCTTCACAAAAGAGCTTTGCCCAAAAGCTTTGTAAATGAGCTTCGAAAAGTGGCTTCAGTTGTCAGGGTTGTAACAGCACGTTTGCTTGAACCAGACGAATAGCGACCAGTGCGCGGCACCTCGTCTGACAGACATTGAAGGGCAAGCGTCCTACCATTTAAATACGCGCCATCCGACGCGAACAGTCAAACCACTCATTCATTCACACGGGCATCGCCTACCCGCTAGTCAGGAGATTTTCATGAAATCCAGCACCATCAACCCTTCCCCCTGGACAACCGCATCATTTGGTGGCGCAGCCGACACCTCACCCATGGAACTGTCCGCTTTGGGCGACCATTTAGACCACTGCCAGGACGCCCATGGCAGGCTTTTTGCGTTTCGATGCTTGGCAGACCAAGTACACGGATTTGTTTCAGCGCGTTTCGTCACGTCCTTGGTCGTGATCGTTTTGCTGATTGGCGCGTCCTCACTGATTTCCTAAGGCATGGCGCATACCCAGTTGCTGCGACTGGTCCCTGAAGCACCGCAAGCTCTGCGGGACATACTGGACAGCCGTCGCGGCCCCGTTCATCCGCCCATTCGCTCTGAGATTTTCGGTATGCAGCGCTTTGCGCAGCATGGCCGAAGTTTGGGCACGGCGCACAAGGCCGCGCAGACGCGGGCGCGGCCTACCAGTTTTTTCCCGCAACTTAAAGCCAATATTCAGGTTCTGCGGGAGGCGCATCGCTACATTGGCCTGCAAGCCAGCACGGGTTATGACATCAGCCCAGCAGCAGAATGGTTGCTGGACAACTTTCACCTGATCGAGGCGCAGTTCAAGGAAATTCACGACGGCTTGCCGCGCAGCTACTTTCGCACGCTGCCCATTTTGGAGACCGAGCCCTTGAAAGGCTTGCCTCGGGTGTATGGCATCGCCTGGGCCTTTGTGGCCCACACGGACAGCGCTTTTGACGAAGATTTGCTGGTTCACTTTTTGAACGCGTACCAAGAAAGCCAAACCCTGAATCTCAGCGAGATCTGGGCTTTGCCGACCACCTTGCGGGTGGTGTTGATTGAAAACCTCAGGCGGCTGGCCGAGCGCGTGGCGGGCAACAAGGCGGCCCGCGAAGTCGCCAACCTGTGCTGCGACAGGCTGGAGACATTTTCATTGGAGGCACTGGACGACCTGCTGGCTCTGTTAAACCAGCGTGGCGTTGGGCGGGTGTTCTTGACACAAATGTCTTTGCGCTTGCAAGACCGACGCATCCCCACCAACCCAGGCGAAGGCAAGCAGGCTCAAAGCCACTTCAATGCGCGCGATCCAGCTGGCGATCTGGATCGTTACCTTGACTGGCTTCGCGGTGTGTTGCCAGATTTAGCGGCTGCGCAAACCCAGCAACCTTTGGACCAGGCCGCAGACAACCTGAGTGTGAGCAACGCGGTGAAGTCGCTTCGCGCCATCGGCGATGCCGACTGGACTGACGTCATCGCTCGCAGCAGCGCATTGATGAAACTCATGCTGGATCTGCCCCAGTTTGAGGCTGAGGACACCGCCACACGGGACAAAACACTGCACGGCATCGAGCGTCTTGCAAAGCGCTATGGCTACAGTGAAACAGGTGTGGCAAAGTCTCTGGTCACACTGATGCAGGCAAGCGAAGACGCCCACGCAGTCGAAGCATCAGCCAGCCATTGGCTGAGTGGATTGGGTCGCTCGACATTGGTCACGGCACTGGGTCAGCGGGAGCGCTTTGAATTTGAATGGCACGCGCCCCTGGAACGATTCAAACTAGCGGCTTACCTGGGCGTTTTGGCGATTGGCAGCGTTGCTTTGGTTCTGTGGATTTTGCTACACCCGGGCTACGTGCCGCCCAGTGGAGATGCCCCGCTGTGGCTTTCTGTTTGGGTGGCAATTCTCATGGTGTTTCCAGCGTCGGAAGCCTTGGTGGCTGTCACCAACCGGTTGATCAGCGAGTCCGTCAAACCCAACTTCTTACCAAGGCTGGCGCTGATTCACGGCATACCGCGCGAGGAGCGGGTGATGGTGGTCGTACCTGCCATGCTGACCAGCCAGGCTGGGGTGCAGGGCTTGGTGCATCAGTTGCACTTGCACTACCTGGCCAACCAGGAACCCAACGCCCAGTTTGCCCTGTTGTCAGACTGGGCCGACGCTGAAACGGCGACCACAGCGGCAGACAGGGCCTTGCTGGACAGCGCGATTCGGTTCATTCAGGATTTGAATCAAAAGTACCCAAAGGCCGATCTGGATGCCAATGAGACTCCGCGTTTCATCGTGCTTCACCGGGCGAGGGTTTTCAGCGAAACCGAGCAACGGTGGATCGGTTGGGAGCGCAAGCGCGGCAAGCTGGAGCAACTTATAACAGCCCTTGCGACGGGCCAAAATGCTGGGTTTTTAGACCTTGGAGCCGCGTCGCGCATGGCCGCAGAGACCAAGTATGTGGTGACGCTTGACAGCGATACCCAATTACCGCCGGGTCGGCTGCGCGAACTGGTCGGGGTTGCTGCTCACCTAGACAATCAGCCGCAATTGGACTTGACGAAAAAGCACGTGGTGCAAGGCTATGGCATTTTTCAACCGCGCGTTGTCACACCCCTGCCCGCCGTAAGCGACTTCACGTTGTTCCACTGGTTGTTTGCTGGACAAACGGGTATTGACCCCTACAGTGCGGCAACATCTGAGGTCTATCAGGATGTGTTCAGCGAAGGCACGTTCACCGGCAAGGGACTGCTGAACGTCAAGGCAGTTCATACAGTTTTGTCGGGCCGATTGCCAGACGGTCAGGTGTTGAGCCACGACTTGTTGGAAGGGTCCTTGGCGCGCTGTGCGGCGGTCACCGACATCACCGTGATCGAAGACGCGCCTTTTCATGCCGACGTGGCGGCGTCCAGGGTGCACCGATGGACAAGAGGGGACTGGCAGTTGCTGCCATTTTTGCTTCAGCCCCGCGCCTACCCGTTCGCTGCTATCAATCGCTGGAAGATGTTTGACAACCTGCGCAGGTCATTGGTCGGGCCCATGTCCTTGGCATTGATTCTGGTGTCGCTGTTCGGTTGGGTGATCTCACCTGCCGCGGCTTTGGCGTTAGTTTTCGCTGCATTTTCTGCGGGGCCTATTCTGGGCGCTGTGGCGGGCTTTTCACCAAGCCGGGACGACCTGGCCCGGTTGTATTTTTACCGCCTGGCTTGCATTGACCTGCTGCGGGCGTTGTGGGGTGGCCTTTGGTTTTTAACCCAACTCTTGCAGCATTCGCTGACGGCGGTTGATGCCATTGCGCGCGCCCTGTACCGCATGCGATTCAGCCGTCGGCATCTGCTGCAATGGACGACGGCGGCAAGCGCACAGGCACAGTCAAAAAAGGGCTTAACCAGTTTGTGGCGACAGCATGCGTGGGTGACGGCAACTGCCCTTGCACTACTGGGCTTTCTACTCGCCTTGGGTACGCCCGTGCCAGCTTACGCCTGGGCCTTGTGTGCGATCTGGGCCGCATCGCCACTGTGGATTTGGTGGGTCAGTCGAATCCAACCCGTGTGCCTTGATGAAAAGCTACCATCCCAAGATGAAGATTACCTCTTGAAGGTGGCCGAGGACTCATGGCGTCTGTTTGAGCGCTGCGTCGGCCCTCAAAGTGGACACCTTCCACCCGACAACCTGCAGACTTCTCCCTATGACATGGTGGCGCACCGAACCTCGCCCACCAACATGGGCCTGTACCTGTTAAGTGTGGCGTGTGCAAGATCGTTTGGCTGGATCGGCACAGCAGACCTGGTGAAGCGCTTGCAGGCAACCCTGACCACCATGCAACAACTGCAAACCCATCGTGGCCATTTTTTGAACTGGTATGACACCCAGACGCTTGCGCCGCTGCTGCCCCAGTACGTCTCGACCGTTGACAGCGGCAATTTAAGCGGTCACCTGTTGGCCGTGGCACAGGCCTGCCTGGAGTTGATTGAACAAGAAGAACCTGCGCCACAAGCCATTGCGAGAGCCTGGCCCGGCCTTGATGCCAACCCTTGGAAAATGCAGCTCCAGGCGCTGGCAAAAACCTGCGAAACGCTGGCCTGGGCACCTGACTACAGCTTTCTTTACCACCGCAAACGTCATCTTTTCCATATTGGCTTTCGGGTGGCCGAGCAGCAGCTTGACGCCTCTTTTTACGATTTACTAGCCTCTGAGTCACGGTTGACCAGTCTGCTTGCGATTGCCAAGGGTGATGTACCAGTGCGGCATTGGGCGTCATTGGGGCGACCTCTGTACGCGTTGGGGTCACGGGCTGGTCTGCGGTCTTGGTCAGGGTCGATGTTTGAATACCTTATGCCCACCCTGATGCTTTTCGAACCGCACGGCAGTGTGTTGTTCAGCGCCTGCCACGTGGCCCTGAAGGAACAAATGGCTTACGCCAAAGAGCAAGGCGTCCCCTGGGGCATTTCAGAATCTGCCTACGCAGCCCGCGACCACACGCTGGCCTACCAGTATGCGCCGCAAGGGGTACCACGCCTGGCGTTTCGCCGGGCGCCGCCGGGCGAGCTCGTGATCGCCCCGTATGCGACGGCGCTGGCAGCGCAGATTTCTCCGCATGCAGCTCGCGCCAATTTTGGTGAGTTGCAGGATTTGAAGGCACGCGGCGACTACGGTTTCATTGAGGCCCTGGATTTTTCTCCGTCCCGCCTGGCGGCACCCAGCGCGGTGGTGTTGGTGGAGACTTTCATGGCCCATCACCAGGGCATGACCATCGTGGCATTGGCCAATGTCTTGCTCGACGGCGCGCCAAGGCGCTGGGGCATGGCCAATGCGCACATGCAAGCGGTCGCCTCGCTGTTGCATGAACGGGCACCGCGCGAACTTTCAATGCTGTTCGCGCCTGCGGCACAACCTCATCCGCTGGCAAGACAAAGGCGCACCCGGGGCCTGGTGCGCGAGGTGTCGCCAGGTGCGCAAGCGATCGAGCCCACCCATGTGCTGTCCAACGGGCGCTACAGTGTGACGCTGCGATCAAACGGCGCAGGATGGAGCCGCTGGGGACAAACCGGCATCACCCGGTGGCGCGACGACGCTTTGCGCGACGCCCATGGCAGCTTCTTTTTTCTGCGCTGGCCAGAGCAGACCAAGCCATTGGGCTATGCCAAACTGCCTTCCATCACCCACCACCCGGCGCCCGACCCGCAGGCCCACTACACCAGCTACTTTCACGCGGATCGGGTTTGCTTTGATGCCGAGTGGCCGCAATTGAAATCCCGTGTTACAGCCTGGGTGAGCCCAGAGGACGACATTGAGTTTCGCCAGGTCGAGTTGCGCAACAACACCGATCAGCCGCTGGAGATCGAACTCATTTCTGCCATGGACATCACGCTTGCGCCAGCCCGCGCTGACGAAGCGCACCCGGCGTTTTCCAATCTTTTCGTGCGAGCCGAATGGCAAACCGAGCAAAGCGCCTTGCTTTTTGAGCGCAAACCCCGCCTTCCCACCGAGGCAACCGTGCACGCTGCCCACTTTTTGGCCGATCTGCCGCCGCAGGTGCTGGCCGTGACAGTGCAAACAGACCGGCAAAAATGGCTTGGCCGCAACCGCGATGCCAGCCATCCCTTGGCACAGATGGAACCGTTGCCGCCCCCAGCATCCCCAAGTGCTGACCCGAACAATCCAGACGAAACAGTTGAACTGAACAC
>JANPCR010000342.1:0-30557 GCA_031431035.1 Rhodoferax sp.
GCTTGAGTGAAAGCCCGTCGCCTTGTCCACAGGCAAGCGCCGTGGATAAGCCTGCGCCGTTCATAATCGAGGAGGGTTCAGGCGTACCAAGCCATCGAACCCAAGAAGCCTAAATGTGTCCGTGGAAACGGGGCAAGTCCAAAACGGGTGCGTAGTCTTAAATAGACAATGGCAAAAATATCGACCGAGTACCTATTTCATGCTGTATTGGTTCCCCTACTCATGTTCTAACCAGGGGCATGAGGTGCCTCACACGTCAATGGTGATTGCAAAATGAACCGGTCATCTTGCTACGACACGCCAACTGAGTTTCTGGAACGCTGCCGTCCGCTGAGCACCGCAATCGCCACATTGCGGTCGTTCATGGCAAGACTCTGACGGACCGCAATGTCGTCGAAACCCGTCATTCGCTACCCCAATGATCCGACTCACACCGAAAAAATCGTCAAGTCGGCCTGATTCAAAACGCCGTTAACTACTGAAAAGCTCTGAATGCGTACCCGCCCGCACAAAGTTGATCAGGGCTCCCTCAACCTGGTAAATCAACAAAAAATCACCCCCAATGTGACATTCCCGATGATCAGCCCAGGCACCTTTCAAGGGGTGGTCCAACCACTCGGGGCCGAGGGGTTGGTCATTGGCGATCAATAGCAGCATCGCCTCTTTGAGGCGAACCAGATCAAAGCGCCCGGAGTGCGACAGGCGCTGCCAATCTTTCAAAAACGCTTTGGCGTAGTCGGCAGCCCGTGGCAGCGCAGCGCGTTTACTTGCCGCTGTTTTGGCCGCTGTTTTTTTCAAGGTCGGCAAACAATTCGCTGGCAGTTGGAAAACGGGCGCGGCGCTTGGCCATCATGGCGCGGGACTCTTCCATGGCGGCAAGGGTCTCGGCGTTTGGCACTTTGAGCTCTAGAGGGAACGCCTGCTCAACCACCACACGGCGCAGGAACAGTCGAACGGCATCTGACACAGACAAGCCCATGGCCGTCAGCGCTTGGGTCGCCTGGTCTTTGATGTCGTCGTCCACCCGAATGTGGAGCATGGAGGTTTGAGCGGTCATGGCTGATCTTCTTTGGTTGATCTCCATTTTGTATCTCATTTGAGATCTTGTCAACAGGCCGCCTGCAAAATTCGGCTTTGAACCAAGGCCGTGACTCATAGCGCAAGTTGTCCAGCTTGAACCGCTTCAAGCCTTGATCTTGTTCACCAGCGCCGTAGTCGAATAACCCGCCACAAACGGAATGGCCAGGGCCCGCCCACCATAGGCTTCAACCACACGGGTTTCGGCCAGCTTGCTCATGTCGTAGTCGCCGCCTTTGACCAGCAGGTCGGGTTGCAGCTCGGCAATCAGCTCGATGGGGGTGTCTTCGTCAAACCAGGTGACCAGGCTGACGGATTCAAGGGCGGCGATGACCGCGGCGCGGTCCATTTCGTTGTTCAGGGGGCGCTCGGGGCCTTTGCCCAAACGGCGGGCGGAGGCGTCGGTGTTCAGCGCGACGATCAGGCTGCCACCCAAACTGCGGGCTTGCTCCAGGTAAACCACGTGACCCCGGTGCAAAACGTCAAAAACGCCGTTGGTGAAGACCAGCGGGCGCGGCAGTTGGGCAAGCTGGGCTTTGGCATTGTCACGGCTGACCAACTTGGTGGCCAAGGTCGATGGCGCGGCGGGCGAAGGGTCAGGGTGGCGTGGGCTCATGCCCGCATGCTAGCAGGCCAAAACGGCTTCAGGCGCGTTGTCAGCAGGTGCTTGCGCAGCCAACAGCTCGCGGGCCAATTCTTTGCGGTACTTGTTCAGGTCTTGCACGGTCAAAAAGCTGCGGTGCAACAGCAGGCTCATGTTGTGCAAAATGCGGTCCACCACCTTGGTCTCCCACGTCGCGTCAAACTTGATTTGGGTGTCTAGCCAATGCTCCAGCCACTCGGGATTGGGCACGCGGCTTTGGATGGTGTCTTGCGGAAACAGCGTTTTGTTGACGTGCAAGTTGGTGGGGTGCAGGGCCTGCGCGGTGCGCCGCGAGCTGGCCATTAACACGCCGACCTTGGCGAACGCGGTTTTCGCCTCGAGACCAAAATTACCAATCGCCCGCTTCATGTACTTCAAGTAGCAGCCGCCGTGGCGGGCTTCGTCCTGGCTCAAACGGGTGTAAATGCTTTTGATAACGGGTTCGGTGTGCCATTGGCTGGCGCGCCGGTACCAATGGTTGAGGCGAATTTCACCGCAAAAATGCATCATCAGGGTCTCTAGCGCGGGGGCGGGGTCGAACTCAAAGCGCACGTTGTGCAGCTCGGCCTCAGTCGGGGCCAAGTCGGGGCGAAAGCGCTTCAAATATTCCATCAGCACCAGCGAGTGCTTTTGTTCTTCAAAAAACCAGACCGACATGAAGGCGCAAAAGTCGCTGTCGTGGCGGTTGTCGCGCAAAAACATTTCCGTGGCGGGCAAGGCGGCCCACTCGGTGATGGCGTTCATTTT
Source organism: Rhodoferax sp. (assembly GCA_031431035.1). Taxonomy (GTDB): domain Bacteria; phylum Pseudomonadota; class Gammaproteobacteria; order Burkholderiales; family Burkholderiaceae_C; genus JANYCG01. The sequence continues at coordinate 2,468 of JANPCR010000342.1, forward strand.
GATAGTTTTGGCCTGCTCGTCAGTCAAACGGCTCGCGTCAAAGGAATCCCAAGGGATGTCTTTGGCCATGTCCCAACGGACGGATTCGAGTTGCTTAAAGAGTTCTGGGTAGAGCATGAAGGCATTTCCTTAAAAAGCCAATTTCATTCTAAAACCTGAGTGTGAAACCCTTTTGACAATAAGGATGGCTTTTACCCTGCTTTTCTAGAAGATCAGTCGCGCCGAGGTCAGCTTAGCTGGGCTGCGTATCGACAAAGCTGGGCCGCAGCACCAGCTTTTCTTGCAATTTGGCCAAATTGGCCTGGGGCGTGCGCCAATCAATGTCTGGAAACCGAAAATCAAGGTAGCCCAATGCGCAGCCCACGGCAATGTCAGCCAGGCTTAAATGAATACCCGCGCAAAACGGCTTTTCAGCCAGCCCTTTGCTCATCGCTTTGAGGCTGGCGTCAATTTTGCCCATTTGGCGGTCAATCCAGACTTGGCTGCGCTGGGCTTTGGTGCGGCCGTCCCAGGTGGCTTCGAGGCGGGCCAAAATGGCGGCGTCCAGCAGGCCATCGGCCAGGGCCTCCCAGGTTTTGACCTCAGCGCGCTCGCGCCCGACTGACGGAATGAGCTTGCCTACGGGCGACAGGGTGTCGAGGTACTCCACAATCACGCGCGAGTCAAACAGCGCCTCGCCACCTTCCATGATCAGGCAGGGCACTTTGCCCAGCGGGTTGGATTCGGTGATGGTGGTGTCGGCGGCCCAAACGTTTTCAGCGGCAAAGCTGTAGTCAAGTTTCTTTTCAGCCATGACGACTCGCACTTTGCGAACGTAAGGACTGGTGATGGCGCCGATTAGTTTCATGGGTCAGGGTGCTTGTGGTTATGGCCGCATTCTAGCGACCCAAGCTTTAGGCGCTGCCGCTTGGACGACATTGAAGGCCATTTGACGGCAATTGACGACAGTCTGATGCGGCTTTGGCACTTGGGCGGCGGCCTGCACACGCCGCTTTGTCTCAGAGTAGCCGCTTGAATGCAGTGGCTTGTCTACAATTGCCACCATGCGCTTATCTACTATTTCTGCCCTGTCCCCGTTGGATGGCCGTTACGCCGCCAAGCTTGCCAGTCTTCGCCCTTTGATGAGCGAATTGGGCTACATGCAACGCCGCGTGCAGGTTGAAGTAGCCTGGTTTATTGCGCTTAGCGACGCGGGCTTTGCTGAATTCAAGGGGCTTTCTGCCGGAGCGCGCACTTACTTACTGGGTTTGGTCAGGAATTTTTCAGAAGCTGACGGTCTGGCCATCAAAGAGATCGAAAAAGTCACCAACCATGACGTGAAGGCCGTCGAATACTGGATCAAGTCCAAGTTTGAAGCCCGCCCCGAGCTGCTCAAAGCCGCCGAATTTGTGCACTTTGCCTGCACCAGCGAAGACATCAACAACACCAGCCACGCCTTGCAGATCAAAGGCGCGCGCGACACGGTTTTGCTACCCGCCCTGGACGCGGTGATTGACAAACTGCGCAGCATGGCGACCCAATTTGCCGCGGTGCCCATGCTCAGCCGCACGCACGGCCAAACCGCCAGCCCCACCACCGTGGGCAAAGAAATTGCCAATGTCGTGGTTCGCCTGCAGGCCGCGCGCGCCAAAATTGTCGGCATTGCCTTGATGGGCAAAATGAACGGCGCCGTGGGCAATTACAACGCGCACTTGTCCGCCTGGCCCGATTTTGACTGGGAGGCGTTCAGCCGCAAAGTCATTGAAACCCCCGAGCCGCTGGGCCTGGGCCTGACGTTCCAGCCCTACAGCATTCAAATTGAGCCGCACGACTACATGGCCGAGCTGTTTGACGCGGTGGCACGCACCAACACCATTTTGATTGACTGGTCGCGCGATGTGTGGGGCTACGTGAGCCTGGGTTACTTCAAGCAACGGCTGAAGGCGGGCGAAGTGGGGTCCAGCACCATGCCGCACAAGGTCAACCCAATTGATTTTGAAAATGCCGAGGGCAACCTGGGCCTGGCCAATGCACTGTTGCGCCATTTGAGCGAGAAATTGCCCATCAGCCGCTTCCAACGCGACCTGACCGACAGCACCGTGCTGCGCAATATGGGCGTGGCGCTGGGCTATACCGTGCTGGCCTACCAGTCGCTGAACACCGGCCTTGGCAAGCTGGAGATCAACGAGCCCGCGATTGCCGCTGACCTGGACGCCTCATGGGAAGTGCTGGCGGAGCCGATTCAAACCGTGATGCGCCGATTTGGCCTGCATGAGCCGTATGAACAACTCAAATCCTTCACCCGGGGTGCCCCTATGACCCGCGAGTTGATGCAAGGCTTCATCGCCGAACTGGCCATTCCAGAGGCCGACAAACAGCGTCTGCTGGCCATGACGCCCGGCAGTTACACGGGCATGGCTGAAGTTTTGGCAAGGCGGGTGTAGGTGGATTTGCCCCCACGGGCGCCCACTGCGTGTGGCTTCCTGCCCCCCAAGGGGGCCGCATTTCCCCTCGGGACGGCCCTTCAGGAAAACCTTGCCCCCACGGGCGCCCACTGCGTGTGGCTTCCTGCCCCCCAAGGGGGCCGCATTTCCCCTCGGGGCGGCCCTTCGTGAAAACCCTTCTCCCACGGCAAAATCTACAAAAAAGAACCTGCAGGTTCTTTTTTATCAAATTTACTCAAAATATGAGTCAAATATGCCTCTAGCTCTCGTATAATGGTCATAGTTTGCTATATATTTAATATCAAATAATTGCATCCAACCAGTCGCATTCCACGCCATGGCCATCAAATCCACCATCTTCAAAGCCAGCCTGCAAATTGCAGACATCGACCACAACTACTACGCTGACCACGCCTTGACCCTGGCACGGCACCCCAGCGAAACCGATGAGCGCATGATGATTCGCCTGGTCGCGTTGGCCTTGCAGGCGCACAAGCTGCAAACGGTGTGCGGGGGCGATGGCACGCTAAGTTTTGGCGCAGGCCTGTCCGACCCGAATGAACCCGATGCCTGGCTGCGCGACTACACGGGGCTGACCCGCCTGTGGATTGAAGTCGGCCAGCCTGAAGACAAACCCCTGCTCAAAGCCACAGGCCGCGCCGATGAAGTGGTGCTGTATTGCTTCAACCACGCCGCCGAAGTGTGGTGGCGCACCATGGAAGCCAAGCTGGCCCGCCCGAAAAACTTGAGCGTGTTCCGCGTGCCCACCGCCGCGTCATTGGCGCTGATTCCCATGGCGCAACGCAGCATGCAACTGCAAGCCACGGTTCAAGAAGGCGTGCTGATGCTGGGCGATGGCAGCACAACGGTGGATATTGAGCCGATTCGGTGGAAGTGAACGGGGGGGGTTGCGATCCCTGGCGGGGACGTTGCGATCCCTGGCGGGATCGGGCCAGCGTGGCACTCAGCTCCGCGGCTGTCCCCCGGCCTACGGCCTCCTCCTTAATGCCGCTGCGCTGAGCGCCACGCCGACCCGATCCTGCGAGCTTGGGTTTTGGGGTTTAGGCTTTGGACTCCGAAATCCAAAAACCAACCCCGCGCGCTGATTGCCGATGACATTGGGGTGGGTGGCGCAGCGAAATCAAGGAGGAGGCCGAAGGCCGGGGGACATTCGCGTAGCTACCCACCCCGGTGTCGTCGGCTCGCCCACCCGCTTGAAACGCCCGCCAAGCACACCCATTTAGGCAACTCACCGACAAACCAGGTTTGGACGGGGATTTACCCACGCCCCAGTTTCACCCCGCGTTAGCCTTCGCCGCCCGGGCCTCAGCCGCCCTCTCCGCGTACTTGTTAAACCGCCAAGAGGTGCCTTCCATCGTGATGCGGCGCCAGGTTTGGCGTTTTTCGGCGGGTCGAAAGTCAACCCAATGCTGCACCTCAGCAAAACTGCGGCCACAGCCTTTGCAAGTTTCATCTCCCTGGCTGGTCGAGCAAATGGCAATGCAAGGCGTGTCGGGGGTGGACTCGTACCAGGCCAGCCAAGCGGCATAGGCGGCTTTGGGAAAGCTGTGTTCGTCGGCCTCGACCTCATGGTAGAACACCATTTGCGCATACACCTCGGCCAAGGCACGGGTGGGCGCGGCCAATGAAAACCCGTCGGGCGAAGGCAATTTATCGCGCCAAAAATTAATGGCCGATTCAATGTCGGTGATGTGAATGCCTGCCATGGTGGGTTGTTTACAGACTGGGGGGTCGCCAAAGTGCAAGGCTTGCGATGCGGGCACCTGCGTGGGACGCGAATCATAGCCTGACCCGATGGAATTTACTTCACCCGCCCTTGCACAATGGTATTCTCGCGCTCATGAAACTCATCCTCAAATGGTTACTGAGCGCGGCCGCCTTGCTTGCGGTGGCACATTTGTACAACGGCGTGGTGGTCACAAGCTTCACTCAGGCTTTGATTGCGGCTTTTGTGATCGGCTTGTTCAACACCATTTTGCGGCCCATTTTGGTGATTTTGACCCTGCCAGTCACGCTCATCACGCTGGGGCTGTTCATGTTCGTCATCAACGCGCTGATGTTCTGGGCGGCCTCTGGGGTTTTAAGCGGGTTTCAGGTCAACGGCTTCATGGCGGCCTTGATCGGCTCGCTCATTTACTCGCTGATGGGCATCATCATTGAGTCAGCGCTCAACGGCCTGTTCTCTAAGAAGCTCTCTTAACTGCAACGCCACCTCGCGGGCGCGGGTGTCGATGATGGACGCCTCAATGTGGTCCGCAGTGCCTTTGCTGGCCATCTCACGCGCGAGCAACTGCCCAGCTTTCAGGCGCTCACTCGCAGGCGCGTAATCCAGCACCGCCACCCGGCTTTCAGCGTCTGCCCGAATGGCCCGCAGAGTTTGGCCTTGCGCAGCGTAGGCAGCCGACAGCAATTGCCAGGCCAGCGCGTCACGCGGGTGGCTGGTCAGCCAGTTTTGCAATCCTGAGGTCGCCGCTTGGGGCCGCCCTTGGGCGATGTGGGCTTGCGCCAGCATCACTACTTCGGGGCGGCGGGCGGGGCCGGTCGTCCCCGGCTGGTCAGCCAATAACGCGATAGCTTGGGTCGCATTGCCTGCGGCCAGCAACAGTTCTGCACTCAGCAAACTCGCCAATCGCGCAGCGGGCGCATCGGCGCGAACGGCGTCTTGCAAACTGGCCAGCAGCCTGGTCGCAGCGCCCAGATCGCGCAGTTTCAGGGCGGCCAGTGTGGCACCGTAAAGCTCTGCAGCCTGCCGCACTTTGGATTTGGCGGCAAAGTTGGCGTCTGCCACCAGGGCCGCCCAAACGTGCAGATCGTCCACGCCGGGGTTGGATAAAACCCGCGCACGGGCTGAAATCAAAGCGTCTTCCATGGCCCCGGGTTTGATGGGGGCCACGCTGTTCGCAACCCCGACGGCTCCCACCTGCCCTACCGCGCCGCCCGTGCCCCGCACGCGGGCTTGCATGTCAGCAATGCGCTCGGTGGTGAGTGGATGCCCACGCAGGTACGGAAAATTGCCCCGGTCGTTCAGGCGCGACGCCTGCTGCAACTTGTCAAACATCGTCACAAAGCCCTGGCCGTCAAACCCGGCTTGGGTCATCACGCCAAAACCGACGCGGTCCGCTTCACGCTCCATATCGCGCGAAAAATTAAGCTGCGTTTGCGCCGCCACAGCCTGGCTGCCCGTGACCAGCGCATTGGCCGCGTCCTGGCTTTTGCTGGCCGCTAAAACGCCCAAAATCATGGCCCCCACCAGCCAGGGCGAGGTTGAGTTTTGCTTAGAGATCAGCCTGGAAATGTGCCGTTGGGTCACATGGCTCAGCTCGTGCCCCATGACCGACGCCAGTTCGTCCCGGCTACCCACAGCGGCCATCAGCCCCAAATGCAGGCCAAAATAACCGCCGGGCAGCGCAAAGGCGTTGATCGTGCGGTCGCGCCCCATCAGCACTTCCCAAGCAAAGCGCTCGTCCAGCTCAGGCGGCAAGTCACCCCGCAGACGGGCGGCGGCCAGCAGGGGCTGCCAAATCGCCTGCACGTACTCGAACAACACCGGGTCGTCAATGTAATCTGGGTCACGGTACAGCTCCCGCACAATGCGGTCGCCCAGGCGGCGTTCGGCGCTGCTGGTCATCTCGCTGCCATCGCCCAGATTGGGCAGCCCGGCGGATTGCCCCGTGGCAGGCGGTGTTTTGCCGCTTTGCGCCAGGGCGGGGTTGGCCGCTAAAACCAGGCAGGTGATCGCACAAGCTGAAAACCAGAGTCGCCGCATCAAATCAACATTCAAAATGAGTCCAAAGGCATGTAGGCCACGATATCGGCCGTGACGGGGTCTAAAAATGCAGTCCAGGCGATGCTGCGTGACAAAACGGGTAAGTACAGCAGGGTGGCTGGCGGGCGTGCGGTACTGACAAGCACTTTGTCAATGTCGGCCGCGCGGCTGGCAAATTTGGTTTTAAGGCCATTGGGGCCGCCGACGGGTTTGGCCGCCTTCAAAATAGCCGGAATATCGGCCTCGTAAGGCTGCCAAAAGTCGGGTCGGACACCCCAAGGAAGGCCTTCCAGCTCGGCAAACATCACTTCAGTTCTCTCCTTGTTGTCAGCAAATGCACGCAATGACAGCCGCGTGGGACCCAAAATAGGCATCGCTGTGACGTTAGGCGCAGTTTTGGGCAGCAAGTTCAACGGCACCTCAATGGCGTGAACCACGCGAAGGCGGTCTTTCTCAAAAACCATGTGCACCGGGCGTGCGACAAAAACTGTCCACAACCCATAGCCCAAGGCACCCAATTGCAGCAGCGCGACCACGGCAAGGTCGCGGCGCAGCACTTTCCAGGGCTTGGCCCGGTTAAAAATGGCCAAGGTGATCAGCGGCCCCAAAATCACATCGACCGAGACAACCAGCAAAAACAGCTCGCGCCCGCCTGAAATTTCACGGTAGGGGTACGGGTACCAAATTCCAAACACCAGCACCGCGGCCAAGGCGGCCACGGCAAGGCTTAAAAGCAGGTGAATGCCGCTGGCCTGCAATCGGTCGCGCCAAAAAGAAAGTTCGCTTGAAAACATGAGGTTCAGTGGGCAAAGGTTAATTCAGGTTCAGCACCTGCTGAGTCAACCTGAGGTAAGGTTGAGGTAAAGTTTGTACCATGAGTTCAACCCCCACGACAACCGCTGCTGCAACCGCCGCATCAGGCCCATTGACCCACTTTGACGCCCAGGGCCAGGCCCACATGGTGGACGTAGCGGCCAAAGCCAGCACGCACCGCAAAGCCACGGCCGGCGGGCGCATCGACATGCTGCCCGCCACTTTGGCCATCATTGAAGGCGGCACGGCCAAAAAAGGCGACGTACTGGGCATTGCCCGCATTGCTGGCATACAAGCTGCCAAAAAAACCAGCGATTTGATTCCCCTGTGCCACCCCTTGGCGCTGACCCGGGTTGCGCTGGATTTTGCGGTGCTTCAAGAAGAAAGTGCTATTTACTGCACTGCAACGGTCGAAACGGTGGGCCAAACCGGCGTTGAAATGGAAGCGCTCACCGCCGTTCAAGTCGCCTTGCTGACGATTTATGACATGTGCAAAGCCGTCGACCGGGGCATGGCGATGAACGACGTGAAGCTGCTGGAGAAGCACGGCGGAAAGTCGGGCAGTTTTGTGGCGGGCGCGCAGGCCGGATAGTCAGGGTGAACGCTGCGCCTTGGCCCACAGCGCATGCTCCGCAGGAAACGCCGCCCGGTACCGCGCCAGGTAAAACAGTGCTTCGTCATCGCGGCCCAACATCACGCTGCTTTCAATCAGCTTTTCTGCCACCCGAGATTCGGGCGAAAAATGCAGCAGCTCGCGGGCCAGGGCGTTCAAATACGCCGCGTTTTGAGGGCTTAGCCGGGTGGTGGTCAGCTCGGCAAAGGCCACCTGGTTTTTGAAAAGGCGAGAAGGCTGAATTTTGGCCAGGGTGTCGTTGCGGTAAGCCTGACTGCGCTGATCAACCGGTAAGTAAATCTGGCTGATGCGGTGATAGTCCCAGGCTGCATAGGCCAAGAACGCTATACTAATAATAGCAATATATCTAATGAATACGAAAGCTAGAGGGTTATTTTGTTCATAATTTGGGTGTAAATGGTCTGAAATGCCACTTCTTACTACATTTGTGGTAAATTTGGCCGTTTTTGGCACGCTAGGGGTTTTGACCAAAATCCAGACACACAATGCCACCGCCATTTGAAACGGCCCGTACCAAAGCGGGTACTCCAGCAGGCTGTGCAAACCAATCACCGCCAAAACGCCCCAAGCCATTTGGCGGGCTGCGTCTTGCTCACGCCAGGGTCGCCCGCGCCAAATCAACCAAAGCACTGTCCCGCAAAAAGCCACGGCCAACGGAATTCCTAATTCGACCGCCAAATGCAACGGCAAATTGTGCGCATTGTCCAAAATCTCGCAAAATCGCGCCGCAGGGGCCTCAAGCCCGCCCGCAGCACTGGGGTACAGGGTGATGAAATGCGCAAAATCCAGCTCGCCCCAGCCCCAGCCCAACCAAGGCTTGAGGCCAATCAAGTGAATCACGTTGCTCCACAAGGTCAAGCGACTGCCGCAGGCCTGCCCACCATCATTCAAACGGCTCAAAATGCCCCCGCTGCCCCACTCGCGGCCAATCAAAACGGGCAGCAGGACCGAAGCCAAGCCATAAGCGATTAGCGCGACAAGGGCTGTATTTCGCGCCTGCGAGGCCTGAAGGGCTTCTAAAGGTTGCCCAGCGCGCCCATCGTGCCCTGCATGCCCATTTTTAGCGGTGCGCCCCCACATGCCGCTGTTCCATCGGGTCAATCTGCCCAACCCACCGCGCCCACCGCGCCCACCCCACCAAACCACCAAAAGCGCAACCAACAGAATTTGCACCAGCCCCGTTCTGGACGACGATGCAGCATTCCCCACCCCCAGGAGCGCCGCCGCCAGCCAAACCCCAACCTGGCGCAGGTCATAAACACAGTTCGCTGCGGCTGGCGCGACCGACAGCGCTGGCACATGAGTCGTTTGAGGCACATGGGATTCGTGATGCGCGTGCGGCACCTGCAGCATCTGAGTCCCGTGAGTGCGACTTTGCACCCAAAAAATCAAAGCCAAAAGCCCGATATTGGTCAAGCTTGCAAATTGATTCCGCTGCCGCAGGTTGGCAAACGCCTCCCCCAACAAAGTCACATTGATCAAAGGCTGAAAGTGGCTACTGACACCGAAAAATTGAATCAAAGCAATGCCGCTGCTGACCAAGGAAGCAATAAGCCAGGGCCACAGAGCCAACCGAGTTGCCACAAACCCACTGGGCAACCGCTCTGCACGCCACACCAAAATCAAAATAGCAACAAACGCGCAAGCCCAGGAAAACATCAACGGCCCAGCAGCCGGCCAAGGGCCTGGGGCGAAGGGGTTGAGCCAGGGGAGTATGACCAAACAGGCGGCGTAAATAACCCTGTACATCACTTTAGAACTGCTAGCCCACCAGGCTTTAACGACTCAGCGGGGCCACGGCACTGTAGCAATCAATGGTTGCGCAGCGGCTTGCTGAGCCCAAGAATTTTTCAACGCTTCGCACTGACCTTCAGATACTATTTGACACACTTTGCGCAGCCAAAGAGCTGCCTCATCTGGCTGTGAATTCAAGGCCAGCGCAGTTGCTAGTTTCTGCACAAACCCAGTACTCGGGTACACGCCAGCCAGATTGCGGATCGTTTGAACCTTGGCTTCGGTCATGCCCTGCGTCGGTTCAAAGTTCACCAAATAAATAAAATCTCGCCATTGAGTCAGAAGCACGACCTTTGGTGGCTCCACAGGCCCGATTTTGACCTGCGCCCATTGCAGCCGAAGGCGCTGGTACGCAGGCTCTACGAGCATGTAATCGCGAATGATCGTCGCGAGTAAGATGGCCGCTGAAAACCATACAACTGCCGTCCACCGTCGCGCCATAACGAAGATTGGCGCATTGCCAAGGCGAATTTCAAGCGCACCCATCATTAGGCCCACCGGCAGAAGAAAATGAGCGTAGTGGAGCGGGAGCTCCAACATGGCGTGATTGGCGATCACCAGCAAAAAGAGCATTTGGATCGCATCTGCTTCAGTTGCCACTCGCCTGATTCGCACCCAAAACCACCGCACTAGCACTGCTGAAATTGCAAGGCCTATTGGGATACCAAACCACAGTACAAAATCAAGGAAAATATTGTGCGATTGGGAAAACAATGGTCGCAATGGGGGGTGATTGAGCGCCACGGCCAATTGTGCGTACCCAACCTGATTCATGCCATAACCAAACCAAGGTTTTAGGGTTACAGCTTCAAAAAACAGGCGCCAAACAGCCGGGCGCTGCTCACCAGCGATACGACTTGCGTCGAGTGCTGCCGATACCCCCCCCACCAGCTGCTCACTCAGCCAACCGACAGAGGCAGTAAATCCGAAAAACAGGATGGCCAATAAGCTCACAGTCAAAGGAAGTCTTGAGTCAGCCCAACGACGACGCCAAATCCAAGAAAACGCAACCAAAATAATCACTGCCAGCCAGGAGGTGCGGGACGCCGTCAATGACAACCCAAAAAGCAGGTAGCACGCAGCCAAAATAGCCACGACTGCTCCAATTTTTTGCCGAACAAAGCCCCAACCAATCGCAAGCAGGCTCCATACCAAAAACGTTCCCAACTGATTGGGCTGCCCAAAATTGGCAAACGGCCGGCCGTATCCCTCGCCCATTGACCAGATGTCAAGGCGATCTAGCAATAGCCATTGGTGCAACTGAAGCCCAACAGAAAATAAACCGGCGATACCCGTCGCCAGAAAAATACCGTCTGCCAATTGCCCTTTGCTAGCCTGCTCCCACCGGGAGCCAGTCAATATCGCGAGCAAGAGTCCAAGTAAGTAAGCGGTGCATACCCAAGCGTTGCCTCCTACTGTTACTAAGCCACCAGCGTACTGCAGCCCCGGCAAAACAACCGCGACGCCTGCAGTCAAGGCGAGACCGTGCCAAGGAGACGAAACTTTGGAGCGCAGAAGTAAAGCGCCGGACATGACCATTGTGATCATGGCCGACCAAGCATCGACGTGAAAGGTTGACCAAGGCGGGTAATGATTGGGGATCATCCAACCCATTGACAGCGAAATTGCCCATGCTGTCAACCAAAAGGAAGTTACGGGCTGTTTGGAACTCATGAGGTGCCTGAAGTTTGGACGCGGTTAAGTGGCTCAATTGAATTCAAGCTGCCGGAAATTTACTTGGATTTTGATGTTCAAAAAAAAAGGCCCCTTTTGGGGCCTTTAATTTAACATTAGGGGCTGAACGTTTGGACTACCTTTTAGACTGTCTGATTACTTGCAGCTAGCAGGCAGGTACTTACCGTCCATCACAGCGGACACGCTACCCGCTGCAGGAGCGGCAGTACATGTCCATACGACTTGACCGTTATCTTTCAGCAAGCCAGCAAACTGTACGCCCCTGTCCGTAATTTTTGACTCACCATCGCCAATGGCAGTAATGACGCCGTTGCTAGCATCGGCACTGGCGTACGTAACACCTTTGACAAACTTGGAAACTTGCGTGGTAATCGTAATGCTACCTGCCGCCATAGTTCCGTTGGCTTGAGCCGCTTCAGCAACTGCCACCTTGGCGGAAGAAGCAGCCAAAATCACCTCAGAGACCTTTGCACGCACCGTGTAATCTTGGTAAGCAGGCAGAGCAACAGCCGCCAAAATACCAATGATGGCCACAACAATCATCAACTCGATCAGGGTAAAACCCTTTTGCATAGAACGCTTCATTTGAAAACTCCTTGGATTAAAAAAGAAAAACAACAACTAGACATTTCTGATAAGCAGCTTCTGTGCCAGGTCTGAAATCGGGCGTTTTAAGGTGAATTACCCCCAAAACACCAGATTTTGACTCAAAACTTAAATGAAGCTGACAAAAATGGGCGATTCAGACTGGGTAGGTAACATTTTTGTCAGACTGAAAATGTCACTTGATGCAAACTGACCTGACCATTTTGATGTCGGTCAGGCCCATCATGATTTTTTCCATGCCGTCCATCTTCAAGGTGCGCATGCCGCCTTCTACGGCGGCGGCAAAAATCTCTGCCACGCGAGCGCGTTCTTGAATCAGTTTTTTCACGTCATCATCGGCTATCAGTAGCTCATGCAGGCCAATTCGGCCTTTGTAACCCGTGTTGCCGCACTTGGGGCAGCCAACATGGCGGTAAAACTTGAGCTGGCCTTCGTGGCCGTAGGTTTCAACCCAGTTGTCTAACAACTTTTGGGTTTCGCCTTCGTAATCAGACTTCCAGGCTTTGGAATGGCGCAGCTCTTCGGCGTACTCGGCCAAAAATTTCTTGAGTTCCGAGCCGGCGGGCACGTAGCCTTCTTTACAGTCGCACAGCTTTTTGGCCAGGCGCTGCGCCAAAATGCCTAACAAAGCGTCTGCAAAATTGAAGGGGTCCATGCCCATGTCTAGCAGGCGGGTGATGGATTCGGGTGCCGAGTTGGTGTGCAAGGTCGAAAACACCAAGTGACCGGTAAGCGATGCCTCAACACCCATTGACACGGTTTCCTTGTCGCGCGACTCGCCTACCATGATGATGTCGGGGTCAGCCCGCAGGAAGGCGCGCATGACCAAGGCAAAGTCAATGCCTGCCTTTTTGTTGATTTGGACTTGGCGCAAACCTTTTTGGGTGATCTCGACGGGGTCTTCGGCTGTCCAAATTTTCGTGTCGTTGGTGTTCAGATGTTTCAGGATCGAATGCAGGGTCGTGGTTTTACCTGAACCCGTGGGTCCGCACACGTAAAAAAGGCCATAGGGCTTTTCGATGGTTTTAATGACCCGCTCTTTGTTGTGTGGAGTCAAGCCCAGTTTGTCCAGCGGAATTGGCTCGCCTGCAGCCAGGATACGCATGACCACGTCTTCAACCCCCCCTGCCGATGGGATGGTGGCGACGCGAAGCTCGATGTCGAGTGGACCGTATTTTTTGAACTTGATTTTTCCGTCTTGCGGTTTGCGACGCTCTGAAATGTCCAGGTCGCACATGATCTTCAAGCGCGTCACCATGGCCTGCCGGTAATGAGCGGGAACTTCAATGTAGGGCATCAGGGTGCCATCAATGCGAAAGCGAATGCCGGTTTTGAGCTTGCCCGGCATGGGCTCGATGTGAATGTCAGACACCTTTTGGTTGTAGGCGTCAATAATGACTTTGTTGACGAACTTGACCAATTCATTGTCTGCAGCGGCTGACTCAAGCGAATCGTCGTTGCTGCCATCATCAATGGGCCCGCCGTCCAGGTCGGCCAGCAGTTCGTCAATGGTGCCGCCTTCAACTCCTGCGCCAAAAATCTGACCCAGGGTTTCCTGAAACTCGGTTTGGGTGGTGACGCGGTAGGCAAACTTGCCTATTTTGGGGAAAACCTGGGGTACCACACGCGACCCGCGCACGGCTTCCGGGTCAACGCACATGATGACCATGCCTTCGGGGGACTCTTCAAGCGGCAACCAGCCTTGGCCAATAACGAAATCGCGCTTCAAAGCACCATGCAGCATTTCGGAGCGAATGCGCCCCGCGTTGAACGGCTCATAGGGCACGCCAAAAAATTTGGACAGCGATGGGCCAATTTGCGCCGGCTTGATTTTGAACATCGCCATAAGCTGATGTTCAACCGTTTTGCCGTCAACCCGGGCATCGTGAATGCACTGCTGAAGCTCTGGCAGCGTGATGACGCCGTCGTTCACCAAACCGTCGTATTTGGTGGCGATTTTTTTGGGGCCGTCGTCCGTTTTTAAAACCCTTTGGCGAATCGCCGTGGCCAGCGTTTTGCAAAGTTGCGATACGCCTTCAACCTCCAGCTCGCTGAAGGCCTGGTTGCCTTTGTTGTTGATGACTTGCAGCACGCCATGCAGCGTGTTGCCTTCCATGATGGGGGCTACCAGCATTTCACGGGTACGGTAGCCAGACCGTTTGTCAACTTCTTTAAGGAAAGTGAGCGCCGGGTGAATCAGCTTAAGTGCGGCTTCATCGTAAACATCAACCAGGTTGATCAGCTTGCGGCTGAAGGCGGCGTACCCGGCCAGACTTTGAGGGGAAATGGGCAGTTTAAGGTCACGGCTGCTATTCAAACCGGTTTTGACCTTGGAGACGATCGCGGTACGGTCCTCGTTGACCGCGTACAGGGTAAGCCGGTCTGCGTTGAGCAGTTTGCAAATGTCCTGGCTGGCCTCCAGCATAATTTGCTCGACGTTGTCAGTCTCGTGAATGCGCGCGGTCACCTGCTGAAGTTGTCGGTAAAACAGGGCTTCAAAGGTTGTGCCACGCTTTTCAACGGGCAACTGCTGCGAATCAACAAAGGCTTGATCCAGCGCCTTTGCTGGCACAGCAGGTTTTAAAACAGCATTCATATTTCGAATTCCTGGCCGGCTCGCAGCCACCTGATGTCGTGGGTCACATTCGGGCCGTTCACTGCGGTCTCATCGAATTTTTGAATTTCGGCCATGATGAGTGCAGTTTCTGCAGGTTTGGTGTGGGTGATGTAGATGGGGTACTTCTTGTCCCTGGCTATTAAATCGAGTTCGCTTGCCAAAACCATGGGGGACAGGTGCAAGCTTAATTTGGCAAGGTCTTTTTCCCGGTTGCTAAAGGCAGTTTCAATCACCAAAATAGCGACCTTCAGTTCATTGACTCGCTGCCAAAACGCCGGGTTGCGCTCAGTGTCGCCACTGAATACCCAGCAACCTTTGCCAGCGGTCACGGCGTAACCCACTGCAGGAACCGTATGAACTGCAGGCAAAACCTCTATAAGCTTACCCTTAAGTTGAAGGGTCTGTCCAGTTTTGATTTCATGAAATGAAACGAAGGGGTTTTCGGGCGTGGGAATGCGGCTGAAGTCAGGCCAAATGACGTCATTGAAAATATGAGCACGCAATGCGGCAATTGTTCCCGCTAGCGCGTGAATTTGAAGCGGAGCGGTGCGCCGGGCTGCGCAGGCGTCCACCATCAAAGGCAGAGCCGCAACATGGTCCAAATGAGAATGTGTCAGAAAAACCTGATTGACAGCTCGCATTTCCTCCAGTGTCAAATCGCCCACACCGGTTCCGGCGTCGATTAAAACGTCGTCATCAACTAAAAAAGACGTGGTTCGGCAGTCTTTGGCAATCGCCCCGGAACAGCCCAACACTCGAACTTTCATGGCCCGGCCTCACTTCGTATCGTAGTTTGTCGCCCCATCCCACTCAGGATCAAATGGGAGCATACGCATAGAGGCTACACGCTCTGAATACAGTTGGTAAAGGTATTTTTTCGCATTTAGGCGGGTCAAATTGAGCAAGAAGACATCCGACTGATCCCAGTCCTGCGCTCTGTACGCTTTTAAGAACGCGGCCCAGGTTTTAAGCTCTGACGCAGCGTCTGCCGGCAGCTGCCCCGATTTGGCCAGTGGGTAAAAAATGGCAACGGCTTGGTCTTTGCCCTTGACTCGGACTTTATCGAGTTCTTGCCAGGCAAAGTCAGGGGCCAGCTTGCGCGTGGTTTCGCTGACGACCAGGTCAATGCCGTAGGACTTTGAGAGGCCTTCGAGTCGCGACCCCAAATTGACAGCATCACCAATCACGGTGTAACTGCGCCGGATATTCGAGCCCATGTCGCCCACACACATGCTGCCTGTATTGAGCCCAATACCAATGCCTATTTCGGGGATTCCCTTGGCGCGATGCTCTTGATTGATGTCACGCATGGCCAGTGACATTTCCATGGCAGCCTTCACTGCCAATTGCGCATGCTCAGTGGTTTCGACGGGTGCACCCCAAAAAGCCATCACGCAATCGCCCATGTACTTGTCTATGGTGCCGCGGTTGGCGCGAATAAGGCTGGTCAGACGGCTGAAAACGCTGTTCAGCAGCGCTTGCAACTGGATGGGCTCCATTTGCTCTGACATTTTGGTGAACCCGCGCATGTCACAAAACATCACCGTCATTTCTTTGTTGCTGGCCTTCATGCTGTAACTGTCGGGGTCCTTGACCATTTCATCGACAAGCTCAGGCGGCACGTAGGTTCCAAACAGGTTGGCAAGCTCGCGTTTGGATTTACTTTCAACGAAATAGCCGTAGCTCATGTTCAATGCAAATGCCGCAACTGCCATGGTTAAACCTGAGGCTAAAGGCAGCACCAAGCCAAATGACAGGTACATCCAGAAATTAATGCCCACCAGACCAAACAAAACAAGAGCACTTAGCAGCATAGCCCGAGAGGCAGTCAACAAAGGCAAGGCGATAGCGAGAGTTAAGCCAGCGATGATCAATAGCAACACGTCGTAGCCCACGGAGTAATCGGGTTTGACAAGAATTCTGTCGTCCAATAGCCCGGAAATGACATTGGCGTGGGCTTCAACTCCTGGGAAGACATCACCAACAGGGGCGGTTCGAATATCTTGCAAGCCGGGCGCTGTGGTGCCCATCAAAACTATCTTGTCTTTCAGCGAGCCTGCAGGCAAGCGCTTTTGCAGCACATCCACCGCTGAGATGTACTTGAATGATCCGCCTTGGGGGCCGCCAAAACCGCGGTAAGGGATTAACACGGACACATTGGCATCCACTGGAATGGCGACAGACTTGCCGCCTTTGGTCAAAAGAATGCTTTCCAGCCCCTGGTAGTTTCTTGGCAAAAGACGGTCTTTGGGGAAACCTGGAACGACCGACGGAGAGTCGATCAGCAGGCGAAACATGGCCAATGACAGCGACTCGTAGTACTTACTCTTGTATTCAGCGACAAGCGGCAGCGACCTGACCACCCCATCGGGCTCCGGAATGGGCGTGAAATGTCCAGCAATCGGCGCCGCTTTAGATAGCTGGGCAATATTCGATCCAAAACCCGTGAATGATGTGAACTTGATGGGGCGCCCTTGCAGTGACTCAACCCCCATGACTGGCGCTGGCAACTCACCCGATGTTCTGCCGTCACGATCACTCGTGAAGTAGTAGCCCAAAACAATGGGACGCCTCTCCAGCGCCCTGGCAAACGCGGCGTCGTAATCGAGCACGCCTTGAAGGGCTTGCACCTTGTCCGCAAACCCAGCTTGATCGCGCAGTTCGTTTTGAGCCAACTCGTTGAGTCTTTTCAGGCCTGAGCTTTCGTCTGCTTCTGCAAAAACGATGTCAAAACCCAACGTGGCAATGGCTTGGCGACCAAATAGCTCTTCGGTGAAATCCGCCATCTTATTGCGGCCCCATGGCCAACGACCGACTTCGGCAAGACTTTTTTCGTCAATGTCGATGATGACAATGCGATCATCGAGCGTTTTGGGCATTGTGGCGCGCAGGCGAGCATCGTAAATAATGTCGTCTAAGCGCTGAAGCAAACCAATGTTCACAACGCCCACCGCATGCAGTAGCGCGAACACCAAAGGCAGCAAAGTGACTGCGATGCGGGACCAGTGTTTCAGAATTGAATTCATGAAACCCCAGAAAAATCAGGTTTTACATGCCTGGATTGCTGGAAGCAGCGTCCTTCGGCCACTCAGATCTGGATAAATTGCATCTGAGTGCCTGCCAGCTCAATCAGATCGCCGTTTTTGAGCGACACCGGATCCACACCAATTGGCCCACCATTGAGAGTCGGGTTGCCTGCGCCTTCGACATGGTGAACGAAGAAACCGTGGTTTCGCTTGGTGATAGCAGCCACTGCCACTCCAGGCTTGCCGATGGTGGTGACGACCTTGGTCAACGGCACTTCACGCCCTGACGCCGCACCCGACAACACTTTGATGGAAGCGCGGCTGAGGCTTGAAAATCCTGAGTCTGGCGTCGCCACAACCGGCCGGGGAATGGGGGTTTGCTGAGACGCCACCAAAGCGGCCGCCACACTGGGGCGAACCATCATGGTTTTTTCAAATCCTTGCTCAACGACTTCATTGACGTACTTTATTTTGTACTTCCCAACTTCAACCACATCACCGTTTTGCAGCGATTGCTTTTTAGCAGCCTTACCGTTGACGTAAGTGCCGTTGGTGCTGTTGAGGTCTTCAAGATAAACCTCATTGCCAGTCATTTGCAACACGGCATGCTCACCGCTGACAGCTAGGTTATCAATGACAATGTCGTTGTAGGGCCGTCGCCCCAACGTAGTCCGGTCTTTGGTTAACTGGACTTCCTTGATGACAACACCATCGATCGATACGATCATTTTCGGCATGACCGACTCCTGTTCCTGATATTTCTAGTTAAAACACACATTTGCGACCTATTTTCTCAGCAATCGTCGAATCAATCCGGTTTTTTCCTTGCCCACACCGACCTGCGCCAACAAAACCGAAATGTTATCTCGCCCGCCATGTCCATTTGCGACTGCAACCAGTTCGTCCGCTTTTTGCTCCAGCGTCAAGTCACGTTCAACGATACTCGCAATTTCGGCATCATCAACCATATCTGATAAACCATCAGAACACAGCACGTAAAGGTCGCCTGGCTCAACTTCGTGCTCATTGAGTTCAAGCAAAACAGTGTCGTCAACGCCCAAGGCACGCGTGACCAGATTCTTGTAGGTCGAGGTTGCGGCTTGCTCCATGGTCAGCAAGCCTGCGTCAAGCTGTTCCTGCAAAAGTGAATGGTCTTTGGTGATTTGCTCAAAGCTGCCAGAGCGCAAACGATAACACCTTGAATCGCCAATGTGCCCAAGCATCAGGCGGGACTCTTGAAAAACTGCCACCACCAGGGTAGTGCCCATTCCCTGATACTGTGAGTTTGAATTCGCAGCGTTAAATATAGACCGATTGGCGTTGTCTACGCAAATCTCAAGCGCACGGCGAATCTCTTTGGTCTTCGCCTGCTTGCCAGCTTCTGAAAGCCAGCGGGACATTTCGGATTTGATAAAGGCCGTGGCCATGCCGCTTGCGATTTCGCCTGCGTTGTACCCGCCCATCCCATCAGCCAAAACAGCGACCTGAGTCACATCATCAAACGCAACCGAGTCCTCGTTATTTTCTCTAGCGCGACCTGGGTCTGTCTTGGTAGAAAACGTGTAAATCATTGCATTTATTTATTATTGCTATATCTCAATGTCAGGCGGGGTACTGGCAGCAGGTGGCTTGGCGACCGCTGGACCTGCACTGGGCAAATGTACAACGGTTTTCTCGTGATCAGGGTTCGCAGAACGGGCATGCATCACGGTTTTCTGAAAATCTTCTGCGTCCGCTCGGGGTTTGTTCATCACCACTGTTTTGTCGTTGGCAGTCAATGCAGCGCTCGAAGAAAGCGGAGCGGCTGCGGTAGACAGGGGTGCCACACCTGACGTGCGACTTGATTGCCCGTCGGGCAGGCGTGCAAAAGCAGAGCTGCCCGGCATACCCACCATGACCGCGCGCAAATCGGTTGCAAATTGGTCGCCATCCTGGTAGCGGGTTTCAGGGCGTTTGCTGAGTGAAAGCGCCACCAGATCGGCCAGATTTTCTGAGAGGTCGCTGCGAATAACGCGAATATCCGGTGCCTCCTCATTGGCAATTTTGTACATTAGTTCCGCCATGGAGTCGCCCCGAAACGGCAACACACCGGCCAGCATTTGAAAGAGCATGACGCCCAAAGAGTAAAGGTCAGACCGACCATCAACCTTTTTACCAGCCAACTGCTCAGGCGACATGAAGCTTGGCGTACCCAGCACCATGCCCGTCTTGGTTTTGCTGGAGTCAGTAATGCGGGCAATACCAAAGTCCGTTACCTTCACCGTGTCGCTTTCCACCTCGTACATGATGTTGGCAGGCTTGATGTCCCGGTGCACCACATTTTGCTTGTGTGCGTAAGCTAGGGCCTCAGCCACACGCGCAATGATGGAGAGAACTCGCGGGACTGGAAACAACTGCCCATCTTTGCAGGCATCCACCAAGTCTTTGCCCTTGAGGAATTCCATGGCGATGTAGGCCAAATCGTGCTCTTCACCCGCATCGAAGATCGTGACAATGTTCTGGTGTTGCAGTCGCCCGGCCGTTTCGGCCTCACGGAAAAAGCGCTCCCTGGCATCCACCAGTTCATCACCGTCAAACTCTTGGCTCAATGCCATGGTTTTGATGGCGACGACACGCCCAATTTTGGGGTCTTTCCCGAGGTAAACCACACCCATTGCGCCTTTGCCAAGTTCTTTTTCAACCTGGTACCGGCCGAGCATGGGTTTTTCAACAGCGCCGCCGTCCAGCAGCATGGTGCCGCCTGGGTGCGAGCCACCACCGCCCAACATGACGGTTTCTGACAAATTTTTGGCGCGGCTTAGTTTGGACTTGAGGTCTTTGTAGTCTTTGTTGAACGCCGCCATGTGCTCGTAAACGGCCTCGGCCTTGTTGAATTGGCGTTTGCGTTCGAAGTCTAGCGCCAAACTGTAGAGGTTTCCCATCACCGCTTCGTTCATGGGAACCCTGCGAAAGCGATCAAAAGCCGCATCCAATTGCCCTTGACCTTGCATTGCCAGGCCCATCATGCGGCTGGTTTCAGCCGACTCTTCGTCGGATTTGATTTTGCCGGCCTCGGTCATCAGGAAACGCTTGGTGGTCAGCGCCAAATGCCCAAGAATGAGCAACGCTGCCGGAAAAACGAGTTTCAGCCAGAGCGCGGCGCTTGATAGAAGGCCAAACTCAAGCCCCAAAAGTACCACGAAAAGCACCAAAGTGATCGCCGCAGCCATGCCTGCAGACAAGCGCGGCAGGGCAACGATGATGTACGCCGAGATCAGCAAAAAAGCGGCAAAAGTTGCCCAAACGCTCCAGGTCGGCAGCACAATGAAATGCTCACTTAAGATGCTGGAGGTGACATGGGCAATGGAGTCCACCGGGTACAAACCGGGGTTTCCAGGCACAGGAAATATATTACCGACGCCCTGCGCAGTCGCGCCAATGATGACAATCTTGTCGGTGTATTTGGAGGTGGGAATTTTGCCGTTCAAGACATCGAAAAACGAATCTCTGGCAAATGCGTCACGACCGTCTTTGCCTTTGTAGAACTGCGGAAACATCATGGCGCTCTCGTCAGTCCTGACTTTCAATTTGCCAATCTGAACGGACTCTCCCGGGTTCACTTTGATGTCGCTTGTCGACAGATTCAGACTATTTGCCGATGCCAGCAAAGCCAAAGAGGGCACTGCCTTACCAAAGTAATTGACCAGCAAGGGCTCCGAACGAACCGCGCCGTCAGCGTCTGGCAGTTGGTTTAGGTGCCCGACGCCTGCTGCTACCAAGCCGATTGACTCGATGGGTTGCTGGCTTTTGAAGGCTGGCAATGAAAAATTGTTGTTTTCGTCGACCGCGCTTCTCAAGGCGAAGGGTGGCAAGGCCGTGTCTGGCTTGCCCTGTGGCGCACCCAGGACAAAAACAGAGGGCACCACCACATTGCCAGCTTTTTTGATGCTCGCAGCCAAAATTGCGTCTGTATCCAGGGCTGATTCAGCCTCCGAGATGATTTTTTGCAGGCGCTGGTTTGTTTCCGCCTGCGCGCCAATCACGCCGTCTGTGCCAACTGACGCCGAGTTTTGCGCCAACAAGTCCTTCATTTGCCGGATATAGGCCAGCCCGCGATCGACTTGCGGCTCAAAAAAGAAGGTCGTGTGGACAATGGTTTTGGCTTTGGCACCGGCCAATTGGTCTATCAGCTTGGCATGCACATCGCGTGGCCAGGGCCAGCGGCCAATGTTGGCTATGCTCTGGTCGTCAATCGCAATGATGGCAATTCGGTCACTGGGTTGGCGGTTGCTGCTGGTGCTTGCGAAGTCGTAATAGCGTCGTTCCAGCGCCTCAAAAAAGTCGGTTGCCGTGTGCACCAAGAGAACGGCAATAACCACGGCCAAGCCCGCAAACCAGTCGGTTCGCCAAAATTTACCCCGCCCAGCGCTTGAATCTTTTGCCACGTCCCGTCCAAACTGAAGTTACAGGTCAAGAATCAACCCGCGAAGCCCCACAGCCATGTTCCACCTTGCATGCTCTATCTTGCATGTAGCAAGGCCCACAACGTTAGCAGACACGGGCTTTCAGGACAAGTGACTTGTGACCGAAGTCTTGTCGTTTTTATGCGAATGGCGGCTTTAACAAACTTCGCTAGGCGCTTGTTTGGCGCTGTGACCGTGACGCCAACACTTTCCCGAGCAACAAGACGAGGATTGCGCCCCCAATCGCACAGGCATATTCCAGCGCTTTGCTGGAGGGAACCAGACCTTTCAAAGCGGGGTCGGTGTAGGCCATTTGCCCTGCTATCCAGCCCAAAAGCATGCCCCCTAGCGTAATGATGATAGGGAATTTCTCCATCAACTTCAGCACGATTTGGCTGCCCCCAACAATGATGGGAATACTTACTAGCAGTCCAAAAATCACCAGTGCGAGCTGATGTTGGCCGGCGCTTTCAGCAGCACCAGCAATCGCCAGCACGTTGTCCACACTCATCACCAAATCTGCCACGATGACTGTTTTGACCGCGCTCCAGAGTTTGTCGCTGGCCGTGATGTTGGAATGCTCGCCATCGTCTTCAGGCATCAACAATTTAACGCCAATCCACACGAGCAATACAGCCCCAACCAATTTCAAATAGGGAACCGCCAGCAGGGTCAGCGCAAAGGCGATCAAAACCACTCGCAAAACGATGGCGCCAACCGTACCGTAAATAATGCCCAGTTTTCGTTGTTTGGGTGGCAATTGACGGCACGCTAGCGCGATGACTACGGCATTGTCGCCGCCGAGCAAAATGTCGATCATGATAATTTGACCGACTGCAATCAAAAAAGCGGGGGTTAGGAAGGCGTCCATAGTTGATGTCTTTTTTTTGCTTCTTAAATTAGAAAACGCTTCCAAAGAAGCGTTTCCATGAATAACCCCAAGTTTAACCAGCCAATTTGGCTGGCCATGACCGTAGTTTTGCTTACAGCAGCGCTTTGAGCAGCTTGGCCATTTCAGACGGGTTGCGGGTTACTTTGAAGCCGCACTCTTCCATGATGGCCAATTTAGCGTCTGCCGTGTCGGCTCCGCCCGAGATCAGGGCACCCGCATGGCCCATGCGCTTGCCTGCGGGGGCGGTGACGCCGGCAATGAAGCCGACAATCGGTTTTTTCATGTGGTCTTTGCACCAGCGAGCAGCTTCTGCCTCGTCCGGGCCACCAATTTCGCCAATCATGATGACGGCGTCGGTCTCAGGATCGTCGTTGAACATGCGCATGATGTCGATGTGCTTCAAACCGTTGATTGGGTCGCCGCCGATGCCAACGGCGCTGGATTGGCCCAGGCCAATTTCAGTGAGCTGACCGACCGCCTCATAAGTCAATGTGCCCGACCGGCTGACTACGCCAATACGGCCTTTGCGGTGGATGTGGCCCGGCATGATGCCGATTTTGATTTCGTCAGGGGTGATCAAACCGGGGCAGTTAGGCCCCAGCAGCAGCGTTTTTTTGCCACCAGCGGCTTCTTTGGCGCGCATTTTGTTGCGTACTTCCAGCATGTCGCGCACGGGAATGCCTTCAGTGATGCAAATGGCGAGGTCCAGGTTGGCTTCAACCGCCTCCCAAATGGCGGCTGCGGCACCTGCTGGCGGCACGTAAATGACTGAGACTGTGGCGCCAGTTTGCGCTGCGGCTTCTTTGACGCTGCCAAAAATTGGGATTTCAAAAATCTTTTCACCGGCTTTTTTGGGGTTCACCCCGGCGACGAAGCAATTTTTGCCGTTCGCGTATTCCTGGCATTTTTCAGTGTGAAACTGACCGGTCTTACCGGTAATGCCTTGCGTGATGACGCGGGTGTTTTTGTTGATCAGGATGGACATGGTGAGTTAACCTTTCAATGCGGCCACAACTTTTTGGGCGGCTTCCGCCATAGAGTCAGCGCTGATGATGGGCAGGCCTGACTCGGCCAGCATCTTCTTGCCCAGCTCTTCGTTGGTGCCTTTCATGCGCACGACCAGGGGCACGCTCAGGTTTGTGGCTTTGCAGGCGGTGATCACGCCGGTGGCAATGGTGTCGCACTTCATGATGCCGCCGAAGATGTTGACCAAAATGGCCTTGACCTTCTTGTTCTTCAGCATGATTTTGAAGGCTTCGGTGACTTTTTCAGGGGTTGCGCCGCCGCCCACGTCCAAAAAGTTGGCTGGCTCTGCGCCAAACAGCTTGATGGTGTCCATCGTGGCCATGGCCAGACCTGCGCCGTTGACTAAGCAGCCAATGTTGCCGTCCAGGCTGATGTAGGCCAAGTCGAACTTGCTGGCTTCAACTTCAGCCGGGTCTTCTTCGTCCAGATCACGGTAAGCCACGATTTCGGGGTGGCGGAACAGGGCATTGGCATCGAAATTGAACTTCGCGTCCAGCGCTTTGATGTTGCCGTTGCCTTCCAGGATGAGCGGGTTGATCTCAACCAAGGACGCATCCGTGTCCATGTAGGTTTTGTACAGCTTTTGCAGCACGTCCACGCACTGCGCGGTAGAGCCTGCGGGCACGCCAATCGCATCGGACAGCTTTTTGCCTTGCGCTTCGGTCAATCCCAGCGCGGGATCCACAATTTCGGTGATGATTTTCTCGGGTGTGTCGTGGGCAACGCCTTCAATGTCCAAGCCGCCTTCGCTTGAGACGATGAACGCAACACGCTGGGTGGCGCGGTCGGTCACGGCTGAAACGTAATACTCTTTCTTGATGTCGGCACCGTCTTCAATCAGCAAACGGCGGACTTTTTGGCCCATGGGGCCGGTTTGGTGGGTAACCAGCTGCATGCCCAAGATTTCGCCTGCGAGTTTTTTGACATCTTCAATCGAGCGCGCCAACTTGACGCCGCCACCCTTGCCGCGCCCACCGGCGTGGATTTGGGCTTTAACCACCCAAACTGGGCCACCCAGTTTTTGAGCCGCCTCAACGGCCTCTTGCACGGTGAATGCGGGAATTCCGCGCGGCGTGACTATGCCGAACTGGCGCAAGATTTCCTTGCCTTGGTATTCGTGAATCTTCATGAGGGCTTTCTCAGGAATGGATGAAAATGAACAGGTCTGTTCAAAACTTGGGAGGCGTCAGCGCTTTAAAATTTTGTCAAAACGCATGCGCAAGACGTTTGGAACTTGCAACCTGAGAATGTATCATGTTGCACCGCACCAAAATTGGGCGCAATTTGGGTTGGGCGCGCATCGGGGTAGAGCGCACTTTGCGCACCCGGAACTGAAAACTCGACGAAAGAGCACGATGGCCAAGGTATTCAAAGTATTTATCGATGGCGAAGCCGGTACCACGGGCTTGCAAATCCGTGAACGCCTGCAGGCCATTCCTGCGGTTGAGCTGGTCAGCATCGCGCCCGAGCTGCGCAAAGACCCCAGCGCCAAGCGCGCGCTGATGGCGCAGGTCGATTTGGTGGTTTTGTGTCTGCACGACGTGGCAGCAGTCGAATCGGTGGCGATGATTGACGAGATTGCCCATTCCACAGGCAAACCAGGCCCCAAAATTATCGATGCGTCTACTGCCCACCGCACGGCACCCGGCTGGGTGTTCGGTTTTGCGGAACTGGCGGCGGGCCAGGCCTTGGCTGTGAAAAATGCGAATCGGGTGGCCAACCCAGGCTGCTACGCCACGGGGGCGATTGCCTTGATTCGCCCTTTGGTGGACGCCGGCTTTATTCCACGGGACCACCCGCTCACGCTGCCGTCGATCAGCGGGTACAGCGGCGGCGGGCGCAGCATGATTGAAGCCTACGAAAAGGGCCAGGCCCCGGCTTTTGAAATCTACGGTTTGGGCTTGAAACACAAGCATTTACCTGAAATCATGAAATACACCGGCATGACGCGCCGCCCGGTGTTTGTGCCGTCAGTCGGCAATTTCAGCCAGGGCATGCTGGTGCAGTTGCCGCTGGATTTGTCTTTGCTGCCCGGCAAGCCGACGGCGCAAGATTTGCACAACGCCCTGACCAAACACTACGCGGGCAGCGAATGGGTGAGCGTGGTGCCCGTGGGCGCAAACGACAAAATCGACCCTCTGGGCTTGACCAACAGCAACAAAATGGAATTGCGGGTGTTTGGCAACACCGGCGCGGACGACGGTTTTCAGCACGCGGTGCTGATCGCCAAGCTGGACAATTTGGGCAAGGGTGCCAGTGGTGCGGCGGTACAGAACCTGAAACTGATGCTGGGTTTGTAGCCAGCGGCTGCGTTGGGTAATTTGAACGCGGTTTTGGGGCCACCGCAGGCCCGCACAGGCCCGCACAGGCCCGCAGGCCAGTCGGAGCACCTCATCGAAGCAGTTGTTTTGCTATAACATACATAGCAAACTATTGAATAAATTCGAGAGCTAGAGGCCTATTTTATCTCAAAATCGACAAAATTGATCAAAAAAGCCTACTAAATACCCAATTTGGGTATTTAGTAGGCTTTTTTACTGTGTTTAGGTGTTTTTGCCCTATTTCGAGGTTATTTCAAACGTTTCTCAGGCGTTTCTCAGGCGTTTCGGACCAGGCCCATGCGCAGTTGCCGCGCCGCCTCTTCGGCCCGGGCATCGTCGATTTCTCGCATCAAACCGCCCACATCGGTCGGCTTTTTGGGGCTGACGAAGCGCCCGGTCAGCGCCACGTCGGGGTCTAAAGTGCCGCGCTGGTAGCGCTCCCAAATTTCTGGCCCGAACTCGGTGGCCAGCAAATCGGGCGCAAACTGGCCAAAAAAGTCGCGCAAATTGGTCACATCGCGCAGCAACATGCGTTCAGCGTGGTTGTTGCCAGCCGCGTCAATCGCCTGCGGTAGGTCAATGATGACTGGCAAATCCTGAGCTGCGCCCTGCGAATTGACGCCATGGCCCAGCAGGATGTTGAACTCTGACAAATCGCCATGCACCACCCCCGCTGCCAGCATGCGCATGACTTCAACCAGCAGCGTGGCGTGATGGGCACGTGCGGCATCAGGGGTGAATTGCACATCGTTCAGGCGCGGCGCCGCGTCTCCTTGAGCGTCGGTGACCAGTTCCATCAGCAGCACGCCTTCAAAAAAATTGAAGGGTTTGGGCACCCGCACCCCGGCATCGGCCAGGCGGTACAGGGCATCGACCTCGGCACTTTGCCAAGCGGCTTCTTGCGACGCGCGGCCAAATTTGGTGCCTTTGGCCATGGCGCGGGCTTGGCGGGTGTTTTTGACCTTGCGGTTCTCGGTGTAATCCACCGCCTGGCGAAAGCTGCGGTTGGTGGCCTCTTTGTAGACCTTGGCGCAACGCGTTTCGTCACCGATTCGCACTACAAACACCTCGGCCTCTTTGCCGCTCATCAACTGGCGGGTCACGCTGTCGATCAAGCCTTCTTCAATCAGCGTTTGCAATCTCTTGGGGGGTTTCATGGGCGGTATTTTGCGCCATGTGCCTTTTTTGCGAGCCGGGTCAGCCAGTTGCAAACGCTACCATCGCCCGAATGAAGAAAAACCTGCTGGCTGCCCATGCGCCCTGTCCTTGTCACAGCGATTTGCCTTATGCGCAGTGCTGCGGGCCGTTTCACGCCGCCGCTCGGGCGGGCTTGGGCGAAGGCCCGTTTGCGCCCACGCCCGAGGCGCTCATGCGCTCGCGCTACAGTGCCTACGCCCTGGGGCTGATCGACTATTTGATGGCAACCTGGCATGCGTCAACCTCACCTGGCGAACTGGAGCTGTCTCCCGTCAAATGGCTCGGTCTAGAGGTTTTGCACGCCGCAGCCACTACCGATGCAGGCGTGGTCGAATTTGTTGCCCGCTACAAGGTTGACGGGCGCGCCAGCCGCATGCACGAAATCAGTCGCTTTGTGCTGGAGGGGCAGCAATGGTTTTACATTGACGGCGAAATGCAATCCCCTGATTCAACAACCAAACGAAACTGAAGTGATTCTTCCCTTGGTACACTTCGGCCCTTTGGTTTTTGCAGCAAGGATGCACAAATGTTGAGCCATTGGATTCGATTTGCCCATTCAGGCCAAGCGGGCTTTGGCCAATTGGGCACTGATGACGGATGCGTCACTGTTTACCAAGGCGACATGTTCGCTGATGCAAAACCCACCGGGCAAACCCTTCAGCTGGCTGACATCAAACTGCTAGCCCCCACCCAACCCAGCAAAATCATTGCCCTTTGGAACAATTTCAAAGCGCTGGGCGACAAGCTGCAACTGGCCACGCCCCCAGAGCCGCTTTATTTTTTGAAGTCGCCCAATTCGTGGGCTAACCCAGGCGAT